>NZ_JBFRDA010000013.1:0-206305 GCF_052113345.1 Pseudarthrobacter sp. YAF2 | reverse complement strand
CCGCAACAACACCGGCAGCATCCGCATACCCCACCGCAGCCCTGGCTTTCAGACCAGCGACCCTGGCCTCCACCTCACGGACACCGTCCAAGACTTCCAGGCACCCATCCGCCAACCCCGCCAACGGATCAGCAACCGAAAACGACTCCGCACCGGACCCGTCGACCTCAGCAAGAAGCACGGCAAGGGCAGCACAGATATCCTCGAACGCCCCCACCACCGCCGCTTTCCCCATACAACAATCATCACCAAGGGGTACGACATTTAAGGCCGCCAGGACCATGCCCACAAAAAAGAATGGTTGGGTTTCGACAAGCTCAACCACCGGCGTCGAGCAATTCCTCTAGGCCCTGCATGAAGCCGGAGCGGCCGCCGTGGGCGGGATGCCGGATTTTGGGTACCTCGAGTCCGCTGCGCTGCAGGCTGTGCCGGGCAACGTTGCCCACAGCCACGATGGAGCTGATGCCGAACAATTCAGCGAGCGCCTGCCAGAAAGGTGTCCCGAGCTTCGTTTCCGAGGGCTTGGGCGTGCGGTTCGAGAGCGGCTTCCCCGGCTGATGGGGGTGCCATGGGAAGGCGCTCCACAGCAGTGGCAAGAGCCCCACTTCTTCCAGCACCTGCCACAGCACCGTGGCCGTCGGCTCCGCGGCAACTCCCACAGCTTCGGGTGGAAGCACGTAGCCCTTCCCGGGGCCGAAAAGCCCGAAGCTGTTGGCCGGGCCCTCCAGGATGGTCCGATTGGTGAAGGGCACCCCGGTGATGCGCATGCCCCTGTATCCCGGGGCCTCCCCTAACAGCAGTATCCCGGGCTGCCGGTCGAGCATCTCCTGCAGGTAGATTTCCAGGTTGCGGCGGCGCAGCTCATTTAGCCGGGACCGAATGGTTAAAGAAGTTGTTGCAGGCAGGCCCCATCTCCACGGCTGCCAGCCGCTCAACAAAAGCGGCGATGGCGGGAGCGCTCATTCACGGTGCTCTTCCAGTCGGGCGGCAAGACGCTCTGCAGCAGCCGGATCGGCCCTGGCAAGGCGGGCCTTCTTGAGGTTCTCGCGCAGTATCCAGAGCACGTCCTTGTCCCGGCTCGAAGCCCACCGTTCCAGGTGCGCAATACCCGGCACCGGAGAAGCGGCGACGGCGACACTCCAGCAGTATCCAAGTGCCTGGCGCAGCACCCGGAACTGGTCCGTCCTCCGTGTCCCGGGATCAGTTCCCTCAATGGCCGCGGTGATCGCGTCCAGCACCTCGACCGCCTTGGCGGCGTCTTCCGGCCGCAGGAGCAGGCGCGGTTCGCAGATCCCGGCCGCCACGGCACGCTGCACCAGGGGTCCATCGGTGAGCCAATCCGAGGCCAGTTTCCACAACCCCGGCATGTCCCTGTCTCCCAGCCGTTGCAACGCCATCGCCACGCCCTCGCGCACGCGCCATCGGCCGTCTTCGGCCAGCACCCTCAGGGTTTGGGCGGCCTCGGGATCGCCTTCGGCAAGGAGCCGGCCGTAGCCGATGGCACCGCACACGGCAAAGTATTCATCCGGGCTCCGGGCGTACATGCGGATCAGGGCGGGATCCGCCACATCGGCGAACGCTTCCGCCAGTTCGATGTTGCCACGCGGCCCGGGCAGCCCGGACTCAGCGGCGAGATACGCCTCCCACTGTTCGGGTGGCAGCGATTCCAGCACCGCCCCGTAGTCCGCCCGCTTGGTCACTGGTGACCTCCTTGCCGCCGACGTGCCACAAAGCGGAGTTGGTAAGAGAGCCGCCCGGGGTCCCCGTGGCGAGCGAAGCGAGGCATGGGGCAGTCGGCGAAGGGCTACCAGCGCGGGTGGACGGCCTCGCGGAAGTAGTGGTCGTAAATCCAGCGGACGCCGTCGTCGAACTCTTTCCCGACGCTTACGCCGGCTGCCGCAGCGTTGCCCTGGGCCTGTTCCACGTTGCGCGCGCCCGGGATGACGGAGGTGACGCCGTCCTGCGCCGCGATCCAGGCGATGGCGGCCTGCGCCGTGGTGGCCCCGGCGGGCACCAGCTGCTCGAACTCCGCCACCGCCTTCAGGCCCAGTTCAAAGTCCACGCCGGAGAAGGTCTCCCCCACGTCAAAGGCTTCGCCGTGCCGGTTGTAATTCCGGTGGTCGTTCTCCGCGAAGGTGGTGTCTTTCGAGTACTTTCCGGACAGCAGCCCAGACGCCAGCGGCACCCGGGCAATGATGCCTACCCCGGCGGCCTTCGCGGCGGGGAGGACTTCATCAAGAGGCTTGAGCCGGAAGGCGTTCAGGATGATTTGGACCGATGCGGTCCCTTCGTGGCGGATGGCTTCCAGGGCCTCGTCCGTTCGTTCCACGCTGACACCGTAGTTGCGGATGGCCCCTTCGGCGACGAGCGTGTCCAAGGCGTCATACACCTCATTGTTGCTGTAGACGGCGGTGGGCGGGCAGTGCAGCTGGACCAGGTCCAGGGTGTCGGTGCCCAGGTTCTTCCGTGAGCGGTCCACCCACTGGCGGAAGTTGCCCAACGAATAGTTTTCCGCCCGCTGTTCCATCCGGCGGCCCATCTTGGTGGCCACGGTGACGCCGTGCCCCGGGTTGTCGGCGAGGAATTTCCCGATCGCCTGCTCGCTCTTTCCGTCGCCATAGACATCGGCGGTGTCAAAGAAGGTGACGCCCGCCTCCACGGAGGCAGCGAGGATGGCCTGGGCCTGTGCCGGGTCCACGGTGCCCCAGTCCGCGCCAAGCTGCCAGGTGCCGAGCCCCACGATGGAGACGTTTCGTCCGGTCTTGCCTAAAATCCGCTGTTCCATCCCCTGACTATATGGCGGGCTTCCCCGCAGCCGGAATTTTACGGCGAGCCGTTCCGGCTGAAGGACTCCACCACTATGCGAAAGCGACTGTCACCGCTGACCGTTACGGTGCTCATAGACAAGTACGCCTTATAGCAGGGCCCATCGATTATGCAGGAGAGTAATGGATATCAGTGGTGTAGTCGATTGGATTTCCCTCCTTAACTTGGTGAACTGCGCTGCATGGTTAACATCGGTGTGCTTCGTTCGTTGGTCTTACAGCAGCAAGCCACATCAGTTGTCCACCTCTGAGAAGGTTTTAGCGCGGGCTCCAGGCAAAATCATCCGGTGGTTCAGTTATCCGTTGCCCCATGACGGTAATCTGTCGGCCGTCGCTTGGAGGCGCCTCACTAGTCGTCATCTGCAAAACGTCCGAGCTGCCAGCAAGGCTAATGATGCTCTTTTCGTGGCCCCTTGGATCATGGCCCTGCTGTCTGCGCTATATGGCGTCGGGCAACTCACATTTGTTTCTGTAGAAGGAATTCTGCATAAGCTTCCCCTATCCGAAACCCTCTTATGCTGGGGCATAACTTTACTATGCTTCATTCCCTTACTTGCCACCTACGAGTTTCGCGATTCCAGGTGGCGAGCAAGAGCACCCTTTGAGTGGCAATATTTGAGCGCTGCCCTTTGGCTATTGCACTCAACACAACGAACCCAATTTAAACGGTCGGAACCATCAGCCAGGCTGAGTTTGCACTCCTTAACTCGCGTCGAGGAAGTGCTGCTCAACCGATTCCGTCCCCTTCCCTCTGCGGCATCTCCCAGCAACGAGTTGACTCAAAGGGTGTGGCGGCGAAAGATACGACCTCTTCTTGACGAAGCGGCCCTCCTGCACCTTCATCCCGCCGGGGATATGACTCAAACCATGGTTGACGATTGGATCAGCAAATCCGCAACCATCATCGCGGACGGAGGAACACCGAACCGGAAGGGGCTGCGCTTTTCCCTGGCTAAAGCGGAAGGTACTAGTCCAGATGACGAAGTCGACTTACACAGCAAGAACCGTTCAAGTACGAAAGCGCTCATCTTCTTATTAGTGCTCGCCGGCACTGGTTCATTAGCTCTGGCATGGGTAGCAGACAACTTCACAAACCCGCAATCGCTTTACGACCTGAGCAGTCAAGCACGGAATATCCCGCCCTCGGCGCTGGGTGTACTTACCGCGACTCTCGGCCTACTGGGCTCAGCACTAACTGCAATAGTTTCCCTGGCGCCTCTGCTGCGCAAAAGACATCAAGGCTAAAGAATCTCTAGGACGCCCAACCTGATCATGTGCCAGCAAAATTGGAGGTCTCGTATTTCGCCGGGACGAGCCCCGCTTCCTTCAAGCCCAGGTAGATCCGGTCCCGGGCAATGGGAAGCTGTGCGAACCGCACCCCGGTGGCATTCCGGATGGCGTTGGCGAGTGCCGGGGCCACCGGGTTGAACGGACTCTCGCTCATCGACTTCGCGCCCAGCGGCCCCATCTTGTCATTCGTGTCTGCGAAGTACACCTCGCTGCGCGGCACGTCCGCAAAGGTCGGAATGTGGTACTGCCGCAGGATGTCCGTGGTGACCTTGCCGTCGTCGTTCACCACCACTTCCTCGTACAGCGTGGCACCAATGGCCTGGGCGATCCCGCCTTCAATCTGTCCCCGGCACTGGCGCGGGTTGACCACCACGCCGGCATCAGCTGCCTGCACGCTCTGCAGGATCTTCAGCTCGCCGGTACCGCGGTTCACCGCCACCCGGAAGCCGTGAACGTTGAACGCGACAGAGCGCGGCGTGCCCCCCCAGCGGCCCTCTGCGGCGAGTTCGACGCCGGCTTCCGCGGCGGCCTGCGCCAGTTCAGCCAGTGCCACACGGGTTCCGTCGACCACCACGGCGTCGCCGTCGAGGACGCACGCGGAAGCCTGCGTCTGGCGGATGCCCGCCGCGAACGCCCGGAGACGGATAGCCAGTTCTTCGGCTGCTTCAAGGGTGGCCTTGCCCGCCACCACGGTGCCGGCCGAACCGAACGCCCCGGTATCGTGCTCCACCAGGTCCGTGTCCGATTGCCGCACCGCCACCCGTGACGCTTCCGTGGACAACGCCGTGGCGGCGAGCTGGGCGTGGACAGTGGTAGTGCCGTTGCCAAACTCGGCGGTCCCGACGTCGGCCTGGTACGTCCCGTCCGGCAGGAGACGGAGCCGGGCATGGGCAAAGTGGCCTCGCGGCGGGACGGTGTCGATCATGGAAAGGGCCGCGCCCTCGCCCACCATCCAGTCCGGCCCCGGGTCCTCAAGGCCGGCCTGCCGGTAACGTTCGCGGCCACGGTCCAGCGCATCCCGGACCAGGTCCAGGCATTGGTCCAGCCCGTAGCTGCCGTAGTGGACGTCCTCCTCCGGGTCCGGCTGGGTGGACAGCATGTGATCCCCTTCGCGGACCATGTTCCGGCGGCGGAACTCCAGCGGATCCATGCCGATGCCGGTGGCCAGTTCATCCATGGCGGACTCGATGGCGAAGATCATCTGGCTCAGCCCATACCCGCGGAAAGCACCGGCCGGCACAGTGTTGGTGTACACCGAGTGGGCGTCCACTTTCTTGTTGGCGCAGTTGTACACCGCCAGCGATTCGCCGCACCCGTGGAACATGACGCCCGGGCCGTGGTTGCCGTAGGCGCCGGTGTTGGTCACCACGTCCAGCTCCAGGGCCGTCAGCTTCCCGTCCTTGCTGGCCCCGGCCTTCAGCTTGATGGTGAACGGATGCCGGGTGGTGGTGGCGATGAACTGTTCGGTGCGGGTCAGTTCCAGCTGGACCGGGCGCTTCAGTTTCAGGGCCGCGAGCGCCACGAGGTCCTCGGTAAGGACCTCCTGCTTGCCGCCAAAACCGCCGCCCACGCGTCCTGCCACCACGTGCACGCGGTCCTCCTCGAGCCCGAACACCCGGCACAGCGTGCGGCGCACCAGGAACGGGACCTGGCTGGACGTGCGCACCTGCAGCCGGCCGTCGTCGTCCACCATGGCGATGGCAGCGTGGGTTTCCAGGGCGACGTGCTGGACGCGCTGGGTCCGGTAGGTCTGTTCGTGGATGAAGTCGGCGGCAGTGAAGCCGTCGGCGACGTTTCCCAGTTCCGAGTGCAGTTCAGCCACCACATTCCGCTCCGGGCGGGCGATACGCGCTTTCGCAGCATCCTTGTCTCCGTGGACCAGTGCGGCGCCAGGGAGCAGCGCTTCCTGCGGCGAAAAGACTGCAGGTAGTTCCTGGTACTCCACCTGCAGGGCGCGGACGCCGGCTTCCGCGGCAGCCACCGACTCCGCCACGACGGCGGCCACCCGCTGGCCGATGAACCGGACCACGTCATCGAGGACCCGGGTATCGTCCGGGTCATCGGTGAAGAGTTCGTGCTGGGCCGTGGAAAACAGCTGCGCCGGCGCGTCCTCGGAGGTGAGGACCGCCACCACGCCGGGCACGTTCAGCGCCGCGTCCTTGTCGATGGACACTACCCGGGCATGCGCGTGCGGGGAACGGAGGATCTTCAAATGCAGCAGCCCTTGCTGCTGTTCCGGGGGGACGTCGAGCGTGTAGCGCGCAGCCCCAGTGACCACGGCGCGGCTGGCCGGGGCCGGAACGTCGTCGCCCAGCCGGCCCGGCTCCGGATCCGGCTGGCCTTCGCCCGCGATGCCCGAGCCCGGCCCTTCGGTATCCGGGTGGCCTGCGTGCCCGCAGACGGCATCGGCGATGGCGCGGTAGCCGGTGCACCGGCAGAGGTTGCCTTTGAGGTTGCGAGGCAGGTTGTCCCTCTGCGCGTCGTCGAACGTGGCCGCGGTCATCACCATGCCGGCCGTGCAGAAGCCGCATTGGAAGCCCTGCCGCTCCAGGAACTGCTGCTGCACCGGATGCAGGCCGCCGTCAGTGGTGCCGGCCAGCCCCTCGATGGTGGTCACGGCATGGCCTTCGGCGCGGACTGCGGGGTAGATGCAGCTGTGGACCGGGGTGCCGTCCACGTGCACCGTGCAGGCTCCGCAGTCGCCGCCGTCGCAGCCTTTCTTGACGCCGAGGTTGCCCTGCTCGCGCAGGAAGGTGCGCAGGCACTGCCCGGGCCGCGGAGCAGCCTCGGACGTGGTGCCGTTGATCTCGATGGCCATGCTCAGGCCCCTTTCGGAAGTGTGGTGGACCCGGCTGCCGGTGCTGCACCGGTGCGGGGTGGCCAGAAGTCTCCGGAGAAGCGCAGCCCGGGCACACCGGCCGGCACGGCAAGTTCGGCGCGGATTTCTTCTGCCAGCCGGTAGGTCATGTCGCGGCGCCAGGCCGGCAGCCCGTGGATGTCGTCGTGGTAGAGCCCGGCCGGGATGGCGTCGTCCAGGGCAGCTGCGAGCCGGTCGGCATCGGGCAGGCCGTCGAAGCGCAGCTGCACCGGCCGTTTGGTGGCGGCGGTGACGGTCAGGACCAGCGAGGCTCCGGCGTCGAGCCGTCCGATCAGGAGCACCCCGGACCGGCCCAGGTTGCTCAGGGACAGGCGGCGGAACGCCACGCGTGAGGAAAGGGCCGACGCCGGGAGGTGGACGCTGCGGAGCAGCTCGCCCGGTGCCAGGCAGTTGGCGGCGTCACCGGTCACGAAGTCCGAGACCGGGACGTTGCGGCTTCCGCCGCCCGGAGTGAGGATGGTGGCCACCCCGTCCAGCCCGGCGCAGAGCGAGATGACCGGCCCGGCGGGCAGCGACGTGCAGAGGTTGCCGCCCACCGTGGACATGTTCCACACCTTGAAGGAGGCCACGAAGGAATCGCAGCAGGCCCGGACCAGGTCCAGCCCGGACCAGCCGCGGCCGTCCGCAGCCGCCATACCGGGCAGTTTGTACAGCTCGGCAATGGTGCAGGTGGCGGCAAGGTCAATGCCGTCGTCGGTGACGGTGATGGGCGTCCAGCCTGCTGCCCCGAGGTCCAGGAGCCGCTTGAGGGGCTGGGGCCCAAAGGCGTAGCTGCCGTAGGAGAAGAGGACCGTTCCGCCGGCCAGCCAGGCGTCGCCGTCGCGCCATTGTGCGGGGTCGGTGGTGCGGACCACCGCCTCGATGGTGTTCATGTCCATGCGATCTCCTGCGGGGTAAGGTCTGTGGGCGCCGTTGCCGGCGCCAGGTGGGAATGCGTGGGGTGCGGGTGGATGGTGCCGGACGTTTCGCGCAGCGGCAGGCAGCTGGCGGCGCGGCTGCCGGCGGCGATAATTTCCGCGGTGACGGACACCGCCACCTCGGCGGGAGTGATGGCGCCGAGGTCCAGTCCGATGGGTGAGTGCAGCTGCGCAATCCGCTCCGGCGGGACGCCGGCGCTAAGGAGTTCGGCAACCCGCTGGAGGTGGCTGCGGCGGGAGCCCATGGCGCCCACGTAGGCGAGGTCCAGGGCCAGCGCGGCCTCCAGCAGCGGAATATCGAACTTGGGATCGTGGGTGAGGACGGCGGCCACGGTGCGGGTATCAATCCGCCCCGCTGCCGCTTCCGCAGCCAGGTAGCGGTGCGGCCAGTCCGTCACCACCTGGTCGGCGGCGGCGAAGCGGGGCTGGCTGGCAAAGGCCGGCCGGGCGTCCACCAGGGTCACGTGGTAGCCGAGCAGCTTGGCCGCGGGCACCAGGGCCGCCCCGAAATCGTTGGCGCCGAACACCAGCATGCGTGGCGGGGCGAGCCGGGACTCCACCAGGACGGCGGGTTCCCCGGAACTCCGGCTATCGCCGTCGCGGTCCGGCAGGCAATCCCCTGCCTGGACCAGCGGGACCAGCCCTGCGCCGCCGTTGCGCAGGATGGACTCCACCCGCAGCGCGGACTCCCCGTGCAGTACGGGTGACAGCTCCGGGGAGGCAGCCACGCGGAACTTCGCCGGATCAAGGAGTACGACGGCGGCGCCACCTTGTGTGCCCAGCACCCGTACCAGCGCCACGGGTTCGTCGTGGCCGAGGCCGGCGAGTTGCCGCAGTGCGGCCCGGAGCGGGTGCTCCGGTTGACCGGGAACGCCCGCCGGCACCGGCTGGACGTGAATCTCCAGCTGTCCGCCGCAGGTGAGCCCGGCCGCGAAGGCGTCGGCGGAACTGAAGCCGAAGACCCTATGGCGCGGGACGTCGTCGTCCATTGCCTCCTGGGCGAGCGCCACCACGGCGCCTTCAACGCAGCCCCCGGAGAGGCTGCCCAGCACCTCACCGGATTCCGCCACCAGCATGGAGGTGCCGACGGGGCGGGGCACCGAACCGGAGGCAGCCACGATGGTGGCCACGGCAAACCGCCGGTCCACGAGCCGTGGCAGCCAGGGGCCGAGCGAAGGGATCAGGTCAAGCATGGCGGCACTCCTTCTTCCGCGCGGCGGTGGTGTCCATTGTCTGTCCTGTCAGGGGCCGGGCCAAGCATTGGCCCGGCCCCTGGTCTGGTTGGGGCAACGATCAGCCGCCCAGCAGGAGGTTGATCGGTCCGCGGGCGAAGTACACCAGGAACCCGGCGCTCACCACCCACATCAGCGGATGGATCTTCTTTGCCTTGCCGGACGCGGCCCCGATCACTGCCCAGCTCACGAAGCCCACGCCGATGCCGTTGGCGATCGAGTAGCTCAGCGGCATGGTCACGATGGTGAGGAATGCCGGCAGCGCCACGGTGAACTTGGTGAACTTGATCTCGCGGATTTGGGCCATCATCATGGCGCCCACCACCACCAGCGCGGCGGCGGCGACCTCCAGCGGCACCACGCTGGTGAGCGGGGTGAGGAACATCGAGCCGAGGAACAGCACGCCGGTGACCACCGAGGCCAGGCCGGTCCGCGCGCCCTCACCGATACCCGCCGCGGAGTCGATGTATACCGTGTTGGACGAACCTGAGGTTGCCCCGCCCGCCACGGCGCCGAAGCCTTCAACGATGAAGGCCGATTTCAGGCGCGGGAACGTGCCGTCCTTGTGGGCCACGCCGGCGCTCTTGGCCAGGCCGGTCATGGTGCCCATGGCGTCAAAGAAGTTGGTGAACACCAGCGTGAACACCAGCATGGTGGCCGCGAGTCCGCCGATCCTGCTGAACGAACCAAAGAGGTCGAAGTGACCCACCAGGCCCAGGTCGGGTGCGGAGACCAGCTGGCCGGACAGGACAGGGGTGTTAAGGTGCCAGCCGCCGGGGTTGGTGGTGCTGGCAGGGCCCAGTTTCAGGACGGCTTCCACGACGGCGGCCAGCACGGTGGTGCCGACGATGCCGATGAGCAGGCCGCCCTGCACTTTGCGCGCCACCAGGATGCCCATGGCCAGGAGTCCGACGACGAACACCAGCGTGGGCACGGAGGTGATGGAGCCGCCGTCGCCCAGTTGCACGGGCGGACCGCCGGTGGTGGGCCGGACGAAGCCCGAGTCAACAAAGCCGATGAAGGCGATGAACAGGCCGATGCCCACGGTGATGGCGGCCTTGAGTTCCTTGGGAACTGCCCTGAAGATGGCGGTCCGGGCTCCGGTGACGCCGAACAGCACGATCAGGATGCCGTTGATCACCACCAGTCCCATAGCCTCGGGCCAGGTGACTTCGTGGATCACCGAGACGGCCAGGAAGGAGTTGATGCCCAGCCCGGCGGCGAGCCCGAAGGGCAGGTTGGCGATGAGGCCGAACAGGATGGTCATGACCCCGGCGGTGAGGCCGGTGACGGCGCCCACCTGGGATGCGGAAAGCCAGCCGCCGGCGACGTCGGTGGGGGCGTTGTCCGCGCTGAACCCGCCGAGGATCAGGGGGTTCAGGATGACGATGTACGCCATGGTGAAGAAGGTAACCAGGCCGCCGCGGAATTCGCGGGCAAGGGTTGAGCCGCGCCGGGTGATCTGGAAGAAGCGGTCCAGGAAGGAGTCCGACGCCGGCGGCCCGGGTACGGATAGGGCCTGCGCCGGGGTGCGCGGCGACCGCCGCGAGGTGCTGGTGGTTGGAGCCGGATGCTCCTCGTGGGAATGGTCCAGGATGGTCATCTCAGCCGCCCGGCCTAGTAGTCGATCCTGGATTCGAGCGTGTTCCAGGTATTGAACGGCTCCAGTGGCGTCGGGGCCTGGGGATCGCCCAGCTCCAGCTTGGATACCGGCATCAGGGCATCCCTGTCCTGGTTTTCGAAGTATTCGTAAAAGACGGCGTCGTCAAAGCCCACCGACGCGGCATCGTGCCGGTCTGCGGCGTAGACCACGCGGTCAACACGGGCCCAGAGGGCGGAGGCCAGGCACATGGGGCATGGCTCGCAGCTGGTGTAGAGGACCGCGCCGCTGAGGTCGAAGGTGCCGAGTTCGCGGCATGCGGTGCGGATGGCGGTGACTTCGGCGTGGGCCGTGGGATCGTTGTCCGCGGTGACGCGGTTGACGCCGTCGAACGTTGTGCCGTCCGCGGTGACGATCATGGCGCCGAAAGGGCCGCCGCTGTTCAGGACGTTGGCCGTTGCCAGCCGGATTGATCTGGCCAGGAACTGCTCGGCCGTGACGGTGGTACTCATGATGCGACTTCCTTTTGCCGGGAAGCCTGATGCCGTGCAGGACCAGTAGAACCAGGTGCGACGGTTACCAGGCTTCAGCATGTGCTGTGAAGGTTAAGTTGCGCCTGGTAGATAGCTTCCCGGGTTCGGGTGCCCGCCTTTGGCAGAATCGAGATTAGCACCGGTTTGTGGTCCGCGCCATAGTTTTCTGGAAATTTAATTTCGCAATGTGAAATCCATGTTTCGGGTTGCTAACGCCGCCCAGTCACATCCCGCCGGTGTTGACGCCGCACGCCCGGGCTGGCTAATCTCATCGAATCTGCGGCCCGGCCGCGGCCACCTGGATCAGCAGACAGGGCCTCACTGAGCTGGAACAACTGCCACCGCGCTCAGGACAGGAACATCCCATGCACCAGCCCAATCCCGCACCCGCACCCCGGCTCTGGATCCGGAATCCGCAGGCCGCGTTCACCGCCAACAGCCTTGACGCCTCGGGCGGGGTGGTGGTCAGCGGCGGCGTCATCACGGAGGTTCTGGCCGCCGGAGAGCGGCCGTCCGAACCATGCGCCGAGACGTTCGACGCCGGCAGCCACGTGCTGCTGCCGGGGCTCATCAACACGCACCACCACTTCTACCAAACCCTCACCCGCGCCTGGGGTCCGGTGGCCAACGCCCCGCTGTTCCCCTGGCTGCAGAACCTCTACCCGGTCTGGGCCCGGCTCACGCCCAAGGACGTGGAGCTCGCCGCCACCGCGGCCCTCGCGGAGCTGCTGCTCAGCGGCTGCACCACCGCAGCCGACCACCACTACCTCTTTCCTGCCGGCCTGGAGGATGCCATCGACATCGAGGTGGCGGCGGTGCGCCGGCTGGGCATGCGGGCCACGCTCACGCGCGGCTCCATGACGCTGGGAACGGACGACGGCGGCCTGCCGCCGCAGTCAACGGTCCAGGCTCCGGAGGTTGTGCTGGCGGACAGCGAACGGCTGATCGGCGCCTACCACGAACGCGGGGAGGACGCGGTCATCCAGATCGCCCTGGCGCCGTGTTCACCGTTCTCCGTCACCAAGGAAATCATGGCCGAGAGCGCTGCGCTCGCCGAACGGCTGGACGTCCGGCTGCACACCCACCTGGCCGAAACCCTTGACGAGGAGGACTTCTGCCGGGAGATGTTCGGGCTGCGGACCGTGGATTACCTGGACAGCGTGGGCTGGTTGACGGACCGCACCTGGCTGGGGCACGGGATCCACTTCAGCGACGCGGAGATCACCCGCCTCGGCTCGGCGGGGACCGCCGTCGCCCATTGCCCCACCTCCAACATGCGGCTCGCCTCGGGCACGGCCCGGGTCCTGGAACTTGAGGACGCGGGAGTTCCGGTGGGGCTGGGAGTGGACGGCTCGGCGTCGAACGATGCCTCCAACATGATCCTGGAGGCCCGGCAGGCGCTGTACCTCCAACGCCTGCGTTATGGCGCAGATGTCCCGGTGGAGCGGGCACTTGGTTGGGCCACCCGGGGTTCCGCCGCAGTGCTGGGCCGCCCCGGGCTGGGCCAGCTGGCTCCCGGGATGCAGGCTGACCTGGCCCTGTTCAGGCTCGATGACCTGCGCTTCTCCGGCAGCCATGATCCCGTCGCCGCGCTGCTGCTGTGTGCCGCCGACCGCGCCGACCGGGTGATGGTGGGCGGCAGGTGGCGCGTCGTGGACGGGCAAATCCCCGGCCTTGACATCGCAGGGCTCATCGCGGAGCACTCAGCCGCGGCAAAGCGCCTGGTAAACGGGGCTCGGTGAACGGCTGACACGGGTCCGGGCCACTGCTACCGTGGCGGCATGACTCCGTCAAAGACGCCGGCCGAGGTTCTGGACATAGAGGGCGAAGAGGTGCGGATCTCGAGCCCGGACAAGGTGGTATTCCCGGAACCCGGGCTGACCAAGCTCGACCTGGTGCGGTATTACCTGGCCGTGGCGGACGGGGCGCTGCGCGGAGCGGGAGGCCGGCCGATGGTGCTCAAGCGGTTCCCCAAGGGCATCAACGCCGAACCCTTCTTCCAAAAGCGCGTGCCGGAGAACCACCCGCCCTTCATCGACACCACCACATTGCATTACGCGTCCGGCACGTCGGCGGAGGAAGCCGTGATCCGGGATGCGGCGGGCCTGGCTTGGGTGATCAACCTTGGCTGCCTGGACCTGAATCCGCATCCCGTGCGGGCCGAAGACCTGGAGCACCCGGACGAACTGCGGGTGGACCTCGATCCGATGCCTGGCGTGGACTGGTCGCAGATCGTGGACGTCGCCTACGTGGCCCAGGAGGTCCTGGACGACGTGGGGCTGGTGGGATGGCCCAAGACCAGCGGGTCCCGCGGGCTGCATATCCTGGTTCGCATCGCCCCGCAGTGGTCGTACCGCGATGTCCGGCTCGCCGCCGAAACCCTTGCGCGGGAGGTGGAAAACCGTGCGCCAGGACTCGCCACGGCACGGTGGTGGAAGGAGGAGCGCGGCGAGAGCGTGTTCGTGGACTTCAACCAGAACGCCAAGGACCGCACCGTTGCCTCGGCCTACTCGGTCAGGCCCCTGCCGGACGCCCGGGTGTCCGCCCCGCTCACGTGGGAAGAGGTCCGTACCGCCCGGCCGGAGCAGTTCACGGTGCAGACGGTGCCGGAGCGCTTCGCGAACATCGGGGACCCGCACGCCGGTATCGATGACGCCGTGGGCGCACTCGACGGACTCCTCGCCCTGGCCGAAAAGCTGGGCCCGGCGGAGAAGGCTCCCCGCGCCGGCAATGGAACCGGCCGCCGGCAGTCCCTCATGCCGCTCATCGAGGTGGCCCGGACCAAGACCAAGCCCGAGGCGCTGGCAGCCCTCGATCAGTGGAAGGCCGGGCACCCCGCGGCAGTGGGGGCGCTCCAGCCGGCCGACGTCCTTGTCGATGGGATGCGCGGATCCAGCTCGCTGTGGTACCGGGTCCGCGTGAACCTCCAGCACGTCCCGGAGGATGAGCGGCCGCCGCAGGAAGAGCTCATCGCCGACTACGACCCCTGGGCCGGCAAGCAGTGGCCCGGGCGGCCCGGCTCCTGAGTAACGCTGCTACTGCCAGGCGCGCACCCAGTCCACCTTGATGGCACCGACGGGGCCGAACGTCCCCTGATTGGGATTGAGTCCGACGTTCAGGAGCAGGTAGTGCGGCGCGTTTCCGTCCTGTGAGGAATATGAGTAGACGCGCCGGCCGTCGAAGTAGATGTCGTTGATACCCGCCATCCGGTGCACGCCGTAGGTATGGTATCCGCCGGCCCAGCACCCCACGATGGCGCTGCCCAATTCGCCGCCGCTCGCAGAGTGGTAGACGGTGCTCATGTTTCCCGCCAAGGGCTCTGCTATGTCTATCTCACCGGTTTTGGGATAGGACTGCCCGGTGGTCCACCAGGCAGGCCAGTTGTGGATGCCGCCGGAGCAGGTACCGGGAAAGTAGATCCTGGCTTCGACGTATCCCGTGGTGTATTGAAAGCCCACGTGGCCGGGAACCCCATCCTTGGGGTTGGTGGACAGCAGTCCTCCTGACTCGGCGTCGGAGAGTTGGATGACGGCCTCGCCATTGGCGACCGTCACGTTGCTGGAGCAGGTCTTGACACCATTCATCTTGGATTTGGGATCGCAGTCATTGAACCAGTAGGGGGTCCAGACCGCAGGGTTCAGCGTGTTGAACTCCTCATCGAACACCAGGTGCCAGGAGCCGGGCACCCCCGCGGGCGCCAGTCCCTGGCTCGACACGACAGATTTACCCTTCAGCGAATCGTCCTGGGCCGCGTCATCGGCGGGGGGCGCGGCGGAGGGGGCGGCTTCGGCCGGCGCTGCGGCCTGGCCGGTGGAGGCATCCAGTCCGGGCACAGCCGCGGAATCCGTCGGCGCTGCCGGCGCGTCAGCCCCTGGGCTTCCGGGAGTTACGGGAGTTACGGGAGTTCCGGAGGGTGCAGGAACAATGACGCCGGGAGACCCGGAGGCCGCCTCAGCGGAATCCGCGGACAGGCCGGGTTCCGCGGTGGTGCGGACCGCGCTGGCGGACAGGCCCCCGATCACCAGGAGACAGCACACGCACTGCAGCAGGCGGGTTTTCACGGGCAGGCTCCGCACAGCCGGCGCCGGAAACCGGGCTGCTCCATAATGTCCTGCATCGTTGCCTCCCCGGCGCTCAGTGGCATCCGGCCCGGGCAGGCGCGCAAGCCCAGCTCCGGGCCACTACTTACCGCCTCAGGCTATGGGAGTTACCAGCCGGGGTCGCCAGTAGCGGCTACTTGTGTTTACCGGCGCGGTTCCGCAGGTACGCCGGGCTGTACTCAGATCCGCCGGCCGAATACGGGCAGCGAGTGGACCCAGCGCGAGAAGCGCCCGCGTTCCTGGTGCCGTTCTTCCGGCACATAAAGATCCGGGTCAATGCCGCCGCCGAGCGGGAGGTAGAACTCCGGCGCTCCGGTTCCCGCGGCCTGGGCGGCCGGCACGGGAGGGGTGTCTTGCTGGTACATCGAAACCTCCTTATTTCATATTATGGAAAGCAAATTCTGCTATACGAAAGTCTAGAAGCGAGAGTGCGAGGCGTCAACAGCCCGCCGGCGCCTCCTCCCGGGCACTCCGGTCACAATCTGAATTTTGAAGTTGTGATGTACACCACCGGCCGGCGGGGGTACGCTGATAGGCAACTCGTGGCGCACGTCACGTAACCTGGGAGCAGCAGGCAGGGTCGTAATGAGCTGGCATCAATGGATGCCGGCTCTTTTTTGTTGGGTCGGCTCCACCGGAAACGCGCTTGAAACGCGCGCTTAATTTCAGTGATGGAACCTTGGTTCCACTTACCGGAGATTGGGATAAGACCATGAGCAGCAAGATCATCCTCGGCGAAAACCAGTACGGCAAGGCCGAAGTCCGCGTCGTCAAGATCACCAGGGACACCAACCGGCACGAGATCGAAGACCTGAACGTTACCTCGCAACTGCGGGGCGACTTCGCCGCGGCCCACCTTGAGGGCGACAACGCCCACGTGGTGGCCACTGACACCCAGAAAAACACCATCTACGCCTTCGCCCGTGACGGCATCGGCTCACCGGAAGCCTTCCTGCTGCGCCTCGGCGAGCACTTCACCTCCAGCTTCGACTGGGTCACCGGCGGCCGCTGGGAAGCCGAGTCCTACAGCTGGGACCGCATCCAGGCGCACGGCAGCGAACACGACCACTCATTCGTCCGCAACGGCCAGGAAGTCCGTACCGCCGTCCTGGTCCGCGACGGCGCCACCAGCCACCTGATCTCCGGCCTGACGGACCTGACGGTCCTGAAGTCCACAGAGTCCGGCTTCGTGGGCTACCCCCGCGACCGCTACACGACCCTTCCGGAGACCACCGACCGCATCCTCGCCACGGACGTCTCGGCCCGCTGGCGTTTCAAGGCCGGGACCGACTTCAGCAGCCTGGACTTCAACAAAAATTACGACGACGTCAAGGGCCTCCTGCTCGAAGGCTTCACCGAAAAGTACTCCCACGCCCTGCAGCAGACCCTGTTCGACATGGGCACCAAGGTGCTCGAGGCGCACAGCGAGATCGACGAAATCAAGTTCTCGATGCCCAACAAGCACCATTTCCTCGTGGATCTCTCGCCGTTCGGCCTGGACAACCCCAACGAGGTCTTCTACGCGGCCGACAGGCCGTACGGCCTGATCGAGGCCACCGTCCAGCGCGAGGACGCAACCGCGGCACCCGCTGCATGGTCAGGCATCGCCGGCTTCTGCTAAAGCACCATCCCAGGGTTTCGGCAGGCTCAACCACCAACCATCGGTGGTTGAGCCAGCCGATACCCACCTGTTAGCCAGACACAAGTTAGCCAGACGATGACGTCTGCCATGAACCAAGAAAGTCTGCCATGAACACCAAGAAGAAACCGGCCGCCGCGGCCGCCGGTAAAGGGGCCAAGGGCCGCCCGGAGGACCAACGGCTCCCGATCGGAAGCACCTTCGCCTACGGCTTCCAGCACGTCCTGACCATGTACGGCGGCATCATCGCCCCGCCCCTGATCATCGGCGCAGCCGCCGGGATGAACTCCCAGGACATCGGCCTGCTCATCGCGGCATGCCTCTTCGTCGGCGGCCTTGCCACCATCCTGCAGACCGTCGGCATTCCGTTCTTCGGCTCGCAACTGCCGCTGGTACAGGGTGTCTCCTTCGCCGGTGTCTCCACCATGGTGGCCATCGTGCACGGCGGCGGCGGGATCCAGGCGGTCTTCGGATCCGTCATTGCGGCCTCCCTGATCGGCCTGCTGATCACTCCCCTGTTCTCGAAGATCATCCGCTTCTTCCCACCGGTCGTGACCGGAACCGTGATTACCACCATCGGCCTGACGCTGATGCCGGTGGCCGCGAACTGGGCCATGGGCGGCAACAACAAGGCTCCGAACTATGGCAGCGTGGCCAACATCGGCCTGGCCGCCGGCACCATGGGCATCGTCCTGCTCCTGAGCAAGGTGGGCAGCGCCGCCATCTCCCGGCTTTCCATCCTCCTTGCCATGGTCCTGGGCACTCTCATCGCCCTGGTTTTCGGCATGGCCGACTTCTCCAAGGTGGGCCAGGGCGAGATCGTCGCCTTTCCCACGCCCTTCGCCTTCGGACCGCCCACGTTTGAGGTCGCTGCCATCATCTCCATGCTGATCGTCATCCTGGTCACCCTCACGGAGACGTCCGCGGACATCATCGCGGTGGGCGAGATCGTAGGCACCAAGGTGGACTCCAAGAGGATCGGCAACGGCCTGCGCGCGGACATGCTCTCCAGCGCTGTGTCCCCCCTCTTCAACTCCTTCACCCAGAGCGCCTTCGCACAAAACGTGGGCCTCGTGGCCATCACCGGCGTCAAGAGCAGGTTCGTGGTCAGCGCCGGCGGCGTAATCCTCGTGGTCCTCGGGCTGCTGCCCGTCCTGGGCCGCGTGGTGGCAGCGGTGCCGACACCCGTCCTGGGCGGTGCCGGCGTCGTGCTCTTCGGCACGGTGGCAGCCAGCGGCATCCGGACCCTGTCCAAGGTGAACTACAAGAACAACATGAACCTGATCGTGGTGGCCGCTTCCATCGGCTTCGGGATGATCCCCATCGCCGCCCCCACGTTCTACGACCAGTTCCCCTCCTGGTTCGGCACCATCTTCCACTCCGGCATCAGCTCGGCAGCCGTCATGGCCATCCTGCTGAACCTTCTGTTCAACCACTTCCGCGCCGGAAATTCGGATAACCAGTCCGTCTTCGTCGCGGGCACCGAGCGGCTGGTCAAGGCGGAGGACATCCGCTGCCTTGCGGACGGCGACCGGTTCGAGAACGGCAAGCTCATCGACTGTGACGGGAAGGAAGTCCCGGTCCAGGCGTCAGAAGCGGTCCAGTCATCCGAGAAGGCGTCGGAACACTGACCCTGCCTGAAACCGTCGACGGCGGCCCGCTCCGAAAGGAGGGGGCCGCCGTAGTGCGTGGTTGGCGCAGCCTTTGCAGGCCGGGTGCCTCAGGTACGGTTGAGCTCGCGGGAGATGGCCTCCGCGGCTTCGCGGAGGATGGGGACGGCTTTGTCGGCGAAGTTCTCATCCACCCGGGACACCGGGCCGGAGACCGAGATAGCTGTGGGCGTGGGGGCGTTGGGCACCGCCATCGCGAAGCAGCGGACGCCGAGCTCCTGCTCCTCCTCGTCGATGGAGTAGCCCCGCTCGCGGATGAGCTTGAGGTCGGCCAGGAGTTCCTCGACGTCGCCGATGCTCTTGGCCGTGGGCGTGGGCATCCCGGCGCGGGCCACGATGCCGCGGACAGTGTCGTCGTCGAGCTGGGCCAGGATGGCCTTGCCGACGCCGGTGGCATGGGTATGGGCGCGCCTGCCCACCTCTGTGAACATGCGCATGGAGTGCAGCGACGGGACCTGGGCCACGTAGATCACCATGTCCGAATCGAGCACGGCCATGTTGGAGGTCTCCCCCAAGCGGTCCACCAGGGTCTTGAGCTGCGGGCGGGCCAGGGCGCCGAGCTGCTTGTTGGCGCCTTCGCCCAGCCTGATCAGCCGGGGCCCCAGGGCATAGCGCCGGTTGGGCAGCTGCCGGATGTAGCCGAGCGATACCAGCGTGCGGAGCAGGCGGTGGATGGTGGGCAGGGGCAAATCGGTCGAGGACGACAGCTCACTGAGCGTGACGTCGCCGCCGGCATCCGTAATGAGCTCCAGCAACTCGAAGACGCGCTCCACCGACTGCACTCCGCCGGAGGCTTTTTCTGCCATTCCGTTGTCTCCTATGGCTCGGAATCCGACAACTCTTATCCACATCGTGAAAAGAGTCGCTTAGAACACCCAAGATACAGCACGGCAGGACGCACGGCGACGTCCCTCGGCAGTCACATCGCGAAGGGGTTGTGTTTCCATAAAGTAGATAATAATATCCATAATACGAAAACATTCGGATCAAAGCAGCAGCCGGACAAGGCCTAACAGGAGGACATTCAATGGCGAACCCCAGCCCCGGAAATTCGATCACCCTGCGCGTGGAAGCACCGTCGAGCTTCAGCGCAACCAGCGAGCTCGCGGCGGCCGTGGGAGCAGCCGGCGCCGCCATCACCGCGCTGGACGTCACCGAGTCACACCACGAGACCCTCGTCGTCGACGTCACCTGCAACACCACCGACGACGCCCACGCAGCACGGGTCAAGGACGCCCTTAACGCCCTCGACGGCGTTACCGTCCAGCACGTCTCGGACCGCACCTTCCTGATGCACCTCGGCGGCAAGCTCGAAGTGGTCCCGAAGGTCCCGCTGCGCAACCGCGACGACCTCTCGAGGGCCTACACCCCCGGCGTCGCCCGCGTTTGCCTGGCCATCGCCGAGGACCCCGCCGCTGCCCGCAACCTGACGGTCAAACGGAACACTGTCGCCGTCGTCACCGATGGCTCCGCCGTGCTGGGCCTGGGCAACATCGGCCCCGCAGCCGCCCTGCCGGTCATGGAGGGCAAGGCCGCCCTGTTCAAGCAGTTCGCCAACGTGGACGCGTGGCCGGTCTGCCTGGATACCCAGGACACCGAAGAGATCATCCGCACGGTCAAGCTCCTGGCGCCCGTGTTCGGCGGCGTGAACCTGGAGGACATCGCCGCTCCCCGCTGCTTCGAGATCGAGGCGCGCCTGCGCGAAGAACTCGACATTCCGGTGTTCCACGACGACCAGCACGGCACCGCCATCGTGACACTCGCGGCCCTGGTCAACGCACTGCGCGTGGTGGAAAAGAAGATCGAGGACGTAAAAATCGTGGTCTCCGGCGTTGGGGCTGCCGGTTCGGCGATCATCCAGCTGCTCAAGGCCCAGGGAGCACACCACATCGTGGCCGCAGGCCGTTCCGGCGCCATCCACAAGGGTGAGACCTACAACGATCCGCACCGCACCTGGATCGCAGAAAACACCAACGAGGAAGGTTTTTCCGGCAGCCTGCACCAGGCCCTGGCAGGGGCGGACGTCTTCATCGGCGTCTCCGCCCCGAACATCCTGGACGAGGAGCACGTCGCCTCCATGGCAAAGGACTCCATCGTTTTCGCCATGGCCAACCCCACGCCCGAGGTGGACCCGGCCATCGCATCCCGGCACGCCGCCGTCGTGGCCACCGGCCGCAGCGACTTCCCCAACCAGATCAACAATGTCCTGGCCTTCCCGGGCCTCTTCCGCGGGCTCCTGGACGTCGGAGCCAGCGACATCACTCCGGAAATGCTGGTTGCCGCCGCGGAGGCAATCGCCAACCGGGTGAATGATAATGAGCTCAATGCCAGCTACATCATCCCGAGCATCTTCGACCCGCACGTGACCGCCAACGTCGCGGCAGCCGTCGCAGCCGCGGCACACGCCTCAAACGTGGCAACGGCGGCCGATTCCGCCAAGGAGCCGGTGGCCGCACTGGCCTCCGCCTGACCGCCCCGACTTCCCGCACAAGGAAAGGACCAGAAATGGCCATCACCGTCACAGATCCCCGGCCGATCAACCGCGCAGAGGAGATCCTCACGCCCAAGGCTCTGGCCTTCGTGGAGGAGTTGCACAACCGGTTCGCCGGCACCCGCAACGAGCTCCTGGCGGCACGCGCCGTCAAGCGGCAGCGGGTGGCAGAAACCGGCAAGCTGGACTTCCTGCCGGAGACGCAGGACGTGCGCGACGGCGACTGGAAGGTTGCGCCCGCACCCGCAGCCCTGCAGGACCGCCGGGTTGAGATGACCGGGCCCGCCTCGCCGGCGAAGATGGCCATCAACGCCCTGAACTCCGGTGCCAAAGTGTGGCTGGCGGACCTCGAGGATGCCAGCACCCCCACGTGGGCCAACGTCATCGATGCCATCCTGAATCTACGGGACGCTGCCCAGGGCACCCTGAGCTACACCTCGGAGGAAGGCAAGGAGTACCGGCTCCGCACGGACGCGCCGCTGGCCGTCGTAGTGGCCCGGCCCCGCGGCTGGCACATGCAGGAGAAGCACCTGCTCCTCAACGGCGAGCCCGCCGTGGGCGCCCTCGTGGACTTCGGGCTGCATTTCTTCCACGTCGCCAAGCAGCTGGTACTCAACGGACAGGGCCCCTACTACTACCTGCCCAAGATGGAGAGCCACCTTGAGGCCAGGCTGTGGAACGACGTGTTCGTGTTCGCCCAGGACTACCTGGGCCTGCACCAGGGCACCATCCGGGCAACGGTCCTGATCGAGACCATTCCGGCCGCCTTCGAGATGGACGAAATCCTCTACGAACTGCGGGACCACGCCTCGGGCCTGAACGCGGGCCGCTGGGACTACCTGTTCAGCATCATCAAGTACTTCCGTGACGCCGGCGAGGAATTCGTCCTGCCGGACCGCGCGTCCGTGGTGATGACCGCACCGTTCATGCGCGCCTACACCGAACTCCTGGTCAAGACCTGCCACCGCCGCGGCGCCTTCGCCATGGGCGGCATGGCCGCGGTCATCCCCAACCGCCGCCACCCGGAAGTGACCGAAGCGGCCTTCGAGAAGGTGCGGGCGGACAAGACCCGCGAGGCCAACGACGGATTCGACGGCTCCTGGGTTGCGCACCCGGACCTGGTATCCACCTGCCGCGAGGTCTTCGACTCCGTGCTGGGGGACAAGCCGAACCAGGTGGACAAGCAGCGCCCGGAGGTTTCGGTCACGGCGGAGCAACTGCTCGATGTCTCCTCCGCCGACGGCCAGGTCACCGAGGCCGGGCTGCGCCTGAACCTGTACGTGGCCGTGGCCTACACGGCGGTGTGGCTGTCCGGAAACGGCGCCGTGGCCATCCACAACCTGATGGAGGACGCCGCCACCGCGGAGATCTCCCGCTCACAGGTGTGGCAGCAGATCAGGAACAAGTCCGTCCTGGCGGACACCGGCAACACGGTGACCAAGGAGCTGGTGGAGCGGATCCTGGGCGAGGAAACCGAGCGGCTCCGGACCGAATTCGGCGACGAGGCCTTCCGCCGCTACTACCAGCCGGCCAGCGAATTGATCGCGGACATCTGCCTTTCGGATGGTTACACGGACTTCCTCACCACCCCCGCCTACGAACTGGTGGGCTGAGATGGCAGCACCCAAGCCCTCACTTTCCGCCGCGGATCTCGCGCACATCGACGGGCAGTTGGCTGCCACGGACCGGCTGCTGGAACAGAATTACCCCGGCGACGACGGCTCACGCCAGCCCGTTCACACGGTGTACGTGCCCGCGGACCGATTCACGCCGTCGCTCGCCGCGGACTGGGGCGCCCAGGCAACCGCGACGACGGACGCACACGGCGGCTTCGAAAAGCTGGGGCGGCTCCTGGGCCAGGACGCGGGCCACGCCGAGGCGGTGGCCGCCCGTGTGGCGGCGAAACTTGCCACCGAGCCAATCGAGGACCTGCGACTGGACTTCGAAGACGGGTTTGGCGACCGGGGCGATGACGCCGAGGACACTGCCGCGGTGGCCGCGGCAGCCGCGGTGGCAACCGCCGTCGCGGCCGGGTCCGCTCCCCCGTTCATCGGCATCCGCTTCAAGTGCTTCGAAGCCGCCACCCGGGCCCGCGGCCTCCGCACCCTCGACCTGTTCGTCTCCGGCCTTGCCGCCGCCGGCGAGCTGCCGGATGGGCTGGTGCTGACCCTGCCCAAGGTCACCACCGTGGCCCAGGTCCAGGCGATGGACTACG
The DNA here is from genome assembly GCF_052113345.1 of Pseudarthrobacter sp. YAF2. Lineage (NCBI taxonomy): Bacteria > Bacillati > Actinomycetota > Actinomycetes > Micrococcales > Micrococcaceae > Pseudarthrobacter > Pseudarthrobacter sp. YAF2. Next base: position 182,915 of record NZ_JBFRDA010000013.1, on the reverse strand, counting down.
CCGTGTCCCGGTTGGAGGACGTCCACTCGCTGCCGGCCGGCCGCCTCCGCTTTGAGGTCCAGGTGGAAACGCCGCAGCTCATCCTGGGCCCGGAGGGCACCTCGCCGGTGGCACAGCTGCCGCACGCGGTGCCCGGCAGGATCAGCGGGCTGCACTACGGAACCTATGACTACTCGGCCTCGCTGCAGATCTCAGCCGAATATCAGTCCATGGAGCACCCCGTGGCCGACTTCGCCAAAGAGGTCATGCAACTGGCCGTTGCCGGCACCGGCATCCGGCTCTCCGACGGGTCCACCAACATCATCCCGGTAGGCGACAACGTGGAGAACGCCTGGCAGCTGCACGGCCGGCTGGTCCGCCGCTCGCTGGAACGGGGCTACTACCAGGGCTGGGACCTGCACCCCGCCCAGCTGCCCAGCCGGTTCGCCGCCACCTATGCGTTCTACCGCGAAGGCCTGCCGGCCGCTGCGGCCCGGCTGCGCGACTACGTGGAGCGGACCGAAGGCGGCGTCATGGACGAGCCCGCCACCGCCCGGGCCCTGGCCGCGTTCGTGCTCCGCGGGGTCCAGTGCGGCGCTGTTGGTGCCGAGGAAGTCCAGGCGCTTGCCGGCGTCGGAATTCCGCAGCTTACCGGCCTGGCACACCCGCGGCTCGCCACCACTTCCAACTCCTAGGCAAAGGATCCCTTTCATGGGCAAGTACTACTCCCCCACCGGCGGACTGCCGCCGCAGACCCACCTGACCACCGAGCGCGCCATCGTGACCGAGGCGTACACGGTGATCCCCAAGGGCGTAATGACGGACATCGTCACGTCCAACCTGCCCGGCTTTTCGAACACCCGGTCCTGGATTATCGCCCGTCCCATCTCCGGCTTCGCCACCACGTTCTCCCAGCTGATCGTGGAAATCGGACCGGGCGGCGGCGCCCCCAAGGCGGAGTTCGAGGCCGGCGTCGAAGGCGTCATCTTCGTGACGCGCGGCAAGGTCAACCTCACCCTAGACGGCGAACTGCACCCGCTGGAAGAAGGCGGCTACGCCTACCTGGCTGCGGGTTCGGAGTGGGGCCTGGAGAACGTTTCGGACGACGTGGTTTCCTTCCACTGGATCCGGAAGGCCTACGAGCGGCTCGAAGGGTATGAGGCAAAGTCCTTCGTCACCAACGAAAAGGACGTGGAGCCCACGTCCATGCCGGACACGAACGACGTCTGGAAGACCACCCGCTTCACGGACTCCAACGACCTGGCGCACGACATGCAGGTGAACATCGTGACCTTCCAGCCCGGCGGCGTGATCCCGTTCCCGGAAACCCACGTCATGGAGCACGGCCTGTACGTCCTGGAAGGCAAGGCCATGTACTTGCTGAACAACGACTGGGTGGAGGTGGAGGCAGGCGACTTCATGTGGCTCCGCGCCTTCTGTCCGCAGGCCTGCTACGCCGGTGGCCCGGGCGAGTTCCGCTACCTGCTCTACAAGGACATGAACCGCCAGGTGAAGCTCACCTAGGAACCCTCCGGTCTGCCCGGGAAGCAGCAGGGGCCATTACGGATATCCGTAACGGCCCCTGCTTATTTGTGCCGGCAGCCGGGCTCACGCGCCCGGGTTGAGGACCACCTTGATGCAGCCGTCCTCTTTCTTCTGGAACTTTTCATACAAGGCGGGCGCACCATCAAGGCCTGCGCGGTGGGTGACCAGGTCCATCACACCCAGCGGATCGGCGTCGTCCTCCACGAGGGGGAGCAACTGGTCCGTCCAGTTCCGCACATTGCACTGCCCCATCCGCACCTGCAGCTGCTTGTCGAACATGGTGAGCATGGGCAGGGGGCTGGCCTGGCCACCGTACACTCCGCTCAACGAGAGCGTCCCGCCGCGGCGTACGGCGTCAATGGAGGCGTGCAGCGCAGCCAAACGGTCCACCCCGGCCGTCTCCATAGCCTTCTGCGCGAGCTTGTCCGGCAGGAGTCCCAGCGCCTGGTGTGCAAAGCCCGCCACCGGCGAGCCGTGGGCTTCCATGCCGACGGCGTCCACCACCGCGTCCGGGCCACGTCCGGCGGTCGTTTCCCGGAGTTCGTCCCCGATGGTTTTGCTGTAATCGAGCGTTTCGACGCCGTGCCTGGCCGCCATCGCGCGCCGTTCGGGAACGGGGTCGACTCCGATCACCCGGAAACCGCGGTGCACGCCGATCCGGGCAGCGAACTGGCCAACTGGTCCCAAGCCGAACACGGCAAGGGTGCCACCGTCCGGGACGTCCGCGTACTCGACGGCCTGCCAGGCGGTGGGCAGGATATCGGAAAGGAACAGGTACCGTTCGTCCGGAAGTTCGTTTCCGACCTTCACGGGACCGTAGTTGGCGTGCGGCACCCGCAGGTATTCAGCCTGGCCGCCGGGAACAGAGCCATACAGTTCCGAGTAGCCGAAGAGCGCAGCGCCGGACCCCTGCTCGGTGACCTGGGTGGTTTCACACTGGGATTGCAGGCCCATCTTGCACATGTAGCAGGAGCCGCACGAAATATTGAACGGGACAACAACACGGTCTCCTTTGCGGAGGTTGGTGACACCGCTGCCCACTTCTTCCACGATGCCCATCGGCTCGTGCCCGATGACATCACCCTTGTGCATGTAGGGGCCCAGGACCTCGTAAAGGTGGAGGTCGGAGCCGCAGATGGCGGTGGAGGTGATCCGGACGATCGCGTCCGTCGGTTCCTGGATGACGGGATCGGGTACTTCTTCCACGCTTACCGACCGTTTTCCTTGCCACGTCAGTGCTTTCACAGTCTCCCTTTCGCTCTGTCTTGCCCCCGGGGTTTCTCCTTCGGGCGGGCCAGGACGCCTGCAGGCACCCTCTCTCCGACGCTATCGGTTTTGCGCCTAAAAAGTAAGCATGCTGATGAAAACCTTGTCGCCGCCGTCGGCTGCTCCTAGCGTAGGAAGGGCAGAAAGAAGACCACGCGAAAGAGGAACGCCATGTCGCTGTACCAGCCCGAACCGGTCGAGATCTCCACCCGCATACGTCCCGGCGAATGGACGGAAGAAAGCCTGGCAGAACTGGTCATTACCTACCGCGCGCGAATCGCGGAAATGGGGGCACCCCCAACTGAGGTGGCAACGGACATTGAGCGGAACGACGACGGCTCCGTCAAGGTCGTGGTGTCATGGGTAAAGGCCGCCATCGCCGGCGACGAGGACTCAGTGCCCGGCGGCCAGCCGCTGTGACCGCCATGCAACACTGCCGTCAGGTGTTCGGCTGGAGCGCGAGCAGCCTGCCAATGGCGCTCGCGTCCAGGTTTTCCAGCAGGTGGCGCGGCCCCTCGTAGACCTCCACCGCGCCGGCATCGCGGAGCTGGCCCTCCTGGATCCCCCCGCAGGTGACCCCGATGGATGGAATTCCCAGCGCCGCCGCCGCCTTCATGTCCCATACCGCGTCACCGACATAGACCGCGTTCGCGGCGTCGACACCAACGGCGGCCAGGGCTGCCTCAAGGATGTCCGGCGCAGGTTTGCTCTCCTCCGCATCGTTGGAGCTGGTAGCGGCATCGATAAAGGAGTCGGCGTCCAGCACGGAGCGCATCACCTGCAGGTCCCTCTCCCGCGCCGAGGAGGCCAGCGCCACCGCCAGGCCGCCGGCGTGGCACTGGCCCAACAGTTCCTTGGCGCCATCAAGCCCGCGGAGCGATGGCCAGTGCGAGGCATAGAGTGCGCCATGGCTGGCCATGATGTCCTCATCCTCGGCGCGGTCCCGGCCGGGCGGCAGGAGATTGTCCACCAGCCGGGCGCCGCCCATGCCGACCAGCTGATGGATGGCCGCCATGGGCACATCATGGCCGTACTGGCGGAACGCACCCCACCAGGCCATTGTGTGGATGTACGACGAGTCGATCAGCGTCCCGTCAACGTCAAAGAGGACCCCCCGGCGTGGGCCGCCAGGAGGTGAACCGGCAGCGGGCATCAGCCGACCGCCGCCCGCCGCACATCGGGCGCTTTCTTCCGTTTCGCGGCGTCCTCCTTGGCGGAACGCACAGGCCGCACCCGTTCGCGGATAACTGACCCCGCGCCGTCCAGGCTCTTGTCCCGAATCAGGCCCGTCCCCGCGATTTCCCTGGCCATGGCGATGCCTGCGACGGCCGCCCGCTTGGTCGGGAAGGTCACTGAAATGGCCATCAGGTTCCCGCTTCCATCCATCATCCTGATCCGGTATCCGCCGTCAGGGGCATCCACGAGTTCAAAAAATCCGGCCACAACTATCACTCCTCCGTCAATCACGGCATTGTGCTGGGGAGCACTCCATGAGGTTTTAGTAAGTATACTTATCTATCCTGCGAAGGAGAAGTTTCAGCCCCGGCCCACGCCGCCTCAGCGCGAGTCCGCCCCTTCGGGCGGAATGGGAGCGTCACTGCGCCGAACCGTATCCTGATGCAGCTCCAGAGCGCTAGTCACAAGGGCGAAGTGGCTGAAAGCCTGGGGTGTGTTGCCCAGTTGGCGGCCGGCTTTCACCGCCCACTCCTCACTCAGCAGCCCCACGTCGTTGCGCAGTTCCAGCAGCCGCTCGAAGAGTTCCCGTGACTCCTCGTGACGTCCGGCGCCCAGGAGCGCCTCCACCAGCCAGAACGAGCAGGCCAGGAAAACGCCCTCGTCCCCGGGCAGGCCGTCGTCGCTTTGTTCCGGCCGGTACCGCAGCACGAACCCGTCCTGGGTCAGCTCCCGTTGGATCGCCTCGATGGTCCCCAGCACCTTAGGGTCATCCGGAGGCAGGAAGCCCACCCTGGGAATCAACAGGAGGCTGGCGTCCAGTTCCGGACGGCCGTAGGACTGGACAAACGTATTGCGCTCCGCGTCGAAGCCGTTGGCCAGGATGTCCTGCCGGATCCGGTCCCGCAGCGCCTCCCAGCGCTCCACCGGGCCCGGCAAGCCGGACTCCCGCACGCCCTTCACCATCCGGTCTGCAGCCACCCAGGCCATGACTTTGGAGTGCGTGAAGTGCCGCCGCGGCCCCCGCATTTCCCAGAGCCCGTTGTCCGGCTGGTCCCAGATGGTCTCCAGGTGTTCCATCAGGGCAATCTGCACGTCCCAGGCCTCGTCCGTATGTTTGAGCAGCGAGTTCCGGGTCAGCGCAAGGCAATCAAGCACCTCACCCCACACATCCAGTTGGAATTGCGCGGCAGCCGCATTTCCGATCCGCACCGGCGCTGAGTTCTCGTAGCCTTTCAGCCAGGGCAGTTCCATCTCCGGCAGCCGCCGCTCGCCGTGGATCCCGTACATGATCTGCAGGTCCGCGGGGTCTCCCGCAACGGCACGGAGCAGCCAGTCCCGCCAGGCGGCTGCCTCTGCCTTGTACCCGGCAGCCAACAGCGCCTGCAGGGTCATGGTGGCATCCCGAAGCCAGCAATAGCGGTAGTCCCAGTTGCGTTGGCCGCCCGGCTGTTCCGGCAGCGATGTGGTGACGGCGGCGACGATTCCCCCGGTGGGTGCGTAGGTGAGGGCCTTGAGCGTTATGAGGGAGCGCACCACAGCATCCTGGTACTTCCCTTCGACCGTGCACTGCGAGGACCAGCCCTGCCAGAACTCAAACGTGCTGTGCAGGACTTTCTCCGCATCGACGGAAACCGGCCGCCCCACGTGGCTTGGCGCCCAGGTCAGCACGAATGGGACTTTCTCGCCCGCATTCACTGTGAAGTCACTGACGGTGTGCATATTCTCGCCATGCAGGGGCGCGGGAGTGACCAGGTAGACGGCGTCCGGGCCGGCAATGGCGTGCAGCCCCCGCTTGTCTTTGCGCACCCAGGGCACGATATGCCCGTAGTCGAAGCGAAGCACCAACTCACCGTGCATCTTTACGCTGCCAGTGACGCCTTCGACGATCCGGACGATGTCGGCCACGGAATCGCGGGGCGGCATGAAGTCTGTAACCCGGACCGTTCCGTCCGGCGTCTCCCACTCAGTATCCAGGATCAGGCTTCCGTCGCGGTAGCTTCGACGGGTGCAGGAACCACCCCCTTCCGGTGCCAGCAGCCAACGTCCGGAGTCCGGCGTATCCAGCAACGCGTTGAAGCACGCAGGGGAATCGAACCGCGGCAGGCAGAGCCAGTCGATCGAGCCTTCATTGCTGACGAGGGCACCTGTGTGAAGGTCGCCAACCACCGCATAATCCTCAATTCGCGCCATGACATTACCCTGCCACACAACACTGTAGGAATATCGAAGAATGACAGTGCACATCGGTACCTCCGGCTGGAGCTACGACCATTGGGAGAACGTCCTGTACCCGCCCGGGCTGCCGGTCCGGGACCGGCTCCAGTGCTACGTCGCCAGGTTCACCACGGTTGAACTGAATGCCAGTTTCTACCGGTGGCCCCGCGATACCACCTTCGCGGGCTGGAACAGGCGGCTGCCACCGGGGTTCAGCATGTCCGTCAAGGCTCCGCGCGGCCTTACCCACGCCCGCAAGCTGTACGCACCGGAAGTCTGGGTGGAACGCATCGTCCGGTGCTGGCATGAGCTGGGGGATAAGCGTGCGGTGCTCCTGGTCCAACTGCCTCCGCAACTGAGCCGTGACGACGCACGGCTGGACTATTTCCTGGCCGCAGTTCCAGCCTGGATCCGGGTGGCCGTTGAATTCAGGCACCCCAGCTGGGACTGCCCGGAGGTGTTTGCGCTGCTGGAGCGGCACCAGGCGGCCTACTGCATAATGAGCGGCGCCAACCTGCCCTGCATCCTGCGCACCACCGCGCCGTTTACTTACGTCCGGCTGCACGGCCCGGACCATGAGCATTTGTACGGCGGCTCGTACTCGGATGCCGACCTGCATTGGTGGGCCGACCGGATCCGGGAATGGGACAGCGGAGGCCTGGACGTGTACGCCTACTTCAACAACGACGGCGGCGGGAATGCCGTGCGCAACGCCGAAACCCTGCGTGGGATCGTCGGCGCCGGCTGATCCGCGCGCCACCCTGTGGCAGAGTGGTGGCATGGACACGGCTCCCCAGCATCCGGCCCGGAAAACACGTAAACCCGCGCAGGCAGTACTGGCTCAGTACGCGCTCTCCGGGAACCACGCCTTCCGGCTGGCGCACCGGTTCTCGGACGTCGTCAACGGCCTCCGGATCCGGCTGGCCAAGCGCTGGGATTTCGTACCGCAGACCATCGCGTACCAGGGCTATGGTTCCACGTCCCGGGTACGTGTGCTGGGCCGGGTCCTGCTGACGCAGAAGCCGCTGCCGGGAAGCAGGGCGGAGCAGGACGCGAGAAACGGCAACCAGAACGTCCGTGGCTGGCGTGCCTTCACCGGCGTGCCGCTGCAGTTTACCGACGTCGAGATCACCATCGGCGACGTCGTCACCCACATGACCGCGGACCGGGGCGGCCTGATCGACACGGAAGTGGACGTCCGGCTTTCCCCCGGCTGGCACACGGCGGTCCTGCGCGCAGACGGAACCGAACCGGCGGAGGCCCTAATCCAGGTGATCGCACCGGAGGTGGGATTCGGAATCGTCTCGGACATCGACGACACCGTCATGGTTACCGCGCTGCCCCGGCCGTTCCTGGCGCTGTGGAACACGTTCGTGCTCAGCGAACGGGCACGGATGGCCACTCCGGGCATGGCGGTACTGCTGGACCGGCTGACCATCGAGCATCCCGACGCCCCCGTCATCTACCTTTCCACCGGCCCCTGGAATGCGGCCCCTACGCTAGGACGCTTCCTGACCCGCAACATGTACCCCAAAGGCGCGCTGCTGCTGACGGACTGGGGCCTGACCCAGGACCGTTGGTTCCGCAGCGGCCAGGAACACAAGCGGCGGAACCTGGAGCGGCTGGCCCAGGAATTCCCGGACATGCGGTGGCTCCTGATTGGTGACAACGGGCAGCACGATGAAGCCATCTACTCCGCGTTCGCCGCAGAAAACCCGGACAAAGTGGCAGCCATTGCCATCCGGCAGCTGTCCGTCAGTGAGTCTGTGTTCGCCGGCGGCCACTCCGAGGACGGCGACCACACCTCATCCAGGGTTCCGTGGATCTACTCCCCGGACGGCGCAGGCATCGCCAAGCAGTTGGCCATGCTGGACCTGCTCCGGGGCTGACCGGGAGCGGGGCCGGCCCGTCCGGCCTAGGCGCTGGCACCCAGCGCCGCGCCGTCGTCGGGCGCTTCACTGCCGCCCAGGATCTCCGGAACAACCGCCTGGGCGATTGCTGCGTCTGCCGCCGCGGCCAGGTCCCTTTCCTCGATGAGCTCCTGGAACCAGAAGTATGAGGCTTTAGGCGTCCGCTCCAACGTTTCGAAGTCCACGTGCAGGAGGCCGAACGGTTGCTTGTACCCGGCGGACCACTCGAAGTTGTCCAGGAAGGACCATACGTAGTAGCCGCGCAGGTCCACCGATTCGGCTTCGCCGCCGGGGGCCGTGGCCTTCAATGCAGCCTCAAGGTGATCGGAGATGTACTTCAGCCGGCGCTCGTCCGGAATGAACCTGGTATTGGTCGACTTGTCCCGGACAATAATGTCCTCGAAGCTCGCACCGCCTTCGGTGATGATCACCGGAGGCAAGTTGGGGTACCGCTCCGCCATCTCCTTCAACGCGACCGCCATATACTCGGGCTTGACCGGCCACCCGTAAGCGGTAATGTCCGCTTCCGGCCACGCCTCCACGTGGAACGGTGTTGTACCGCCTCCTGCTGCGTTGAGGTCGCTCCCCATCGCCTCCGCCATGCTTTCGGGCACAGCACCGCTGCCGGGCCCCACGGCGACCTTGGTGGGCATGTAGTAGTTCAGCCCGTAGAAGTCCAAAGGTTGGGAAATGACCTGCATGTCCTCCTCGGGGTGTTCGAAGGAGCTGAAGAACTTGGCCGCCCGGATGAGGTCCGGGTACCTGCCCGTCAGGACCGGGTCTGCGTACAGCCGGTTCTGGCCCAGGTCCATGAGCCCGGCGCTGATCTTGTCCAGCGGGTTGATGGAGTTCGGCACCATGGGCGAGTAGACGTTGGTCATGCCGATCTCGCCGGGCACCCCCGCGGCACGGAGAGCCTGGACCGCCAGGCCATGGCCGAGCAGCTGATGGTGGACGGTGGGAAACGCGCCCAGGGCCAGCTTCTTGCCGGGGGAATGCACTCCCAGTGAGTAGCCGTTGGCGCTCACCGTTGCCGGTTCGTTGATGGTGACCCAGCGGGCCACCCGGTCGCCGAACGCGTCGGCTACGAGGGCGGCATACTCCCCCAGGCGGTAGGCCATGTCCCGGTTCATCCAGCCGCCCGCTTCGTCCAACTCCAATGGTGTGTCCCAGTGGTAGATGGTGGCCATGGGTGAGATCCCGTTGGCCAGGAGCTCATCCAGGAGCCGGTCGTAGAACGCCAGTCCGGCCCGGTTTGCGGGCCCGGTGCCACCAGGCTGGATGCGCGGCCAGGAAAGGGAGAACCGGTAGGAGTCCACGCCAAGCTGCTTCAGCAGGGCCACGTCCTGCGGCATCCGGTGGTAATGGTCGGCGGCTACTGCCGGACTGTGCTCACCCACGATCACACCGGGCCTGGCGGCAAACATGTCCCAGCCCGCCTTCCCGCGGCCGTCTTCGTCCAGCGCCCCTTCAATCTGGAATGCTGCGGTTGCGACGCCAAGCGTGAACCCTGGAGGGATAAGCGCTGCGAGGTCCTTGGCGGATTTGTGCATGGGGGCCAGCCTTTGTTGCGGTGGTTCGGGTACGTCTCAGGATTACACAGCGGGAACCGGCTGACGAGCAGCAACTCCCCGGCCGGCACCGCTGGTTACTGCGACCCGAACAGGAACTCCTTGGCGTGCGCCACCGCCTTGCGGAAGGCGTCATTGCGCAGGGTCACCAGATGCTCCGTGTCGCCGTCGGATGGTTCCAGGTAACCGGTGTAGCCCGGCCGCAGGACCCAGATATCGCCGGCAGGGGGCAGGTAGAACACGCCGAAGGACCGTTGCTGCGCCTCATCGGCCGTCCAGATCGGAACCACCGCCAGGGCGGCACCAGTGGCCGGGTTGATCCACTGCGCCCGCGGCATGGGCTGCTCATGGGCCTCGGGGTCCAGGAAGGGCGCCGTTCCCGGCCCCCACCGCTGTTCGAAGCGCTCATGGAAGGCAGGGATCAGGGGTGAATCGTAGCGCCGCCACTCACTCATAAGGGTTTCCGCCTCCTTGGATGAATACATCTGTGCCTGCCATGGCTGCCGGCGTCCCCGCCCGGAGGCAGGGGCGCCGGCGGAGTGCCACCGGTCCTAGGCGTTGATCTGCTGCATGCCGCCCTGTTGGGTCTGGATCTCGATCTTGCGTGGCTTTGCCTGCTGGGCCACCGGGATCCGCAGGGTGAGCACGCCTTGGTCGTAACCGGCCTTGATCTTGTCGGTGTCCAGGGTGTCCCCCAGGATCAGTTGGCGGCTGAACACTCCCCGGGGACGTTCCGACGCCACCAACTCCACATCGGGCTGCGTGGGGTCGCGGCGCTCAGCCCGCACCGTCAGGACGTTCCGTTCCACGTTCAGGTCCACGGAGTCCACGTCCACACCGGGAAGGTCGAACGCCACCACGAAGTCGCCGTCTTCCTGCCAGGCGTCCATGGGCATGGCAGCCGGGCGGGCGGCGGTTCCCAAGACCTGCTGCGCAAGCCGGTCCAGCTCACGGAACGGGTCCGTACGCATCAACATCATTTCCCACTCCTTCAGCTTCAAGGTGTTGGATTTCCAGCTACCCACCACCCTTCTAATCTATGGTGGTGGATGTAGATTTTTTATAGCACCGGTGGGAAACTTAGGCAAGACGGCAACCGAAGGTTTTTTGGGAGAACACATGGCGGAATCTGCAGCCGGCCGGCCCGGCCGTTCCCCCGGCCCGCGCGCCCTGTACGCCATCTCGGTAGCGGCGGAACTGACGGGTACGGGACAGCAAAATATCAGGCTGTACGAGGCCAAGGGGCTGCTGACGCCGTCCCGAACCGCGGGCGGAACGCGACAGTACAGCGAGGATGACATCGCCGTACTGCTGCGGATCGGCGAGCTCCTCCAGGAGGGCCTGAACCTGGCCGGTGTAGCCAAGGTCCTGGAGCTGGAGGCAGCAAACCTGAAACTGCACCGGGCGCTGAAACGGGCGCGATCCAGGCCTTAGCGGGACAGGAAGTGAACCGGTTCCAGGGGCCGGTTCACTCCTGCGGTGATTCCGCTTTGGACAGCTCCCCTGTGATCGGTTCGCCTTCGATCCTGGCCGTCCGCCAGGTATCGAGTGCGATGACTCCGCCCAGGACCAGCAGCGAGAGAGAGAACGAAGCCAACGTGTCGGTGGGCCAGTGGTAGCCCAAATACAGGCGGCTGGCGATTGCCAGGACAATTCCGATTCCCGCGCCGATAAACCCGTAAACGGCTGCCCGCCGGTTCCGGCGGCGGGAGGCGATCAGGTACGCGCCCACCAGCAGGAAGTCGCAGGCACCCAGGACATGCCCGGATGGGAACGAGAAAGTCTGGTCGGCGCCAAACAACATCTGGTCCACAGGCGGGCGCGAGCGCTGGACGATGTGGAGGATGATCTGCGAAACGATCACGCCGGTCAGCATCGCGGATGCCAGCAGGATGGGCCGCCAGGCGTGTTTGGCTGCGAAGCCCCAGACCACGATCACCACCAACACGATGATGGGCAGGGCGATAGGGCCGAAGAAGATCGCCAGGAAGATCATGATGGCGGTCAGGGCTCCGGAACGCGTGGTCAGCAGCCAGTCATGCACGGGTTCGTCGGCCGCGGACAAGCCAGTAGCCTGCACCACGCTGACGAGTGTGGCGATAAAGAGCGCCAGCCCCACCACCGAGAGGATGACCGACGCCCGGTACAGCCTGCGACGGTCAGCCACGTCAACGTAGCGCTCCTCCACCACGAACTTCTCGTTGAAGGCACGCCACTTGCCGGCATTGTGTTCCGCGGCCCCGGACCGTGCTGATTTTTCTACCAATGTGCTGCCTTGTCCCTGCCCCGTGATAAATGCTTAGGCTGAACACTATCCCGGTGACAGCCCATTCACTCCATCACGGCGCCAACAATCGCGGTGGCGGCTAGAACGAGCCGGTGGTGAACTGCCAGCTCCCATTTGAGAGCGGATTGCCGGCGAGGTCCCTGATGGCGGCGCCCCCGCCGATCAGCGTCACGGTATAGCGGGTCTTTGCCGCCAAGGCGCCCAGGGGGTCGAGGATCCACTGGTTGGTGGTGCCGTTGCGGTAGACCGATGCTGCCCATACCGCCCCGGTGGACGCGTTCTTCAGGGTGAAGGTTGCTGTTCCGACGCCTTGGACCGCCTCGCTGAAGGTGGCACTGATGTTGTTGCTCCTGCGCACCAAGAGGGCATTGCTGCCGGGGCTGATGCTGGTGACGGTGGGCGCGGGGCCGGTGGTGAAGGTCCAACTCGTGGTAGCCAGCGGTGTACCGGCGGCGTCCCGGATGGCAGCGGGTCCACCCACCAGGGTGGCGGTGTAGGTGGCATCGGCGGCCAAGTTCACCGCAGGGTCAAGGGTGGCAGTCCTGGTGGAGTCGTTGTAGGTGACGGTGGCGGTGATACTGCCGCCGGCCGCGTTCGTGAGCATGAACGTCCCTGCGGACACACCCTGCACGCTGGCGCTGAAGGTGGCCGTCACGTTGGTGCCAGCCGCGGCTGCCGTTGCCTTGGCGGCCGGCGAAACGGAGGTGACGGTCGGTGCAGGTGCAGGTGCAGGTGCAGCCGCCCCCGTATAAAGCAGGCGGTTGGGGGTCCCAGTGCCGACCCCGGTGACCACGCCGGGAGTGGCATTGGATACGAGTGCTGCAGCCACATCGGCAGGTGCGAGGGCCGGGTTCTGCGAGAGCAGCACGGCCGCGGCCCCGGCGGTGTGCGGAGCAGCCATGGAAGTTCCGGACATGGATGCCGTGGCGGTGGTGGAGGTGTAGTAGTCGGAGGTGATGCCTACGCCGGGAGCGTACAGGTCCACGCAGGATCCGAAGTTGGAGAACGATGCCTGCTTGTCGGCAGAGTCGCTTGCAGCCACCGTGACGGCGCCGGGCACGCGGGCGGGAGACGTAGTGCAGGCATCCGTGGCGGAGTTTCCGGCGGCCACCACTGTGGTGACGCCGTCGTTCAGGACTGCCTGGATGGCGTTGTCCACTGCCGTGCTCGCGGCTCCGCCGAGACTGAGATTGGCCACTGCGGGTGTACCAGCGGCGTGGTTGGCAGCGATCCAGTCCAGGCCCGCCACCACATCGGAGTTGTAGCCGGACCCGCTGCAATCAAGCACCCTGACCGGCACCAGGGTGGCGCTCTTGGCGACCCCGTAGGTTGAACCGGCCAGGGTTCCGGCTACGTGGGTGCCGTGACCGTTGCAGTCTGTGGTGCCGTTGCCGTCCGACACCGCAGTCCACCCGGCGGCCACCCGGCCGCCGAAGTCGGTGTGGGAGGCCAGGATGCCGGTGTCCACGACGTAAGCCGTCACACCGGCGCCGGCCGCGGTCCACGAGTACGAACCGGAGAGTGGAAGGGACCTTTGGTCGGCCCTGTCAAGGCCCCAGGGGGCGGGCTGCTCGGTGCCGGAAATCCGGACAGGGGAGTCTGCCTCCACCGACAGCACCTTGCCGGACTTGGCGAGGGCCGCGGCTTGGGCCGGGTTGGCGGTGACAACCGCGCCGCGGATTGCGTGGTCAAACGTACGGCCGACGGCGACACCTTGGGCCCGCAGGCCGGAAACCTCCGCAGCAACGTCCGCGGCGGGGGCGTACTGGACAATGTAGCGGCCGGTTGCGTTGGTGGGTGCGCCGGCGGTGACGGAGGAAGCAGCGGCAACGGGCAGGGACGCCGTGGAAAGGACGACGGCGGAGAGCAGCGCTGTGATGACGGGCAGCACGAGGGATCGGGTACGAATTTCGGGGTCCTTGTGGTGGCGGGGCGGCCCACTCCCGTTCAGGGACTCCGCCCCGGAACCGGCAATGGTTGCGTGTACCAAAAGGATAGGAGCCGGAAGCTCACGGCTCCCGGCTCCTTGGATGATCCTTCGCCAACCTTTGGCGATTCCTGCGAACCGGTGATTATTCCTGGCTTTCTCCTGCGCCGGAACCGGCCGCCACGTGGTTCCGCCAGCTGTGTTCGGGCTCGAAGCCGAGCAGGCGCCGGGCCTTGTCAATGGACAGCATGGTTTCGTGTTCGCCCAGTTCCTTGGTGACCTTGACGCCGGGAAAGACCTCCGCGGCCAGGCTGGCGCTTGAGCGGCTCATGACGGTGTCGGCGTTGGCGATGATGAAGGCTTCGAAACCGGGCTTCGCGTTCTCCAGGGCCCGCGCCACTGCCTGCGCGCCGTCCCTGCCGTCGATGTAGCCCCAAAGGTTCCACTTGCGCAGCGTCGCGTCGTCGTCGAAAGAGGGGAACCGCGCATAGTCTGACTCGTCCATGACGTTCGAGAACCGCAGCCCGGTGATGCTCAGTTCCGGGTCCCAGCGGGTCAGTTCCACCGCCATCCGCTCCTCGAGGGTCTTCACCAGGGAATAGGTGCTTTCCGGCCGCGGAGGATATTCCTCGTCCACGGGAATGTAAGGCGGGTCAATGTCGAATGGCAGCCCCAGTACTGTCTCGCTGGAGGCGTACACCACCTTCTTGATGCCGGCCCGTCGCGCCGCCTGGAAGACGTTGTAAGTGGAGAGCATGTTGTTCTCGAACGTCGCGGCGTCCGGAAGGATGCCCGGGGCGGGAATGGCACCGAGGTGTACCACGGCGTCGAACCCGTCATGGCGGTCATCCACTCCCAGCAGCGCATCCACTACCTGGCCATAGTCGCGCAGGTCCACCACGAGCAGGCCAGGGCTCCGGGTCCCGGCACGGTCCAGGTTGAGGACCTGGTGGCCGTCCTCGGTGAGCCGGCGCACCACGTGCCGGCCAAGTTTTCCGCTTCCGCCGGTAACGGCAATTCTCATCAGTGTTTCCTTCTGTTGGAGTTCACCATGCGTTGCTTCGGTCAGGATGGCCGCCTGGGTGCTGCCAGGAATTGTTCGACGGCGGCAATCGCCAGCGCGGTAATTTCCTCCGGGTCTCCGCTGCCGTTGACGGATAGCAGGATTCCCCGGCCCGCGTACACCGAGACTACTTCATGCGTCTGGCGGCGGTAGAGGTCCAACCGGCGCCGGAAGACGTCGATGGTGTCGTCGGTGCGCCCTTGCTCCACCGCCCGCCGGTGCATCCGCTCTTCCAGTTCAGCATCGGGAGCCTGCAATTCGATGACGGCGTCCAGCCCGTGTCCCTGCGCAGCGAGCATATCGTCCAGTTCCATTGCCTGCGGCGCGGTGCGGGGGTAACCGTCCAGCAGGAAACCGTGCCTGACGTCGCCATCAAGGAGGCGGTCCTTCACGAGTGCATTGGTGAGGTGGTCCGGAACGAAATGGCCACCGTCGAGGTATTCGGCGGCCTGGTTCCCCAGCTCTGTCTTCCGGCTGACGTTGCTCCGGAAGATATCTCCCGTCGATACGGCCGGGATCCCGAAGTGGCGGGCCAGGTGTTCAGCCTGGGTGCCCTTGCCGGAGCCCGGCGGACCGATGATGAGAAGCCTGGTCATGTTCCTGTCCTTCCCCGGCGGGCAGCCTTTGGGTTGGCGCCGCATCCGGTGGCCGGCTCCCGCTTCATTGTGCCGGTTACCCCCTGCATGGCGCCAGCACCCGGCTGTGACGGCCGGCGGACATGACGTTTCGCCTTCCTTGCGGATGTATATACTCTGGTTATCGGTTTAGCAGCGGGCCGTTGGAAAGTTCTTCGATCCAGCGACCATCACCGGCTCCCCGCCCAAGTTGCGGGGCGTTTGTGTGTTGCCGGTTCGTTTTGACCTGAGCGAATGGCACCAAGAAACAGTGGCCAGCGAGTCAACAGCTAAACCCGATACATCCATAACCGAGTACCTGCATGAAATTGTCCTTGACAGCTCTGACGTTGAGGACTTCCTCAACGAACTGGCGCAGGTCTCAGCACGCAACCTGTCTGAACCCGGTGATGAGATGCTGTGCGCCGTCACCCTGCTCAGGCAGCGGAAGGGCACCACGGTCGCCAGCAGCAGCCATGAGGCACGGTCCATTGGACGGCTGGAGCACCGGTTCACCGAGACGCCGGGCATGACGGCGGCAACCACCCAGGAAACTGTCCATATTCCGGATCTCACCTCTGACGGCCGCTGGCCGGACTATTCCTCGGCCGTACTGGCGGAGGGGATCCGCTCCGTTGCGGCGCTCCCGTTCCGACTGGAGGGCGACACCAAGGCAGCCCTGTTGCTGTACTCCGGGCGTGTGCACCGTTTCGAGGGCCGCATCCTGGAGTTCGCCGAGGATTTCGTCAGCCAGACCTCATTGGCCTTGCGCCTTGCAATTCGCTTTGCGCATTTCAGCGAGACGGCGGCGAACCTCCGCGCCACCCTGGAAACCCGGACCGTTATTGACATGGCGGTGGGGATCATCATGGCCCAGAACCGGTGCAGTCAGCAGGACGCCTTCGACATCCTTAAGACGGCGTCAAGCACCCGCAATTCGAAACTGCATGATGTGGCCGCTGCCGTGGTCCACTCCCTGGGCCAGGGTCCCGCGCGGACACATTACGACGGATAAGGCCAAGGCCCGATAAACCCGCCACAGCCCCGGTAGACTGTAGCCAACTTTTTCGCCGGGGGGCTTGGATGGAACAGCAGCGCACCTGCCTTGTCGTTGAGGATAACGACGATATCCGCGGACTGATCTCAGTAGTCCTTTCGCGTGCGGGCTTCGTCGTGAAAGCCGTAGGCACGGGAGCGGAGGGCATCGCCGCCGCGGCCGATCCCGCCATCGTCCTGGTCACCCTGGACCTTGGCCTCCCGGACATGGACGGGCATGTGGTTGCCCGCGCCATCCGGGCCAGGACCTCTGCCCCGCTGCTTTTCCTGACGGCCCGTTCGGAGAGCGATGACGTGTTGGCCGGCATGGCGTCCGGGGCCGCCGCCTACCTCACCAAGCCCTTCCACCCCCGGGAACTCAAGGCACTTGCCGAGCAGCTGTGCCCCGTACCCGTGGCACAGGAGCCCCGCATCACTGGCCCGTCCCTCTGCTGACAGGATAAGCAAAGGGCGACGACGGGAGTCCCGCCGCCGCCCAAGGATGCCCTACCTGGAGAGGAACCCGAGCAACGCTTCGTTGACCTCTGCGGCGTGCGTCCAGAGCAGGCCGTGCGGCGCGCCTTCGATTTCGACGTATTCCGCGCTGGGCAGCGCTTTGGCGAACAGCCGGCCCGTCGAGTCGATGGGCAGGATTTTGTCAGCGGTGCCGTGGACGATCAGGGCGGGAACATCGATCTTGGGGATGTCCTGCCGGAAGTCCGTCAGCCATGTCGGCTGGGCGGCAACGGACGCGGTGGCTCCGGCACCGGCGGCGAGGTTCCAACTGGCGTTGACGGCTTCCTGGCTGAGGCGCGGAGTTCCCAGGAAGGTGTCCGAGTTGTAGAAATTCTTGAAGAACTCAGTGAAGAAGGCATACCTGTCAGCAGTGACCGCAGCCTTGAGGCCATCGAACACGTCCTGCGGGACGCCGTCGGGGTTGTCATCGGTCTTGAGCAGGAAGGGCTCCAGCGACCCGAGGAAGGCGGCCCGGGCAACGCGCTCGGAGCCATAAGTACCAAGGTAGCGGCCCACCTCGCCGGTGCCCATGGAGAAGCCCACCAGCACCACGTTGCCCAGGTCCAGGGTTGTCAGCAGTGTGTTGAGGTCCGCCGCGAAAGTGTCGTAATCGTACCCCTCGGCGGGCTTGCTGGACTTGCCGAAGCCGCGGCGGTCGTAGGTGATGACCCGGTAGCCGGCGTCGAGTAGTGCCGCGGTCTGCTTCTCCCAGGATGATCCGTCCAGGGGGTAGCCGTGGATCAGCACCACGGGCTGGCCCGAACCATGATCCTCATAGTAGAGCTCGATATCAGTGCTGTTCTCAGTACCTACGGTGATGAAAGCCATCGGGTAAATTCCTTTCGAGACTGACCGGAGCCGCCGGCTGCACGCCGTGCCCATACCCTCCTACTCTAGGTGGCCGCCCCGCCCCCACGCCGTCGGTCAGCAAACCTGCAGGATGCCAACATGCGCGGCAGCCGGCATTGTGACACTATATGCGCATGAATGCAGATAAGAATGCTTGCTCGCTGGGAACGGAAAGCCAGTACGTGGAGTTGGCCGTAGAGGTCTTCTCCATGCTGGCTGACGCCACAAGGGTGCGGATCATCCTGGCCCTTCGCGACGGCGAAATGGCAGTGGGTGCCCTGGCGGAAGCCGTAGGGAAATCCCCCGCAGCCGTATCCCAGCACCTGGCCAAAATGCGGCTGGCCAGGATGGTGTCCACGCGGCAGGACGGGACGCGGGTGTTGTACCGGCTGGAGAACGAACACGCCCGGCAACTGGTGGCCGACGCCATCTTCCAAGCAGAACATGCGCTCGGCGGCGAGCCGGCGCACCACCGGGCACCCTCCCATCACGCACACAGGAGCGCCTCATGACCGGGCCGCACCAGGAATCAACCCATACGCACATTCACGCCGGGCATGATCACGGCCACGACCATGACCACGGGCATGACCACGCACACGACCATGGGCATGACCACGGCCACCATCACCATTCCGGCTTCAAGGGGTGGCTTTTCGAGCTGTTCGTTCCGCATACCCATGACGCCGCCGATTCCATCGACGACGCCATGGAGGCCAGCACCGAGGGCATCCGGGCGCTGAAGATCAGCATGTTCGTCCTGCTGGCCACCACGGTGCTGCAGTTCCTGGTGGTCCTGTTCAGCAGTTCGGTGGCACTGCTCGCGGACACCATCCACAACTTCTCTGACGCCCTGACCGCCGTGCCACTGTGGATTGCCTTCATCCTGGGTCGCAGGGCGGCGACCCGCAGGTACACGTACGGGTACGGCAGGGCCGAGGACCTGGCCGGCCTGTTCATCGTGGCCGTGGTGGCACTCTCCGCCATTGTGGCGGGCTGGCAGTCCGTGGACCGGCTCATCCATCCGCAGCCGCTGCAAAACCTGGGCTGGGTCATGGCGGCCGGCCTGATTGGATTCGCCGGCAACGAGGCCGTGGCCATCTACCGCATCCGGGTGGGCCGCAGGATTGGTTCTGCGGCGCTGGTGGCGGATGGGGTGCACGCCAGGACGGACGGCTTCACCTCGCTCGCCGTGGTGATCGGCGCCATTGGCGTCATGCTCGGATTCCCGCTGGCGGACCCGATCGTGGGATTGGTCATTTCCGCCGCCATCATGGTGCTGCTCTGGGGGACGGTCCGCAGCATCGGGCGGCGGCTCATGGACGGCATCGAACCGGAACTGGTGGAGCGTGCCGAGGCCGCGCTGCAGGGCACGCCCGGTGTCCTGGCGGTCCGGCAGCTGCAACTGCGGTGGTCCGGCCACCGGCTGCAGGGCTCTGCCCGCCTGGAACTGGCCGATATCGGCTTATCCCAGGCGGCGGAGATCCTTGACCGCGCCGAACACCGGCTCCGGCATGCCCTGCCGAAGCTGGACCATATGCTCCTGGCGCCCGAAAGCCGGCGCTGAAGGTCCGCACAAAAGGGACAAAACGCAGGAAGTGACCCGGCCGGACAGCTCCGGCCGGGTCACTTCCCGGGTTGTGCTTGTGGTTCTTAGGCGCGGGCAGCCTTACCGGGCAGTGCCAGCTTGAAGACCTTCGCCCAGGACGAACCCACCTGCTTGAGCAGCGGACCGGTGGTGTACTTCAGGCCGTAGCGCTGGCAGATCTCACGGACCCTGGGTGCCACCTCTGCGTACCGGTTGGAGGGCAGGTCCGGGAAGAGGTGGTGCTCGATCTGGTGGGACAGGTTTCCGGTCATGAGGTGCATGAATTTGGACCCGGAGATGTTCGCGGAGCCGATCATCTGGCGCACGTACCAGTCGCCCCGGGTTTCCCCTTCCACCATTTCTTCGGTGAACGTGTCAGTGCCTTCCGGGAAGTGGCCGCAGAAGATGACGGCGTGGGCCCACACATTGCGGACCGCATTGGCGGCAATGGTGCCGAAAAGCGCCTGCTTCGCGGAGCCGGTGAGCATGGCCAGGGCAGGGGTGGCGGCGTAGTCCTTGGTGAACTGGGTGATCACCTTGCGGCCGAGGGCCTTGAGGTCCTTGAGCAGGGCTTCCTTGGACTTGGTGCCTTCTTTGTACTCGGTCAGTTCGAGGTCGTAGACGGCGATGCCCCACTCGAACACGGGAGCAAGGATGGCATTGAACAGCGGGTTGGCCAGGTTGATGGGCTTCCACGGCTGGTTCTCGTCCATCCGGAGGAGGTTGTATCCAACGTCGTTGTCCTTGCCCACCACGTTGGTCCAGCGGTGGTGGAGGTCGTTATGGGTGTGCTGCCAGGAGCGTGACGGGGTGACGAAGTCCCACTCCCAGGTGGTGGAGTGGATATCAGGGTCCCGCATCCAGTCCCACTGTCCGTGCAGGATGTTGTGGCCGAGCTCCATGTTTTCCAGGATTTTGGCCAGGCTCAGGAGGGTGGTGCCGGTAACCCAGGCAGCCTTGTTCTTGCTGACCAGCAGCGCGGCCCGGCCGGAGATTTCAAGCCCGCGCTGGATCTTGATCATGCGGCGGATGTAAGCGGCGTCCTCTGCACCGCGCTTGCCCAGGATCTCGTCCCGGATGGCGTCGAGCTCGCGGCCCAGCTCCGCCACCTGTTCGTCGCTGAGGTGCGCTGCGGCCGGGGGCCGGACAGTGGGGCTGCCGGATTCTGCGAGCTTGCCGGGGCGCGTTCTTGAGCTTCCCGTGGCCGTGGCCTTTGCGGGTGAGATTACAGACATACCGTGGTGCTCCTCAGATTTCGAGGTTGACGGGTCCGGCGGCTGCCGAGACACACGTTTGGATCAGTTGGCCGGGTTCGCCATGGATTTCCCCGGTGCGGAGGTCGCGGACCTGGCCGGCCAGGAGCGGAGTGAGGCAGCTGTGGCAGATGCCCATGCGGCACCCGCTGGGCATCAGGACCCCGGCGTCCTCACCGATATCCAGGATGGGGGTATCGCCGTCGGCCTGCACCTCCCGGTCGGAGGCCTCAAAGGTGACCAGGCCGCCGTCGTGCCCTACACCGGCGTTGAAGGTGGTGTTGAAGCGTTCGATCATCAGGTTGCCGGCTTCTCCGGCGACGGCGACGTCGGTGCCGGGCGCACGGGTTGTCAGCGCTGCCCGGTTCCAGAGGGCTTCGGCGTCATCCAGGAAGCTGTCGGGGCCGCAGGCGTAGGCTGCCCGGTCCCTCCAATCGGGGCAGATCTCGTCCAGCTCCTTGGTGCTGGAGAAGTCCATCCGGCCCTGCTCGCCGGTGTACCAGTGCGCCAGCCGGAAGTTGGGGAACTGGTCCGCCAACTCCGCCAACTCCTCGCGAAAGAGGCTGTCACCCGGCGTGCGGGCGGAATGGACCAGCACGACGTCGGCATCCGGACGACGCGGCACCAAGGTACGGATCATGGACATCACCGGAGTGATGCCACTGCCCGCGGTGACCATCAGGAGGGGGCGCGGATGTTCCGGGAGCACGAAGTCACCCTGCGGCGGGGCCAGGAACAGGACGTCGCCGGGTTTGGTGGTCCGCACCAGGGTGCCGGAGACCGCACCGACGTCGGTGACGGTGATTGCCGGATCCTTGCCGGCCGGGGCACTCAGTGAGTAGGAGCGCCAATGGCGCACGCCGTCGAGTTCGACGCCGATGCGCGCCCACTGCCCGGCAAGGTGCGCCTTCCAGCCACGGCCGGGGCGGAAGAAGATAGTGGCCGATTGGGCCGTCTCCTGGACCACCCGGGTCACCACCCCGCGCAGTTGCCGGGCTGAGTAGACAGGGTTGAACAAGGCCAGAATGTCCTCTGGCGACAGGGGTGTGGTCAGCACTGAGGCCGCCTGGGCCAGCTGACGTAGCCGGATCATACGGTTAAGCCTAAGGCGGTGTGAGCCATATTTCTCTCTCTCCGTCATATGACCGTTCCGCAGTCACACAGTAGTAGGGGCGCGAAGCCCCCACCACGCACTTACAACCCTAACGGTTGGGTCTCACAAAAAGTTCCCCGGCCTCAGCGGCGGCTCCATCCCAGGGCAGGCGCAACGTGTTCCACGATGTTGCCAAGGAGTTTCGCGTTGTACTCCACGCCGAGCTGATTGGGAACGGTCAGCAGGAGCGTGTCCGCCGCCTGCACCGCCGTGTCGGCCGCGAGCTGCTCGGCCAACTGATCCGGTGCACCCACATAACTCTTGCCGAACCTGGCTGTGAGGCCGTCAATCACGCCCACCTGGTCGCGGCCGTCCCGGAGGGCGCTGCCGGCAAAGTAGTAGTTGTCCTCTTCATCCACGATGGGAAGGACGCTGCGGCTGACCGAAACCCGCGGGGTGCGTGCGTGGCCGGCCGCGGCCCAGGCCTCCTTGTACAGCTGGATCTGCTCGGACTGGAGTTCATGGAACGGAACGCCGGTGTCCTCGGTGAGCAGGGTGGAGCTCATCAGGTTCATGCCGAGTTCCGCCGCCCACACTGCGGTTTTCCTGCTGCCGGCGCCCCACCAGATCCGGTCCGCCAAACCCGGGGACTGGGGCTGGACGGGCAGGAGGCCGGTGGCGCCCCCGGCATACCGGGGGTCTGCCTGGGCAACGCCCGCCCCGGTAATGGCGTGGCGGAAAACGGCGGTATGGCGCCGGGCCATGTCCGCATCGGTTTCCCCGGGCTGGGGCCGGTATCCGAAGGCTGACGCGCCGTCGCGGGCAGGTTCGGGTGAGCCGCGGCTGATGCCCAGCTGCAGCCTGCCGCCGCTGATCAGGTCTGCGGCAGCCGCCTCCTCCGCCATGTACAGGGGATTCTCGTAGCGCATATCTATGACGCCCGTGCCGATTTCCAGGCGGCTGGTGCGCGCGGCGATGGCTGAGAGGAGCGGGAAGGGTGAGGCCTGCTGGCGTGCGAAATGGTGGACGCGAAAGTATGCGCCGTCAACTCCGAGTTCTTCGGCAGCTACCGCAAGATCGATCCCCTGGAGCAGGGCGTCGGCCGCTGTCCGGGTGCGGGACCCTTGGCCGGGGCCCCAGTGGCCGAAGGAAAGAAATCCAATGCGCTCCATACCTCCCCCAACTGTCCGGCACCCCCGTGCATTCCCGGCTGGCATGATGGCTGCGTGGATATTCCGGAAGAAACCGTCAGTGTCTTCAAGACCATTGTGCTGTTCAGCGGAGTGTTCGTGGCCCGTTCCCTGGCCTGGGGCATGGCGGAGCGGGGGTGAACAGCGCACCGGTGGCTAGACTCTAGCCACAACGAAAGGCGGAGACCCGTGGAACGGACGGACTACTGCATCATTGGCGGCGGAATTGTGGGCCTTGCCACTGCTTACCAGCTCCTGCGGAAAGAGCCCGACGCCTCATTGGTCCTGCTGGAGGCCGCCCCCACGCTGGCTTCGCACCAGACCGGGCACAACAGCGGCGTCATCCACTCCGGGATCTACTACGCCCCGGACAGCCTCAAGGCCCAATTCAGCAAGGCCGGAGCCCGCCAGACCAAGGAATTCTGCCGGGACCACGGCATCAGCTACGCCGAGCCGGGCAAACTGCTGGTTGCCACCACAGCCGTGGAACTGGAGCGGCTGGACCGCCTGGAGGAACGGGCCGCCATCCACGGCCTGGACTGCGAGCGCATCGACCAGACGGAACTGAACCGGCGCGAACCCAATGTTTCGGGACTGGGCGCCCTGTTCATCCCCAGCACCGGCATCGTCGACTACCAGCAGGTGGCCCGCAAGCTGGCAGAACTCATAACGGCCGCCGGCGGACACGTCCTCACCGGAGCCCGGGTCACCTCCGTCGTGGAACACTCCGGGCATGTAGAGGTTGGCACGGACCATGACGTCTACGCCTGCCGCCGGATGGTCGCTTGCGCCGGGCTGCAGTCGGACCGGCTCGCCGAACTGGCCGGAATGAAGATCGACGTCCAGATCATTCCCTTCCGCGGCGAGTATTTTGAGTTGCCCGAAGCAAAATCGGGCTACGTCAAACACCTCATCTACCCGGTACCTGACCCTGAGTTGCCTTTCCTGGGCGTGCATCTCACTCCCACCATCAACGGCAGCATCACGGTCGGACCCAACGCGGTGCTGGGCCTGGCCCGGGAGGGCTACCCCAAGTTCTCGGTGAACCCGAAGGATGTGGCACGCTACCTGCGCTTTCCAGGGTTGTGGCACGTGGCGAGGTCCAATGCCGCCACTGCCGCTCGGGAGATCCGGAACTCCCTGTTCAAGGGAAGCTACCTTCAGGAATGCCGGAAATACGCACCCGGCCTGGCCAAAGAGGACCTGCTGCCCCGCGAGGCAGGCATCAGGGCGCAGGCCGTGCGCCGGGACGGCACGCTCCTCCATGATTTCCTGCTGGCCGGGACCGACCGGATGATCCACGTATTGAATGCTCCGTCCCCCGCAGCCACCGCCGCGTTGCCCATCGGTGAGCACCTGGCCGGCAAGGCAGCGCTCCGCCGGGCGGCCTGACCAGTCATCGTGCCGTGCCGGCGCGGCTAAACTGGGCCCGTGACCAAGAGTGAGCAGCCGCCCGGACCTGCGGCCCCGTCCTCGCGCGGACGACTCGCAGAACGCCTGTTGCCAGGCGGCGAGGAGCCGGACCCGCGATTCACCCTTGCGAACGAACGCACTTTCCTCGCATGGATCCGCACGTCCCTTGCGCTGCTTGCCGGCGGCATTGCCGTCGAGGCGTTCACGTCAGGCCTGTTCATCGAGCCGGTCCGCAAGGGGCTGGCCGTTATCCTGCTTCTGATGGGCATGATGCTCAGCGGCGGTGCCGCGGTGCGGTGGCTTCGCGTGGAGCGAAGCATGCGCAATAAAGCGCCGCTTCCCCTGCCGTTCTTTGTCCCCCTGTTGGCCGGGGCAGGCGCGCTGGCGGCCGCCGTCGTACTTGTCTTTATCCTCATGCGCTGATGGCATCCGGCGCACCCCGGCCGCACGGCGATCCGGGCCTCCAACCCGAACGGACGGCACTCGCCTGGGGCCGGACCATGTTGGCGCTGGTGACAGCGAGCGCCTTCTTCCTGCGCTGGCTTCCCACCTACGGCCCACCCATCCTGATGCTCTTGGCAGTGTCCGGGAGCGCCGCCTTGGCCATCTATCTCACCCAGCGCCGCCGCTACCGGGCGAGGTCCCATGGCCTGGCAGGGGAAAGCATCGAAGCGGATCTTTCGGCCGTGCTCTGGACCGCCGTCGCGGGCGTCGTCCTGGGCGCACTGGGCATCGTTGTGGTGGTAGCCGGCTAGGGTGCGGCTAAAACATCGGCAGGACGAACCCGCCCAGCAGTGCCACGGTACCGATTGCCGTCAGGCAACGGCCCAGGACCGACGCCGTCCTGCCCGCCTCTTCCGGGGCGGTGGCCTGCCACTGGGTTGGGCGTTTGGGGTGGTAATAGATGGGCAACGTGTCCCCCACCGCCATGTCCCTGATGTCGTAAGGGGACATGGGGGCGTTGTGCACCTGGTGCTTCCGGTCGAACCAGCGGAAACCCACGCCGGTGGAGTCCGAATACACCACGGCCTCGGCCACGTCCCACGGGTGGACAAAGCGGCGGAGGAAGCCGGTGTAGATCAGCAGTCCCAGCCCGGCGGGCAGGCACAGCCAGGTCAGCACTTCCAGGATGGGACCTGCCATATCGAGCGCAGTGGGCATGAAATTGATGGTACAGCGCGGGGGCTGGTGGCTTCAGCACCTGCTACGTACGCTGAAGGTGACCGGACCGCAGTTAGGGGAAACCATGAATGACCAGGATATTTTGACGCACATCCAGTCCCTGGTGGAGGAGGAGCACGCGCTGCGCGAGGGCGCGACGGACGGCCGGGCACCGGACCAGTCGCGGCTCAAGTATGTAGAAGAAAGCCTGGACCAGTGTTGGGACCTGTTGCGCCAGCGGAGGGCCAAGAAGGACTCCGGCGAAAACCCGAACGAAGCCCAGGCCCGCCCGATCAGTGAAGTCGAGGGCTACAGGCAGTAGCTTCGAGGCAGTAGCTTCGAGGCGTGAAAGGGTCCGCCGCCCCGGTGGGGCGGCGGACCTTTCTACGCGTTTACGCCGCTCGGTGCCTCGCCTAGCCGATGGGGTGCGGCATTTGCTCCACGACGTACTGCACGTCCAGCGACCCTCCAGTCACCGGATCCGCCATCTCCACCTTCCAGCTGCGGGCGAACTGGTCCACCCCGCCGGTCATCGCCACGGTGCCGGAAATCAGCACCGTGCCCGGCTGGTTGAGACCGCGACCCTCCAGCACCTCCAGCCAATAGTCCGGCGTCAGCAGGGCCTCGAGGGAACTGTCCTGGATGAGGGTGTCCGGGGTTTCCCCCTCCCCTACCCAGCCCCGCAGTGTGATGCGGTCCAGGTGGTCCCGCACATCCTCAAGCCGCCATGCCTTGCGGCCCAGGACGTCAGGGCTGGCGTTCTTGCTCCATGCCACACCATGCACTTCCAGCTCACGGTCCGTGTGATCGCAGGCGACGGTGAGCAGGACGCCGTCGTCGGTGATGACCAGCGCCCATTCCGCCTCCCCGGACGTCCGCCCATGCTGGACCCGGACCTCGGATACCTGCTGCGCGAGATAGGGCGAGACGGGGTACATGGCCGGCGTGGTGGTGGGGCCGGGAACGCCAAGTTCGGCGAGTTCAGCGATGTGCGCCTGCACCTCATCCTGCTCGCGCCCTGCGTAGCCGGCGTTGAGGAGGTGCCGGACCTGCACGTTCTTGATGCTGCCGTCGGGAAGTTCAAAGCTGAGAGCCGTCATGGAGCCGTCCTTTTCGAAGGCCGCGGAGCCGGTGCCCCACGGGAAAATTAACAAACCGGAAACCGGAAACAGTCGCCAATGTACATCCAGTATGCGTAATGTATACATTTAACGCCAGCGTGACAGGCGTCACCTCAAAAAATCCACTGTGGAGGACACAATGAGCAATTCTCCGGTTTCGGCTGCGGGCGCAGCGTCACAGCCAGGGCCGCCGATCCATCCCAAGGGCCTGTTCAAAGCTTTTGCGGCGAGCCTGACCGGCACGGCCTTGGAGTGGTACGACTTCGCCGTCTATTCCGCGGCGGCCGCGGTGGTCTTTCCCATCGTTTTCTTCCCGTCCTCGGATCCCCTGACCGGCACCATCCTCGCCTTCTCCACCTACGCGGTCGGCTATGTGTCACGGCCCGTGGGCGGGGTGGTCTTCGGCCGGCTCGGCGACAGGATCGGGCGCAAGAAGGTCCTGGTCACCACACTGATGATCATCGGCGTGGCCACGGTGCTGATCGGCGTCCTCCCGGGCTACGGCAGCATCGGTGTTGCCGCCCCGATCATCCTGGTGCTGTTGCGCTTCGCGCAGGGCGTTGGCGTGGGCGGCGAGTGGGGCGGCGCGGTGCTGCTCTCAAGCGAATACGGCGACCCGCAGCGGCGGGGTTTCTGGGCCTCGGCCGCTCAGGTGGGTCCGCCTGCCGGCAACCTGCTGGCCAACGGCGCCCTGGCGGTGCTGACCCTGATGCTCACCGAGGAACAGTTCCTCAGCTTTGGATGGCGCATAGCATTCCTGGTGTCTGCACTGCTGGTCGGGTTCGGCCTGTGGATCCGGCTCAGGCTGGAGGACACCCCCATCTTCAAGGCCATCGAAGCCCACGGAGAACAGCCCGCCGCACCCATCCGGGAGGTGTTCAGCAAGGAACTCCGGCCGCTCATCGCAGCCATCCTCTGCCGCGTGGGCCCGGACGTGCTGTACGCGCTTTTCACCGTCTTCACCCTCACCTACGGCATCCAGGGGCTCGGCTACGAACGCAACCAGGTGCTCACCGCCGTCCTGGTCGGCTCGGCCTTCCAGCTGTTCATGATCCCCCTGGCAGGCGCAGTCTCAGACCGCTTCAACCGGCGGCTGGTCTACGGTGCGGGTGCAGTGGTGGGCGCCGTCTGGACCTTCGTCTTCTTCGGCGTCCTGCGTGGCAACAACGAGCCGATGCTGATCGTGGGCATCGTCCTGGGACTGGCGGCACACTCCTTTATGTACGGACCGCAGGCAGCCTTCATCGTGGAGCAGTTCTCGCCGCGGCTGCGTTCCACGGGAAGCTCACTCGCCTATACCTTCGCAGGCGTCATCGGCGGGGCCATCGCACCACTGATGTTCACGGTCCTGCTTTCGCAGTTCGGCACCTGGATTCCGGTGGCCATTTATTTGGCGGTCGCGGCGGCCGTGACCCTCGTGGGCCTGGCCCTGGGCCGGGACAACAACACGGTGGAGGACCAGGACTACCGCCTGCTGCTGGAAGGGACTGCGGCGTCCAGGGCTGCCGTCGAAGCGGCGCGTGCATCCGGCGTGGGCGAAGTCCGATGATCAGGTACGCAGGAGGATGTCCCGCGTCACCGCGAGGTGATGGTCGATAGCCTCCTTGGCACGGGCGGAATCGCCGGCCACCAGGGCATCGAGGATGTCCTGGTGTTCGGCGCACACCGCCTGGCGCCTGCCTCCCGTGCGGAACAGGGCTGCGACGCCCACCAGGATCTGGCGCACATGGAGCTTGCTGTACGTTCGTGAAATGAGTTCGTTTCCGGCGGCGTCGATGAGCTGCTGATGGAAGAGCGTGTCCAGGCGGATGAATTCGCGGGCGTCTTCCGGGTCATCGTTGTTCGGAATCTGCGCCTGCTGCTGCAGGGTGTCCTGCATTTGCCTGGCGGGCACGCGGTGTTCGTCAATAACGAGTTTGGCCGCATGGCTTTCGAGCACGCCGCGGAGTTCCATGAGCTCGGAAATCTCCCGGCCGGTAACGACGGGAACGTATGCGCCCCGCTGCGGAATGAGCTCCACCAGCCCGTCGGAAACCAGCAGCAGCAGCGCCTCACGGACCGGAGTGCGGGACACCCCGATGTCCGCGGCAAGCTCCTGCTCGTTGAGGAAGCGGCCTTGCAGTTCGGGGTCGGTCAGGACGTTTTCGCGCAGGTAGGCGTATGCCTTTTCGCGGCCCGAGGCGGCCGAACCCGAAATTTTTACCATACATTATGTATACAACAGATCGGAGATCTTCCATGCGTATCGCCATCGCCCAAATCATCAGCGGCGCCGACACGGCGGCCAACCTTGGCATC
Source organism: Pseudarthrobacter sp. YAF2 (assembly GCF_052113345.1). Taxonomy (NCBI): domain Bacteria; kingdom Bacillati; phylum Actinomycetota; class Actinomycetes; order Micrococcales; family Micrococcaceae; genus Pseudarthrobacter; species Pseudarthrobacter sp. YAF2. Next base: position 153,846 of record NZ_JBFRDA010000013.1, on the reverse strand, counting down.
ATCAGGGACTACGCCGCCCAGGCGAAGAACGCCGGTGCGCAGCTGGTGGTCTTTCCGGAGGCGGCCATGCGCGCCTTCGGCCACTCGCTGAAAGACATTGCCGAACCGCTCGGCGGCCCCTGGGCAAGCGAGGTGCGCCGCATCGCCAAGGACCTGGACATCACCATCGTGGCAGGCATGTTCACCCCCGGCGCGGAGGGGCGCGTCCGCAACACCCTGCTGGTTACCGGCCCCGGGGTGGAGGCGTCCTACGACAAGGTCCACCTCTTTGACGCGTTCGGCTTCACCGAGTCCAAGACAGTGGACGCCGGGCAGGCGCCGGTAACGTTCGAGCTCGAAGGCACCGTGTTCGGCCTGGCCACCTGTTACGACGTCCGCTTCCCGGCCCTCTTCACGGCCAACGCCAATGCAGGAGCACAAGTGAACATCGTGTGCGCTTCCTGGGGAGCCGGCGAGGGCAAGGCCGAGCAGTGGGACCTGCTGGTGCGTGCCCGTGCGCTGGACAGCACCACGTTTGTGGTTGCGTGCGGCCAGGGCGATCCCGAAACCATCGGCGCGGGCCCCGCAGGCTCGGCACCCACCGGAATTGGCCACAGCGCCGTTGTCACACCCCTGGGCACCGCCGTGGTGGCCCTCGGCGGAAAGACTGAACTCGCCGTCGTCGACATCGATCCCGCGTCCGTTGACTCCGTGCGCGCCACACTGCCGGTCCTGGCCAACGCCCGCAGGTTCTGAACGGGTGAATCGCCGTTCACGGCCCTGAAACATAAGGGAAAAGGCGCACGACGGCGGGTTCTCACCTCTGGAGCAGCCGGAACCCCCGCGAATTCGGCAGGATCGCGGGGGCGGCAGCGGGGACGAGCCGCCAGGGTGGGGCCGTGTTTACATTCCCGAAACATAGCTGATACGTGAACTTCACGCAGGAGCGATTTGTGTAACGTGACCGCAACTTTAAGCGGCACTGGCTGAAACACGCGGCACGAAAAATAGACCGCGGGGGAAATGCCGCGGGGCCAAAAGGGCCGCGCACAACGTTCACGCTGCGAAGGGACCCACCAGTGGAAATCACTGCCCAACACGTCTGGTTGATGATTTCAGCCGCGATGGTACTGCTGATGACTCCTGGCCTTGGCCTCTTTTACGGCGGCATGACCCGGGCCAAAGCCGCCCTGAACATGATCATGATGAGTTTCATCTCTGCCGGCATCGTGGGCGTGGTCTGGGTCCTGTGGGGTTACTCCATGACCACCGGCAACGGCGTGCTGGGACTCTTCGGCAATCCCTTCACCAGCTTCGGCCTGCAGAACCTCATTGGTTCGCCGGACCTGCTCAAGGCCGGCTACAGCGCCACGTTCGCCATCATCACCGTGGCCTTGATCAGCGGCGCCATCGCGGACCGCGCCAAATTCAGTGCCTGGGCCCTCTTCGTGCCCGTCTGGATTACGGTGATCTACTGCCCCCTCGCCTACATGATCTGGGGCGGCGGCCTGATGAGTGCCGGGGGCGCCGTCACGGCAATCTTCGGCCAGGTCATCGACTTCGCAGGCGGCGCGGTTGTGGAAATCAGTTCAGGCACCGCCGCCCTGGTGCTGGCCATCATCGTGGGCCAGCGGCACGGCTTCGCCAAGGATCCCAACCACCGCCCGCACAACATCCCGTTCATCATGCTGGGCGCAGCAATCCTGTGGTTTGGCTGGTTTGGCTTCAACGGCGGCGCGGCAACCAGCGTAGAGCAGGCCGGGCTGATCTGGATCAACACCCTGATAGCTCCCGCCGCGGCGATGTTGAGCTGGCTGGTGACCGAGAAGGTCCGCCACGGGCACCCCACTTCCCTGGGTGCCGCCTCCGGCGTTGTTGCCGGCCTGGTAGCCATCACGCCGTCCTGCGCGAACATCAGCCCGCTCGCTGCTGTGGGCCTGGGCCTGGTTGCCGGGGTTGCCTGCTGCGTGTTCGTGGACCTCAAGTACCGCTTCGGCCTCGATGACTCCCTGGACGTGGTGGGTGTCCACCTGGGCGCGGGCCTCATCGGCACCTTGGCGCTGGGATTCGTTGCCCTTCCCGTAAACGGCCAGGGCGGCGGACTCTTCTATGGCGGCGGCGTGCAGCAGCTGGTCGCCCAGTCGGCCGCCGTCGTCATCACCCTGCTGCTGTCAGGGATCGGAACGGCGATCATTGGCCTGGTCATCAACAAGACGGTTGGGTTCCGTGTCAGCCACGAGGCCGAGACCGCCGGCGTAGACCTGTCCGAACATGCGGAAACGGCGTACGCATTTGGAGAGATGGGCTCCGGATTCAGCACCCTCAGCCACATGCTGACCCACCACACTGCCCACGCTTCGGCTGCACCGGCCAAGGCCGACATGCAGGCCAAGGAAGACGCGTTCGCGTAAATTCCCTTCACCGGGACATCCGATCGCAGGATTTCCGTTCCTTCGACTTCAGTTCCTGGAGCTTGTCCGGGCGGAGCCGGCGCCTGCGGGCCCGGACCGCCCGGAGCACCTAGTCAGCAAGGATCTTGTAGAGTGCCCGCCGCAGTTCGTCCATCTTTTCGACCGCTGCAGCGCGCTGTTCCTCAGTAACACCCGTACGGAATTGATGGATGGCACCCAGCAGCTTTCCTATGCTTTGGTGGAAGTCCCGGTCCGCATTGTCGGGCTCAGCGTTCCAGGCGTTTTCCATTTCCTCCGCGTGCTCTGCCACATAGGCTTTGCCGGCGTCGGTGAGCGCAAACTCTGTTCCCCGGCCCTCACTGAGCGCCTCGATCAAGCCTTCGTCCACCAATTGCTGAAGGGTGGGGTAGATCGATCCTGGGCTGGGGCGCCACATGCCACCTGTCTTCGTGGCAATGGTCTTGATCAGCCCGTAACCGTTGGACGGGGCCTCGGCCAAAAGCGAGAGGATGGCGGCGCGGACATCCCCGCGGCTTGCCCGCCGCCCGCCGCGGCCAAAACCGGGACCGAACCCAGGACCAAAGCCTGCGCCAAAACCGGGTCCAAAACCAGGCCCGAAGCCGGGCCCAAACCCTGGCCCCCGATGCCCGTGCGGACCCCTGTGGGCCCTCCCGCGCTCGAAGCGGCCTTGACCGAAATCCGGGCCGGGGTGTTTCTCGTCGAATATGCCTTTCATAGCGGCATCGTCCTTTCAAATGTTATTCGCTGGTGATTCAGCGATAGTTAACGATATGTCGCTAACTATCGCTGGTCAATAGGCGTGACGTGACCAAATCCTGATCCTTCCGCCTCTGGCACGCCCCTTGCCGGCGGCGTATTCTGTTCACACCTTCAAGCACGAGGGCTGAGGCATGGCGAAGAAGCGGAAGCGCAGGCGGAGTTTCGGCGCAGCTGTGGGACGGCTCCTGGGGTTCCTTGCAGCCAGCATCTTGTGTGGAGTACTTGCCGCCAGCCTGGTGGTTCCGGCGGTCGCAGCCGCGGGCCTGGGCGTCAGTTCTTCCATCGGATTCTTCGATAACCTGCCTGCGGAACTGACCGTGCAGCCGCCGTCGCAAGCCACCAAGATCCTGACCGCCGACGGACAGCAGATCGCCACCCTTTATGCGGAGAACCGTGTGCGGGTGCCACTGGACCAGATGTCACCGTTCATCAAGGACGCCATCATTTCGATCGAGGACAGCAGGTTCTACGAGCATGCAGGGGTGGATCCGCAAGGCATCCTCCGCGCCCTGTTTTCGAACGTGACCAAAGGCAGCGAGCAGGGTGCATCAACCATCACCCAGCAATACGTCACCAACATCCTCAATGAAGCGGAGCTCTCACAGGACAGGCCGGACGCGGTGGTCCTGAGCGGGCAGAAGAACCTCGGCGACAAGCTGCGGGAGATGAAGCTCGCCATCGCGCTCGACAAGAAATACACCAAGGACCAGATCCTTGAGGGCTACCTGAACATCGTGTTCTTCAGCAGCAACGCCTACGGGATTGAGGCGGCGGCCCGCTATTTCTTCAGCACCACCGCAAAGGACCTCACCTTGCCGCAGGCAGCCCTGCTGGCAGGGCTGGTGAACAGCCCCACTTTCTACAACCCGGCCACCAATCCGGACAAGTCCGTAGTGCGCCGCAACCAGGTCCTGGCCCAAATGCTGCGCCTGGGGAAGATCACCCAGGCCCAGCACGATGAGGCCGTGGCCACTCCCATCGAATTGAAGATCACGCCCCAGGAGCAGGGGTGCGCCAATGCGGCCATGGCACCGTACTTCTGCGATTACATTTCCCACTTGGTCCTGGAAAATCCCGCCTTTGGGCAAAGCGAGGCTGACCGGGAGCGGCGGCTGTACCGGGGCGGCCTCACCATCGTCACCACCTTGGACAGCAGGCTACAGGCTGCGGCCCAGGCACAAGTGGACGGGACTGCGGGCCCCAACCCGGACCGCTGGGCGGCATCCTTGGTGACTATCCAGCCCGGCACCGGGAAGATCCTTGCGATGGCCCAAAACACGGTTTTCCTTCCACAACCCGGCAAGTTCGATACCAACCTGAATTTCAACGTGGATGCCAAAGACGCGCAGGGCAATGACCTCAACGGGGCGGGCGGGTTCCAGCCGGGGTCAACCATGAAGCCATTCACGTTTGCCGAGTGGCTGAATGAGGGCAAGGCCCTGACTGCAGTGGTGGACGCATCACGGCGGGTCTATCCCCTCGACTTTCCGTGGAAGGACAGCTGCGGCAAAGTGCTGGGCGCCTATGACAGCGCGCAGAACAACCCCACCCTTGGTGCGGCCGACGACCTGCAGAATGCCGAAGACGGTTTCTACCGGCCAATGCCCGTCAATTACGGCCTGTACAACTCGATCAACACCGCCACCTTCGCCTCTGCCGCGCAACTCGATTTCTGTGGCATCCAGAAGATGATCGACTCGGTGGGCCTGCATAGCGGGTTGGACAGCACATCGGTCAACATGCACCAACTGGGCAACCTCCTGGGCGGCACCGGAGTGGCGCCCCTGACCCTTGCCAACGCTTTTGCCACCTTCGCCACCGAGGGCCGCTACTGCACGCCCATCGCCTTGGTGGAGATCACTGATGCCGCGGGCGCGAAACTCCCCGCACAGGCCCCGGACTGCCATGACGCCGTCAAGCCGGACGTGGCCCGCGGTGTGAACTCGGTCCTGCAGGACGTTCTGAAGCGGGGGTCCGGTGTGTGGATCAACCCGAAGGTGCAGGACAAGTTCCCCACCGCGGCCAAGACCGGAACGTCGAACAACAACGGCTCCACCTGGGTGGTGGGCTACACCACCGGACTGGTCACGGCGTCCTTCTTTGGGGATGCCCTGGGAGGACAGAAGCGATCCGGCCAGAACGTCACCATCAACGGCACGTTCTACCCCAGCCTGGACGGCTACATGATTGCCGGCCCGCAGTGGGCCAACTACATGCTGAAGGTGGCAGCCCTGTACCCCGCAGCACCGTTCGCGCCGCCTCCCGCATCGATGATCGGGCCAAATCCGACTCCGAAGCCCTAGCACCGGAGTGAGAGTGGGACGTGCCAAAGGTTGTTGCAGTGACGCATCCTGCCAACACAGCGTCCCAGCGGGTATGCACCAGGATTGGCATGGCCCATCGCGGACAGACCGACAAGTACTACAACGCACGGTGTGAGCTCTTCGAATCGCGGACCGCTTAGTCCTGGCCCGTCCCCTTCCACAACCGCTGCCACCACGAGCGCTCGGGTTCCGGCTCCGCGGGAACTTCGGCAACCCGCGCTGCCCGGCGGCTGCGCCAGCGCTCCAGTTCCGCTTCCACGTCCCGCGTCTTGGTGATGACAGGCGGGCCGCCCTGCAATTGCCGGCGTGCGTCGATAACCCGGCGGTTGAAGTCCTGCAGGAGGTCCCGGACCTGCTGCTCCGTGTACTGGGCGTCGAGTGTGCCATCGAGTTCGGCGTCCTCGGCGCGGAGCAGGATGGCCGCCGGCCCCAGTCCGCTGATATTTTCCCGCTGGATCAGTCCCTTGACCCACCAGTCCGGATCATAGGATTCGCCGAGGCCGGGTATCGGTTTGCCGGCGTACTTGAGGTTGTCGAACTCGCCCTGTGCCATCGCATCGCGGACCAGGTATTCCGCGTGGGCGGCGTCGCTGACCTTCCGGCGCTTGTCCCTCTCCTGCGCGTCCAGGGCATCCAGTGCGGCTTCTTCTTCGGCGCTGATGCCGGCGCTACGGTACGACCGCCGCTCGGCTGCCCGCTCCAGTCGCTTGCGGAAACCCGCTGCCCCGCCACTCATCGCCGCCACCGCCTTGCGTCAGGTTGGTCCAACTTCCAGTATTCCGGCGCCGGCTTGTGCGTTCAACGCCCGGGGTGGGAGGACGACGGCGGGACGTCCCGCCGTCGTCCTCCCACCTGACGCAGTGGCAAGGTTCCTGCTGGCTGCCGGGTATCAGATATTGGCGTGCTCGGCGAGGATGCCGTCGATCTGGCCGGCGGCCAGCTTCAAGCCTTCCTCCATGCCCAGGGCAACCATCTGCTCCAACTGCTCCTCGGACTCGAACGCGGAGTGGATGGTCATGCGGGTGCGCTCCCCCACCTGCTCGAGCGTGACGGTCGCATGGGTAACCCCCAAGTCACCCGTGGGGTTTCCGTCGCTGTCCGCGAACCCGTCGTCGAACTGGAGCTGCCGGGGTGCCTCGATGGCCGTGAACTCCCACCAGCCATGGGCTTGCTCCCCCTCCGGACCCGTCATGTAGTAGTTGGCGCGGCCGCCGGGGACGAAGTCATGCTTGTGGAAGGTGGCCGGCCAGGTGGGTGGGCCCCACCAGCGCTCGAGCTGGCGGGGGTCCTCCCAGAGCTGCCATACGCGTTCGACGCCGGCGTCGAACTCTGCGACCAGCGTGAGGGAGAGCGCCTCGGGGTTCTTGTCCATACTGATGACTGTCATGGCCGTGCCTTCCTAACCTTTCGCGAGAATGTCTGCCATCCGGGCGGCGCGCTGCCGCCAGATCTGTTCGTATTCGTCAAGCAGCCGCCGGGCTTTCTGGAGCCCCTCGTGGTTGCCCCGGACAATCTGCTCCCTTCCGCGTTTTTCCTTGGTGACCAGTGATGCGCGTTCCAGCACCGCCACGTGCTTCTGTACGGCGGCGAAACTCATGGCGTAGAGGGCTGCGAGCCCGGAAACGGTGTACTCGCCGACCGTGACGCGGCGGACGATGTCACGCCGGGTGGGATCGGCGAACGCTTGGAAAAGGCGGTCAAGTTCGGACTCACGACGCTGATCTACAACCATTTGGTTGTACGTTATTCCATCGAAAAGCAGGTGTCAATGGGTTTCCTGGCAGCCGTGCCCAACAGCACCGCAGGGGCTGTTAGGAGTCGAAGTGCGTCTTCACGCCACCGCCGGACAACTGCTCAACGAGTTCGCTGGCAACATCCCGGAGTTTCCGGTTGCGGTTGCTTGAGACCCGGGTGAGGATATCCATTGCTTCCTGCTGCGAGCAGCGGTTTTGCGCCATGATCACCCCGCACGCCAAGTTGATGGCAGTCCTGCTCTCGAGCGCCGCCTCAAGATCGTCGGCGCGGTTTTGGGCAGTGTTGATCCGAACGGAGAGATGCAGCGTGTTGCGGGCGGCGGCCGCGAAGCCCACCGCCTTGTCGTAAACGTCCGCCGTGAACGCACCAGGGAGGGTGGCGAAGAAGTTCAGCGCGGCACCGGCGTCGCTGGTGATTTCCAGCGGCACGCCAAGGGTACTGTGGACGTCGCGTTTGACCAGTTCCTGGCTGTAGGTCGACCACCGCGAATCCTGGGTGACGTCATCAATCATCACCGGGGCCATCTCCCGCAGGGCACGGAGGCAGGGCCCATCGCCCAGGGCTTGCTCAACCTGGTCCAGCTCCAGCGCACGGGCGCTGCTGGCCGCCGCAGTGGAGGGACGCCGGCGGAGCTGGAGGGTAATGGCACACTCGACCTTGGACCCGGCAGCGTCAGACACTGCCTCTGCCGCCAAGCCGGAGAGTCCGGACAGGAATTCCACGGCATTCCCGGCACCCACCAGGACCTCCTGCAGGTGATGAACGATTTCGTTATCGACAGGATTGAGCATGGGTTTATCCTACGGCTGCCCGGCGCTCCGGAGGAGCCCTTCGACAAGGAGCAACTGTGCCGCGCCTCAGACGTGATGAGATTCACTCGCAATAAAGCGCTATTTGGTTGAGCCCGCCATTCCGGCTTAGGCACTATGGATAGGAAGGGTGGGCAAGCCCCGCCCCGAGATCCTGGTGACGCAACGAGGCCCACCGGTGAGCGCAGGCCACCGATCCCCGGACGCCGGGACCTCCCGGCGTCGTCCGCTCCCCTTTTCACGCCCCAGTCAGGAGTGACGGACGTCAGTGCGTGACGTTTTCCCTCCCCGCCCCGTCCTACTGGTCAAGGCGCACCTTTGAAGAACGTCACCATGGCGGTCGACGGCGTCACGGAAGTATTTCCCGCGCGGAGCCTGTGGCAGCGGCTTCATACCGGAGCGCCGACGGGCGTAGCATTCGTCAGGTACGCACAGCCTGCCCGGGAGGGATTTGTTGAACACCCAGCTGAAACCACGTCGGTTCAGTCTCAAGTCCCTGGAGCTGCCCGTCATCCAGGCGCCTATGGCCGGTGGGCCGTCCACTCCGGAGCTGGCGGTTGCCGTCAGCACCAATGGCGGCCTGGGCTTCCTGGCTGCAGGCTACAAGACTGCGGCCGCGATGCGCGCCGACATTGAAACCGTCAGGAAACAAACGGGCGCGCCATTCGGCGTGAACCTTTTTGTCCCCCAGCCGTCCGTCATTACTCCCGAAACCCTGCAGCGCTATGCCGCTTCGCTTGCCCCCGACGCTGAACACTTCGGCGTCGCACTGGGGGATCCACGGCATGACGATGACGACTGGGACAACAAGCTTGAGGTCCTGCTGGACCTGGCACCGGCCGTGGTGTCCTTTACCTTCGATTTTCCCGGCGCCGGCGTGGTGGAGGCCCTGAAGGAACACGGGGTCTACGTCATGGCCACGGTGACAGGCCGCGAAGAGGCGCTCCAGGCACTTACCCGCGGTGCTGATGCCCTCTGCGTCCAGGGGCCCGAAGCCGGCGGCCACCGGGGGACGTTCAACGCAGCCGGTGCCCCGCCCGAGGTGCCGCTGCACGGGATCCTCGAGGAACTGTCCGATCTTGAGGTTCCCCTTGTCGCGGCGGGTGGAATCGCCACCGCGGATGATACCCGGGCGGCCCTCAGCGTCGGTGCCGTGGCCGTCCAGGCCGGGACGGCGTTCCTCCGCGCTGACGAGGCGGGAACCAAGCCGGCGCACCGGGCTGCGTTGTCATCGTCGGACCGATTCACCACCACCGCCGTCACCCGTGCCTTTTCAGGCCGCAACGCCCGCGGCCTGTACAACGGGTTCATGCGCCGCCATGACGGCGACGCGCCCTACGGGTATCCGGAAATCCACCACCTCACCACTCCACTGCGTGCCGCGGCCGCGGTCGCAGGCGATCCGGAAGGGCTGAACCTGTGGGCGGGAATCAACTACCGGACCACCATGGAAGGCCCGGCCGCGTCGATCCTGCGAAGCCTCACCCCCTGAGGTCCGTCCCGGCGTCGTCCTCCACACGCGTCCTAAGCACGACGGCGGGCCGGCCCCTTTCGGAGCCAGCCCTCCGCACGTTGGTGGTGCCTTAGAGGGTGGCGGTATCGATCACGAAGCGGTACCGGACATCCGAGGCGAGGACGCGCTCGTAGGCATCGTTGATCTTGTCGGCCGGGATGACCTCGATCTCGGCGCCCAGGTGGTGCTCGGCACAGAAGTTGAGCATCTCCTGGGTTTCGCGGATGCCGCCGATCATGGAACCGGCGAAGGAACGGCGTCCGCCAATCAGTGCGAAGGCGTTGACGGGAAGCGGCTCGGCGGGGGCGCCGACGTTCACCAGGGCGCCGTCGAGCTTCAGCAGGCCCAGGTAAGAGCTGATGTCGATCGAGGCGCTGACAGTGTTGATGATCAGGTCGAAGGAGCCGGCGAGTTCACTGAAGGTGTTCTCATCGCTGGTGGCGTAGTAGCTGTCAGCGCCCAGGCGGAGGCCGTCTTCCTGCTTCTTCAGCGACTGCGACAGGACCGTCACGTCGGCGCCCATGGCGTGGGCCAGCTTGACGGCCATGTGGCCCAGTCCGCCGAGGCCGACGACTGCGACCTTCTTGCCCGGACCGGCGCCCCAGTGCCGCAGCGGGGAGTAGGTGGTGATGCCGGCGCACAGCAGCGGTGCAGCGACATCGAGCTCGATGCCCTCGGGGATGGTCACCACGAAGTCCTCGGTGACCACGACGTGGGTGGAGTAGCCGCCCTGGGTGATGGTGCCATCGCGGTCAACGGCGCCGTAGGTGCCTACGTTGCCCTTGAGGCAGTACTGCTCCTCGCCCTTCTGGCAGTTGACGCATTCCTTGCAGGAGTTGACCATGCAGCCAACACCCACGCGGTCGCCAACGGCGTGCTTGGTGACGGCCGGGCCAACCTCGGTGACGATGCCGGCAATCTCGTGGCCGGGAACCAGCGGGTACTGCTGCGGGCCCCAGTCGCCGCGGACGGTGTGGATGTCCGAGTGGCAAATACCGGCGAACTTGATCTCGATCATGACATCGTGCGGACCCACCTCGCGGCGTTCAATGGTGGTTGCCACCAGGTCCTCCGTGGCGGACGGGGATGCATAAGCCTTGACGGTAGTCATGGTTCTCCTCTGATCTGTTGGGGGATAACTCGATGTTACAAGGGCTTGCCTGGTGAAACCCTGTGCAGGGGCACAGCCAGGGTGGCCCTGTTGTACCTGGTCTTGGGAGTCCTACCTTTGCGGGCCATCGTTGCCGGCCACGGCAGGACTGCGGTCACGGGCGCAACAGCACCTTGATGGCCCGGCGTTCGTCCATGGCCTTGTAGGCCTCCGCTGCCTGCTCCAGCGGCAGTTCGAGGTCGAACACTTTACCGGGATTGATCTCGCCGCGGAGGATCAGGTCGATCAGCTCGGGCAGGTATTGCCGGACCGGGGCGGGACCGCCGTGGAGGTGGACGTGCGAGTAGAACAGGTCCCTTCCGGGCAGCGCCACATCATGGGACACACCCACGAAACCAACGTGGCCTCCCGCCCGGGTGGCGTGGATGGCCTGCAGCATGGATTCCTGGGTGCCCACGGCTTCGAGCACGGAGTGCGCGCCAAGCCCGCCGGTGAGTTCCTTGATTTTCGTCACGCCTGCGTCCCCGCGCTCCTCCACGATGTCGGTGGCACCGAATTCGCGGGCCAGTGCCTGCCGGTCGGCATGCCTGGACATGGCAATGATCCTCTCGGCGCCCATCTGCTTCGCCGCCAGGATCCCCAGGAGTCCCACGGCGCCGTCCCCCACTACCGCAACGGTCTTGCCGGGGCCCACCTCGGCCGCCTTGGCGGCGAACCAGCCGGTGCCCAGGACATCGGAGGCGGCAAGCAGCGACGGAATCTTCCCGGCGTCGGGCATTTCCGCGGTGGCCACCAAAGTGCCGTCCGCCAGCGGGACACGCAGGTACTCGGCCTGGGCGCCGCCCACGCCCTGGCGGTGGACGCAGCCGCTTTGGTAGCCGGAGCGGCAGATTTCGCAGGTGTTGTCCGAGGCGAAGAAGGACCCGACGACGAACTGGCCGGGGTGGACGGTCTTCACGTCGGCGCCGACTTCGTCGATGATGCCCACGTACTCGTGGCCCATCGGCTGGGGCCGGGCCAGCTTGTCGGCACCGCGGTAGGGCCACAGATCGGACCCGCACACGCAGGCGGCAACGAGCTTGATGACCGCGTCCGTGGGCTGCTTGATGGCGGGCTTGTCACGGTCCTCGACGCGGACGTCTCCGGGGGCGTGCATGATGGTTGCGCGCATGCTGGGTCCTCCAAATGCTGAAAGGCTGAAAGCGGACGATTACATCAAACCTGCACCGCCGGCAGTTAGCGAGGGCCCTGCTGTAACTGGTTCTGGCAGACCCTCCTTATGGTTGAAGGAATCGTCGTAACGTGTTCCCTATGGATAACCGAGCCGAGGTACGTCAGTTCCTCTCCTCCCGCCGTGGACGCATCACCCCCGAGCAGGCAGGCATTGAACCGTACGGCGGCCGGCGCAGGGTCCCGGGGCTGCGGCGCGAGGAGGTGGCACGGCTGGCAGGGGTCAGCGTGGACTATTACACGCGGCTTGAACGGGGCAACCTCAGCGGTGTCTCGGACAGCGTCCTGGATGCCATTGCCGGCGCCCTTGGACTGGACCGGGCCGAGCATGACCACCTCTACGACCTGGCAAGGGCGGCCAACTCCTCCGGACGCAAGCGGGCTGCGAGCGCCGGCGGTTCCGCGTCCTCGGCGGTGCGGCCGGAATTGCAGTTCCTCCTGGACACCATCACGGGGGCACCCGCCTTCATCGGCAACAACCGGATGGACATCGTGGCAGCCAACACCCTGGGCTACGCCCTCTACTCGGATATGTACCGGAACCCGTCACGGCCGGCCAACCACTCCCGGTTCATCTTCCTCGACCCCCGCGCCCACAACTTCTATACGGACTGGGACCGGGCAGCGAACACCAACGTGGCCATCCTCCGCCGCGAGGCCGGCCGCAACCCGCATGACAAGGGCATCGCCGAACTCATCGGCGAACTGTCCATGCGCAGCGATGAATTCCGGACCCTGTGGGCCGCCCACAACGTCCGGCGCCACTACGCAGGCACCAAGTTCTTCCAGCACCCGGTGGTGGGGTTGCTGGAGCTGAACTACCAGGTCCTGGGCCTGGAGGAGGACCCAGGGCATACCCTCACCGTGTATCCGGCCACACCCGGCAGCCCCTCCGAGGAAGCCCTCAAGCTTCCTCGCCTCCTGGGCAGTCACCGAGAACATCGCCGACATGGCCCAGGGGCACGTGCGGGCTTGACACCCGGAGCACCTGCACAAACGGGCGGCGGCCACAGTTCCGGCAGCAACTGTGTGATACCGGCGCTGATGCGGGTATTCCCTAGACTGGCAGGTGGACGATTGACGTCGGTACGAGGGAAGGACCCCAAAGCATGAGTGGAGTAGTCGTAGTAGGTGTGGATGCCAGCGCATCGGCACGGAAGGCAGCGGAAGTTGCCCTGGGCCTGGCTGAATCGCTGGGAGCATCACTTCATGTGGTGACAGCGTTTGAAACCGAGAATGCCGAAGTGTACGGCGTGGGCTCGGACAAGGTCAGGATCTCCAACGCGGACAGCTCGGAGCTCGTGGCCAAATCCTTGGTTGGCTCACGTCCGGGGGTGGAGGTCACCCACTTCGCCGCACGCGGCAAGCCTGCCGATTCCCTGATCAAGGAAGCCATCCGCCTGGATGCGCGGCTGATCGTGGTGGGTAACCGGAGGATGCGCGGCATCGGCCGGCTCCTGGGCAGCGTCGCCAACAGCGTGGCTCACAACGCCCCGTGCGATGTCTACATCGCCAACACCTACGACGACTGACCCTTACCCGCAACGAGGCGAGCGGACGACGCCGGATTCTTCCGGCGTCGTCCGCTCTTTTTCCTGCCCGGCGCGGGAGCTAAGCCCCGTACTCTTCGTCAGTGACGTGGTCGAGCCAGGTGACCACCTGGCCGTTCGCATCGGCTTCGTGCATGGCGACGTGCGCCATGAACCGCTCCGGGGTTGCCCCGTGCCAGTGCTCCTCGCCCGGCTCGATGTAGACCACATCGCCGGGACGGATTTCATGGACCTCGCCGCCGCGCCGGGCCACCAGCCCAATGCCGTCGGTGACGTAGAGGGTCTGGCCCTTGGGGTGGTGGTGCCATGCGGTGCGGGCACCCGGGGCGAACCGGACGTGGGCACAGCCTACGGCCGACTGCTCATCGGGGTTGCGGATCCCATCGATGTGCACCGTTCCGGTGAACCATTCCTTTGGCCCGGCGCCGGTCTGGCCGCCGCTCTTGGTGAACTTCATGGTCTCCTCCTGTTGATTCGGTTGACAGAAAATCTGTTGCCTGCTCAGGCGGTGCGGCGTGTGGCCCGGGCGGTCACGAAGGCCAGGACGCCCGCGGCCGAAAGAACCGCTGCGCTCGCGATGAAGGTGCCGCCGTGGCCGGCAGAGTCGAACAGTACGCCGCCCAGGGTTGATCCGATGGCAATCGACGTCTGGACCACAGCCACCATCAGCCCGCCGCCTGCCTCGGCATCGTGCGGCATGGCCTCGGCGATCCAGCTCCACCAGCCCACCGGCGCGGCCGTGGACAGCAGGCCCCACAGGCCCAAAAGAACCACGACGGCGGCGATCCAGCCGCCGGCCGGAACGAGCAGGGCCGCGATGACGGCCATAAGCACGGGAATGGTGGCGAGCGTCCGGTACAGGCCTTTCCCAAGGAACCGGCCGATCAGCATGGTGCCCGCAAATCCTGCCACCCCCATCACCAGCAGGACCAGGGACACGGTGGCCGCATCAACGCGCGTCACCCGTTCCAGGAACGGGCGGATATAGGTGAACAGGACGAACTGTCCCATGAAGAAGGACCCACAGGCGGCCATGCCCCAGGCTACCGGCCGGCATTTGAACGCGGCGAAAATCCCGAAGACGCTGCCGGACTCCCGCGGCTTGTCCACCTTCATGGACGGAAGGCTGATCCACTGCCAGACCATGGCAACCACGGCTAACGGCACCAGGCAAAAGAAAGCAGCGCGCCAGCCCATGACGGCGCCCAGGTAGCTGCCCAGCGGGGCGGCCAAAACCGTGGCAAGGGCGTTGCCGCCATTGAAGATCGCCAGGGCGCGTGCCACCTGGTGGGCGGGCACCAGCCGCATGGCGCTGGCTGCGGACAGGGACCAGAATCCACCGATCACTATGCCGATAAGGGCGCGGCCGACCATGAAGAGCAGGTATCCCGGTGCCATGGCCACCAACGCTCCGGAGAGTGCCATCAGCGCCGTGAGGCCCAGCAGCAGGGTCTTGCGGTTCATGCTGCCGGCCAGGGTGGACACCGACAGGCTGGTCAGGACCGCGAACAGGCCGGAGATCGCGATTCCCTGCCCCACCATCCCTTCGGAGACCTGAAGATCCGAGGCCATGGGCGTGAGCAGGCTGACCGGCATGAATTCGGAGGCGATCAGGGCGAAGACGCACAACGACATCGCGAAGACGCCTCCCCAGTGGGCCTGGTGGTGCTCGGGGCCATGGGTTTTCTGCGGCTCGCGGGTACTGCTGACTGTAGTTTCGGGGGGCATAGTGTCCATCAAAGCGCGTTCCCCCAGCCCTAGCGAGGGCTCTGTTGAAACGGGTTTTGGCAGACCCCCTCTAGCGCGGCAAGGCAGCCGACGGAACGTCCCGGCGTCGTCCGTTGTCCGTTTCCGGCGGCTGGGGCTTGTACACCCAGGCCACCAGCACCACGGAGATGAGCATCAACAGGAACCAGGAAACGAGTTTCTCCAGGCCTACCGGGTGCCAGCCAGCAACCTGGCTGGGGTAGAGCCAGGCCCCGGACCAGGTGGCGATGTTCTCGGCGATCCAGATGAACAGGGCCACCAGCAGGAAGGAGACTGCCAGCGGCATCCGGAACTCCCGGCGGAACACGCGGAAGTGCATCACGCAGCGGCCATAGACAATGACGACGGCGGCCAGCAGCACCCAGCGCAGGTCCCAGATGTAGTGGTGGGTGAAGAAGTTGGCGTAGATGGCGCCGGCCAGGATGGCGGTGATCCAGCGGCGTGGGTAGGCAGCGAATTTCAGGTCGAAGAGCCGGTAGACGCGCACCATGTACGAGCCCACGGCGGCGTACATGAAGCCGCTGAAGAGCGGTACCGCACCCACCCGGAGGAAGCCCTCGGCCCCGTAGGACCAGGAGCCGACGTCGGTCTTGAACAGTTCCATGACGGTCCCCACCAGATGGAACAGGACAATGACGCGCAGTTCCTTCAGGGTTTCCAGTTTGAAGGCGACCATCAGGACCTGGATCACGACGGCGGCGAGGGTCAGGAAGTCGTTCCGTGCCAGCACCGCCGTGTCCGGGTACCAGAGCCGGGCCGCCAAGAGCACCGCCAGGAGCGCGGCTCCGAAGATGCAGGCCCAGCCTTGCTTGAGGCCAAAAACGACGAATTCGGTGAGCCGTGCCCTGGCGCCGCGGGCAGGGGAGGTGGCCAGGAAGCGGTGGGCGTAGTCATCGATCCGCTGCTCGACTGAGGTGGAACTACGCACGGGTCCCCTGACGCTGTTGGTGCTGGCCGCTCCTGCGCAGGTCCTTGTCGAGCTCGCCCAGGCAGTAGTCCTTGAACCAGTGCCGGGTTCCCTGCGGCAGTTTGGGGTAGGCCACCGCCAGGACGCGCATGGTCCGGTCGAAGCGCCGCTCGTGGCGGTCGCTCCAGGCAAGGCCAAAGTCTTTCCGCAGCTGGCCGGGAAGCAGCCCGGCTGTCAGGAACCGGGCCGAGGGCATAATGGCCCGGTACCAGAGGGCTGTGTGTTCCGGGTACAGCAGGCCGCGTCCGACGAGCGCGCCTTCTTCCTCCACGCGCAGGGCGGCAAGCTGCTCCTGCCAGTAGCGGCCGAACGCGGCCCGGTCCTTGGGCCACAAGCCCGCGGGAACCTGCAGCGATGTGCCGAGCCGCGCATAGTCCTGGTACATGGCGTCGGCGGACTCGTCGTCGAGCGGGCCGTAGATTTTCTCGATGACGGTGAGCGCCGTGTCGTAGAGCGTGGCCACCACCCAGAGCTGCAGCGCGGGATCGTAGGCGTTGTACCCGGCCGATGACTCGTCGGCCGCGCGCCGCACGGGGGCATGGGCACGGTTCACCCTGCGGCGGACCTCGTGCACCTGCTCATCGGTTCCGTACACGACGGCGTAGACGTAGGTGAGCGTTCCCCTGAGCCGGTTTACGGGGCGCCGGGTGAAGGTGCTGTGTGCCGCCACCCCGCGGCCGATGGCGGGATTGGCAAGCTGCAGCAGGATGGCCCGTCCCGCCCCGGCGAGCAGGATGCCTTCTGCCCGGTAATCGGCCACTTCCTGCACCATGTGAAAAGGGTACCGGAGGGGCAGGACAGCAGGGCGGGGCCTTTGCCCCCATTGTCCGGGCAGGCCCCCTGCCCGCAGCATCCAGCTAGCGATTCACCGGCCGCAGCGAGGTGATCATCTTCCTGATGTCCGAATACTCGGCCGTGTCCCGGTACTTCCGGGCGAGTTCCAGGTATGGGAGGGACGGGTCGCCGGGCGTCGCATTGTTGTCGGGGTCGTAGGACGCACCGAACATGGCAGCATTCGGGGGCCACCTGAAGAACTGGAAGATGGGGCAGGCGTCCGCTCCGCTTGCCGCGGGGCCGGACGTGATGCCGTAGCCGGCGTCCGGTGTGCTGTACAACCCCGGCGTCGCGGCGTTTGCGCGTGATTCGAACACGAACTGCGGCACCATTCCGCCCTGGACCAATGCCGGGACGTCAACGGTGTCCAGGATTTCGTAGGGGTACCTCTCGGTGCAGGTGGATCCGGTGGCCATGTTGGTCCTCAGCGTGGCTATCACCTTTCCGGCCTGGTTCCTTACCTCAGCGAATGCCCCGCCGCCCTCGGCCAGTTCCCCCGCAGGGTCCTTGACGCGCCAAGCGGCCGGAAGATCGAACGCCATGGTGCCGTCCGCCGTCGTAAACGTGGTCCATTGTGCCGCGGCCGTGCCGGACGTTGTTTGGGCGGCCGGTGTGGACGGAACGTCCGACGGCGTCGGCGCGGCGGGCGTCCCGGTCGCCGTTGCGGAGGCAGCAGCGGAAGAGGACTGCGCAGGCTGCCGGCTTCCCGGCTGCGGCGAGCAGCCGGCCACCAGCATCCCGGACAGCAGCATCACGCCCAGGGACGCGGCGGGAAGAGACTTGTTGATGCTGCGCACCACACCTCCCCGGGCCCGACGATGACCCTTCAAGTGTGGCGCGGTAACCCCATGCGGAGGAGGGCCATTGGACCTGCCCCTCCCCCGCCGGGAAAGAGCGTTAGCGCTCCAGCAGCGACACGTCCCGGACGGCTCCCTTGTCCGCCGAGAGGGCCATGGCGGCGTAGGCGCGCAGGGCAGCGGAAACCTGGCGGTCCCGGTCCTTGGGCTTGTACCCGCCGTTGACTTCCAGCTTCTCGCGGCGTTCGGCCAGGATCTCATCGGAGACCTCCAGCTGCATGGAGCGCCGGGTGATGTCGATGCTGATGATGTCACCGTCCTCCACCAGTGCGATGGTCCCGCCGGAGGCAGCCTCCGGGGAGATGTGCCCGATCGACAGGCCCGAGGTTCCGCCGGAGAAACGGCCGTCCGTGATGAGGGCGCACTTCTTGCCCAGGCCGCGGCCCTTGAGGAACGAGGTCGGGTACAGCATTTCCTGCATGCCCGGACCGCCGCGCGGGCCTTCGTAGCGGATGACCACCACGTCGCCTTCCTTGACGGTCTTGTTCAGGATCTTTTCGACGGCTTCGTCCTGGGACTCGCACACCACGGCCGGGCCGGAGAAGATCCAGATGGACTCGTCCACGCCGGCAGTCTTCACCACTGCGCCATCAACGGCCACGTTGCCGCGGAGCACGGCCAGGCCGCCGTCCTTGGAGTACGCGTGCTCCACGGAGCGGATGCAGCCTTCCGCGGCGTCGGTGTCCAGGGAGGTCCATTCGTTCGACTGGGAAAACGCGGTGGAGGAGCGGACGCCGCCGGGGGCTGCGTGCCACAGGGCCTTCGCTTCCTCCGTGGCCTTGCCGCCGCGGATGTCCCAGTCATCCAGCCAGCCGTCCAGGTCATCGGAGTGCACGGAGTGGACATCCTTGTGCAGGAGGCCGCCGCGGTTCAGCTCGCCCAGCAGGGCGGGGATGCCGCCGGCGCGGTGCACGTCCTCCATGTAGTAGGTCTTGTCCTTGGCGACGTTCGGGGCCACCTTGGCCAGGCAGGGCACCTGCCGGGACTTGGCGTCCATCTCGGCCAGGCCGTAGTCCACGCCTGCTTCCTGGGCCGCGGCCAGCAGGTGCAGGATGGTGTTGGTGGAGCCGCCCATGGAGATGTCCAGGGCCATGGCGTTGTCGAAGGCCTTGGCGGTGGCGATGGAGCGCGGCAGCACGGACTCGTCGTCGCCGTCGTAATAGCGCTTCACCAGCTCGACGACGGTGGCGCCGGCCTTCTCGTACAGCGCCTTGCGGGCGGTGTGGGTCGCGAGCACGGAGCCGTTGCCGGGCAGGGCCAGGCCGATGGCCTCGGCGAGGCAGTTCATGGAGTTGGCGGTGAACATGCCGGAGCAGGAACCGCAGGTGGGGCAGGCATTCTCTTCGATGAGGTTGATGTCGGCATCGGAGATGGACTCGTCCACGGCGTCGGCGATCGCGTTCACCAGGTCAAGGGAGCGGACGGAGCCGTCGGTCAGGGTCACCCGGCCGGCTTCCATGGGGCCGCCGGAGACGAAGACCACGGGGATGTTCAGGCGCAGTGCTGCCATGAGCATGCCCGGGGTGATCTTGTCGCAGTTGGAGATGCAGACCAGGGCGTCGGCGCAGTGGGCGTTGACCATGTACTCAACGGAGTCGGCGATCAGGTCGCGGGACGGCAGTGAGTAGAGCATGCCGCTGTGGCCCATGGCGATGCCGTCGTCCACGGCAATGGTGTTGAACTCGCGCGGCACGGCACCGGCGGCGAGGATCGCGTCGGAGACAATGCGGCCCACGGGGGCGAGGTGGGTGTGGCCGGGGACGAATTCGGTGAAGGAGTTGGCCACGGCGATGATCGGCTTGCCGATGTCCGAGTTGGCGACGCCGGAGGCGCGCAGCAGTGCGCGGGCTCCGGCCATGTTGCGTCCGTGGGTGACTGTTCTAGAGCGAAGTGCAGGCATGCTTACCATCCTGCGGGCATCGCCGCCCGTGGGGAAGACGCTCTTGCTACTAGTAGTGGGAGTACCAGAGTAATAGTATTTTTAGGTGACTGAACCAGGGCGCCGAAAAGAACTTGGCCTTTTCCTGAGGGCCCGGCGCGACCAGGCGCTGCGGGCGGACTACGGCCTGCCACCGATCGGCCGGGCGCGTGACCGGGGGCTGCGTCGCGAGGAGGTGGCGTTCCTCTCCGGCGTCAGTGTCACCTGGTACACCTGGCTTGAGCAGGGACGGGACATCAGTCCGTCGCGGCAGGTCCTGGAAGCGGTCAGCCGCGCCCTGCATCTCTCGGCAACAGGCGTGGGTTACGTCCTGTCTCTTGGCGGCTACGCGTCCTCCGCTCCCGCCGGGCCTGCGGCGGACACTGCCCCGCCCCATATCCAGCGGCTGCTGGATGCGCTGGACCCCAACCCAAGTTTCGCGCTGTTCCCGGACTGGGGCGTGGCCGGTTGGAACAAGGCCTATGCCGCACTGTTTCCCAACATCGCCACCGTGGCTCCGGCGGACCGGAACCTGCTGTGGCTGGTTTTCACCGACCCCTACGTCCGCGACCTGCTCCCGGACTGGGAGACCACCAGCAAGCGGTTCCTTGCCGAATTCCGCGCCGAAGCCGGGCAGCGGCTGGGTGATCCGGACATCCAGTACCAGGTGGAACGGCTCAAGGACGCCAGTCCGGAATTCCGGCAGGGGTGGGACCGTTACGACATCCTGGGCTTCGAATCCCGCGAGCGCCTCTTCCACCACCCGGCCGAGGGAGTACTCCAGCTGGAACACCACCAGGTCTCCCCCTCCGACCGGCCGGACCTGCATATCGTGGTGTACACGCCGGCCCCGGGCAGCAACGCGGCCGTGCAGATGAAGTCTTTGCTGGCGGCAACCGAATAGCCAGGCCCGCATAAACGGGCCCGGCTATCCTGTAGTGGGGCGCAACAGGTCCTAGGCCGGCACCCCCTGCCGCACCACGGCCGGCTCGAATTGCGCACCCGCGCCCGGAAATACCGGCACGTCAATCCGCGCGTGGGTGTGGACCCCGGCCACCGTGGCCTTGGTGTGGCGGGCAATCTGTTCCATGGTGGTGACCCACATCCCGTCCATCGCTTTCACCCGCTCGATCAGCTGCTCCAGTGCCACGGCCTTGGAGGGCCGGCCGGAGATGAACGGGTGGTTGGTCAGGACGAAGCAGCTGCCCTGGGAGTGGTGGGCCTCGGCCTCAAGAGTCCACATTTCCAGGACCTTTGCCGGGCTTTCGATGACGCCACTGCCGGTCACGCCGGGGTAGAAGGCGTACTGTTCCCAGTCGTCCAGGGTCCAGTCCACGGGGATTTCCACGATGTCCCGGGGATCATCGGCGGCGACGGCGAAGCGGTAGGGGGCATCGCCGTCGAGCAGGCTGGAATCGTAGAGGAAACCGCGGTTGGCCAGCAGGCCCGGGGAGTGCCAGTTCAGTTCCCACCACGGCGCCCGGTATCCCACGGGCCGGACCCCTGCCACCTTGGCCAGGGCTTCGAGGCCGCGGTCCATGTAGCTGGCCTCGGTGGCGGCGTCAATGCCCTGCATCGGTTCGTGGAGGTAGCCGTGGTGCCCCACCTCGTGCCCGCCGTCGACGATCCGCCGGACCACGTCCGGGTAGGACTCCGCCGTGAAGCCGGGGATGAAGAAGGTGGCCTTGATGTCCTGGCGCTCGAGGATTTTCAGGAGCCGCGGTACGGCGACTTTGGGGCCGTAGGACTGGTGGGTCATCAGCGACATGCGCCGGGTGCTGGTGGGCTCGTGGGCGATGGTGCAGGACTCGGCGTCCACGTCGAAGGTGAAGGAGGCTGCGGCTTTGGCGCCGTCCGGCCAGGTGATGGGGTGCAGGGCATCCGCGATGGCGGGCTGGTTCACGGGAAATCCTTTCGGCGGGCGCATGGCGCCCGCCAGGTTTTGTGGGAAGAGGAGCCGTGCCGGTTAGAGGGCCGGAAGGGCGGGGGCGGTGTCCGCTTCTTTGCCTTCTGCTCCGGGAGCGGTATCAGCCTTCCCACTGGTGCGGGGCTCCAGGGCAAGGTAGCGGATGTGCTGCCGCGGCCCCAGGACGGCGTACACCCCGGCGCTGGTCAGGCCACCGGCGAGCCAGGACAGGTCCCAACCGCCCAGGGCGACGGCGATGGGGCCCTGCATGATGGGGATCAGGCCGTACATGAACAGCCACGTTGCGAAGATGCCGGCCACCAGGGAGACGACGCCGGCCCAGTTGACGCCGGGCAGCCGCTTGGTTCCGACGGCGTCGAACAGGCGCTCCGGCTCGCCGGGCCAGCGCTTGTCCAGCCAGAAGTAGTGCACCAGCATGATCCCGCCCCAGGCGGCAACCCAGGCCACCAGGCCGATCAGCCAGGCGTCCAGCACCGCGGCGAAGTCCTCCTGGAAGATGAAGAAGACGACGGCGGCGAGCGAGAAGACGCCGACGAACAGGTTGAGCTTGCGGCGGCTGATGGAGATGTCCAGTGCCTGGGTGGCAACCGAGAAGGTGTAGATGTTCAGGATGTTGGTGGCGATGGGGCCGTGGAGCACCATCAGCAGCACCGGGAGTGCCATGGCGCCGAAGTTCAGGACGATCAGCTTGCCGGGATCGATCTCCCCGCTGTTGGTGGCGAGGCTTGCGCCCAGGACGCCGAGCCAGACCACCGGGATGAACTGGCCAAGGACGGAGGCGAGGTAGACCTTCTTCTTGGGGACGCTGGTGCTGACGAACCGGGAGTAGTCGGCGGCGTAGGTGAACCAGGTGATGCCCCAGCCGATGCCGATGGCCGTCATGACGGCGCTCATGGCCGCGATCCGTTCGGTGCCTTCCAGGATGTGCCCGGCGGGTCCGGCGTAGCCCCAGTCGATGTCCATGCCGAACCACGCGACGGCGGACATGACGGCGAGGATGAGGATGGTGGGCGGCACGGTCCATTTTTCGAAGGCCGCGATGGCCTTGTAGCCGAACCAGGCGATGGCCACCTGGAGGCCCATGATGACGGTGGCGACGCCGATCTTCCAGGCGTAGTTGGGGGCTTCGGGGTCAACCCAGCCCAGGGTTCCAAAGAGCGCCATGACCAGGTCCAGGATGATCCACGTGTTCACCGCGCACCAGCCGATGACCAACAGGGCCTGGATGGCGGCCGGCAGGTAGTTGCCGCGGCGGCCGAAGGCTGCCCGGGCCAGGACCATGCCGGTGGCTCCGGTCTTTTGGCCCAGCAGGACGAAGCAGCCAAAGAGGAGCATGCCGATCAGGTTGCCCAGGACCAGGACGGTGATGGTGTCCGCCAGCCCGAGTCCCAGCTGGATCCCGAGTGCCCCTAGCACCCAGTTGATGGGGGCCAGGTTGGCCCCCGCCCAGATCCAGAACTGGCCGGATACCTTGCGTGTGCGTGCTGATTCGGGGATGGGCTGCAGCCATGCTTCGTGGTCCACGGCGTTGTGGTCCTGACCGGCTGGGGCAGCGTGCCCGTGCGTTGCTGGTGAAAGCTTTTCTTGCATGGGGGCCTCCGTGAGGTGAATAAGTACTCAAAGGCTATGTGGCCCCCATCACAAGCAACAAGATACAATCTGTCTAACAAAATTCCCTACTACGTTACGGAATGTCGTGTCACTGTTTCTAGGTGAAATACTCGCCCATCCCGCTCTTGCCGCCGCCGATCCAGTGGTCCACCCCCTGGGCGCGGTAATTGACGCCCAGCCGGTCCGCTGGGTCCACTCCAGCGAAGTCCTGGACATCGCTCCCCTGCTCCGCGGCGGCGAGCTGTTGCTCTGCGGCGGGATCACCCTCGCCACGGCCACCCCGGCCAGACGCGAAGATTATGTCCGTGAGTTGGCCCAGCGGGGTATCGCGGCGCTGGCCATCGAGACCGGTGGGGCCCTGCCGGAAATTCCGGCCGACATGCTGAAGAAGGCCGAGGAATACGGCCTTCCGGTGGTAGAGCTGCGCAAGGTGGTGCCCTTCGTGGGCGTTATGCAGGCCATCAACTCCATGCTGGTCAGTGAGTCGGTGGGTCACCTGCAGCAGGCCGATGCCGCCACGCGGGCCATGGCAGCGGAGCTTGCCCACGGGGCGTCGCTGGACAGGATCCTGGGCGTGCTGGCGGGCATCACTGGTTCCGCCGTGAAGCTCACCTCCCCCTGGGGAGTGACCATGGGCAGCGCCGTACCGGAGGGGTGGAGCAGTGGGGTCGACGCGGAAGCCGGGGAAGGACCGGCGGACGACGACGGCTCCGGGCCGGGTGCGCACGCCAACTTTGACGGCGGAGACGGGCGGCCCGGCAGATCGGTGGTCAACGTGGACATTCCCGTGCGCGGTGTCCTGATGGGCCGACTTGAGGTGAGGGTGCCGGACGCCGCGGACGCGGCACTGGCGCAGGTGGCCGGGGAACGCTCTGTTGACATCCTTGGGCTGGCGCTGCTGCAGCACACTCCCCCCGGGCTCCATGCTTTGGCCGGGGCCGAACTGATGCGGGCCGTGCTGAGTTCCGCCCCGGAGTGGCGGCTTGAGCAGCTGGCCCCTGCCGCCGGCTTTCCTGCAGATTCCCCGGCGGTGGTGGCCGCAATGCACGCGGCGTCGCCGCAGGAGGTGCGCGGCGCCGTCGAAACCTTCCTGAGCTCACGCCGGATTCCCTGCGCCGCCTACCTTGACGACGCCGAGCTGGTGGTGATGATCGGGCTGCCCCGCACCGATACCGCCGGTGAGCGGCGGCAGCTGCTCGAATCGCTGAAAGGCTTGGAAGGTGACCATGATGCGGTGATTGCCGTGGGGCCCTTGGCCGGAAGCGTGGCGGCGGCTTCCTGGTCGCTGGCGGAGGCGCGGCGGGCCTTGGAGGTGCGCCAGATCCGGCGGCGGAACGCGTCGGCGCGCCGGCAGTATCCGGCTCGCGGCCTGGTGGTGGTGGATGCGGAGGATGCCGCCGTCGAAAGCCTGTCCCTGACCTGCCTGGATGCCTCGGCGCGGGAGGCGTTCGTGAACCGGCAGCTGCGGGCGGTCCTGGAGCATGACGCACAACGGCAGTCCCAGCTGCTGGAGACCTTGCAGGTGTGGCTGGACTCGGGCTGCAATACCGCTCAGTCAGCGCGCGAACTGCATTTGGAACGGCAGTCCATGCACCACCGGCTGCAGCGGATTTTCGAGCTGTGCGGGGGCGATCCCCGCGGGACGGGGCGGCTGGCTGCGTTGCATCTTGCTGCCCGGATGGCGGGGCTCCCCTGAGAAACCCGTCAGCTGATGTACCCCGGAACAGGCTTTAGGGTCTGCGCCTACGCCTGGAACCTGGTGCGCTCAGCGCCGGACTCATACCTCGTTAGGACCACTCCGCCGGGAAACGCCCGGGTCTCCACCAGCCTCAGCTGCACCCAATTGTCCAAGGCCGTATAGAAGGGCGTGCCGCCGCCCACCAGGACCGGATGGGTGACCATCGCGTACTCGTCAATCAGCCCTGCCCGCATGGCCGCCGCAGCGAGCGTGGCACCGCCGATGTCCATGGGGCCGCCATCCTCCGCCTTGAGCCGCGCGATCTCCGGAACCGCATCGCCGGCGACCAGGCGCGTATTCCAGTTGACCGGGCGGATCCTCGAGGAAAACACCACCTTCGGCATGTCCCGCCAACGGCGGGCGAACTCGATCTGCGCCGGTGTGACGCCAGGCTCCTGGTCCGCGGTGGGCCAGTGGGAGCTCATCGTCTCCCACAGTTTGCGTCCGTACAATGCCAGGCCCGTCGCCGCCACCCGGTCGGACCACCATTGGAACAGTTCGTCGCCCGGTACGCTCCAACCGAGATCGTCCCCGGGCGCGGCGATATAGCCGTCCACGCTCACGTTCATGGCGAAGGTCAGTTTGCGCATGGCGCCAGTTTCCCGTGCGCCGGCCTTGGTTGTACAGACCAGCCCCGCCCGAGGGAACGCCCGGCCAAGCATGAAGAAGCCCGGGACACCCGCCACATCCCGTCCACATGATGGGACATTCTTGCTCAAATAATGGACACATCGTTTAGCCTGCACTGTATGGACCAGACCCCAACAGCCCAGTCGGACCTGCCACCCTTTGTGGATGCCGCGTGGCTCGAGGCGCACCGAAGGAATGTTGTCATCGCCGATGCGCGCTGGTACCTCGACGGCACGTCGGGCCGTTCAGCGTACGACGGCGGCCATCTTCCGGATGCAGTGTTTGTGGACCTGGACGCCTGGCTCTCGGGCGATCCGGGACCGCACGGGTTGAACCCGCTTCCCGACCCGGAAGTGTTTGCCAGTGGAATGTCCTCGCTGGGAATCGGTGACGACACAGCTGTTGTCGCCTATGACGACGCGGGAGGAGTCATTGCCGCGCGTCTCGTCTGGATGCTGCGTGCGATCGGGCATCCGGCAGCGCTGCTCGACGGCGGGATGGCCGCATGGACGGGACCCTTGGAGACCACGCCCGCGAAGCCGATCCCCGCGACGTTCACTCCGGTTCCGTGGCCCGGGTCCCGCCTGGCCCAACTGGAGGACATCACGGCAGGGCCCGCCGGGATCATCGTCGACGCCCGCAATGCCGACCGGTTCGACGGAACCCTCCAGCTGCCCACCGATCCCCAAGCAGGACACATCCCGGGCGCAGTGAACGTACCGTGCCGTGAGAACCTCTCCCCCGATGGGCGCCTGCGCCCGATCGGGGAGGTCCGGACAGCATTCGCGAGAGTCGGGATCGACGACGCCGCCGCCGTCATCTCCTACTGTGGCTCAGGCGTCACGGCGTGCCACAACCTCCTCGCCCTCGAACATGCCGGACTTGGCCAGGGCCGCCTCTACGCCGGCGGGTGGTCGGAGTATGGGGCCGCCTCAGGGCGCCGGGCAGAGCTGGGCTGACAAGCTGCAAAGCCCGCCCCGCCTGGACCCCGCATCTATCTCCCGCCACGCCTCCGCTTTCGGACGTATGCTTGCCTGGCATTGCCCTGGGGGCCGGCGCCATGCGTACGGCGGCCCAGCCGGATTCGAAAGGGTGCATTATGGCTATTCGGGATACGTCGTCGGTAGGAGCACCCTGCTGGGTGGATACCTGGCAACCGGAACCGCAGGCCGCCACAGAGTTCTACCGCCAACTTTTCGGCTGGAGTTTCGACGAGGCCATTCCCGTGTCGGGGATTGACGGCGAGTACTACCGGGCGCGCCTCAACGGACGCCTGGTGGCCGGAGTGGGGCAGGCCCCGCCACAGTCTCCTGCGGGCTGGCTGACGCACGTCCGGGTGGAGGACGTCTCGGAGGCTTCGGCCCGCGCTGAACAGGCGGGGGGCCGGCAGCTTATGTCCCTCGACGCCCACGCCCCCACCGCGTTGGTTGCTGACTCCTCCGGCGTGCTGTTCTGCCTGCGGCAGGCAGGCGAAAATGACGGCGTTGAGCTTGCCGATCAGCCGAACTGCTGGGCGATGAGTTCCCTGCACACCCCGGATCTTGGAAAAGCCCGGGATTTCTACCGGACAATGTTCGCGTGGGAGCTGAAGTCATCGCCGGACGCCGCCTTCTCACTATGGCTTCTGCAAGACCGGATGGTGGCAGTCGCCACCTCAACAGAGGGCGTGGACGTTCCGCCGAACTGGAGTGTGAACTTCGCAGTCGACAGTGCAGACACCACCGCCGACCGGGCCGTTGCATTAGGGGGCGGCATCCTCATGGAGCCCTCGAATACCCCGGGATTCCGGAGCGCGGTGATCAGCGACCCCTGGGGTGGCGTCGTCGCAGTCAGCGCTGTGGCAGCGTGAACCCGATATTCACTCCAACCGCCTGAACATGCAGGATCAGCGTGCCGGCCGGCCGCCCAAACGCGTGGTCACCTTGCCGGCGGCGGCAACGCAGGCTTCGGCCAGGCTCTCGAACCGCTCCTTCGACACCCGGAACCGGGGTGCCGGGATGAGGACGGCGGCCACCACGTCGCCGCGGTGGTCGCGGACGGGTGCTGCCACGCCCACCTCGTCCATGGACGATTCCCCGTAGTTGCCCGCCCATCCCCGCCGCGCCACGTCCTGGAGCCGGGTCTCGTAGGCCGACAGTCCGGCGTCGTCCATTCCGGGAAAGGTGATGGTCCCGCTCCGCAGCAGCTCACGCACCCGCTCGGCCGGCAGCGTGGACAGGAACACCTGGACGGAGGCGCTCATGGCGTCACGGTACCGGGCGCCCAGCGGGGTGGTGTGCTTGATCTGGTGGTGGCTGGCAATCTGCTCCACGCAAATGGCTTCGTCCCCGTTCCAGAGCATCAGCGCACTGGTTTCGCCCGTCTGTTCGGTCAACTGCCGCAGCACGGGGTATGCGACGCGCCGCTCCTCCATTTCGGCCAGCAGCGGCCCGGCGACGGCGATCAGCCCCAGGCCCAGCCTGAACCGCTTGGTTTCCGGGTCCCGTTCCACCAGGTTTTCCTGCTCGAAGGTGGCAAGGATCCGGGAGACGCTGCTCTTGTGCATGCCCACGCGGTTGGCGATTTCCGTAACCCCCAGCAGGGCGCCACGTGTCCGTGGCGCCGCTTCCCTGTGGCGATGGTTATGCCTGGATGATGTTGTGCTCGGGACCGAACGGGAACTTGGTGATGTTCTCCACCGTGTTGTCCTCCCCGATCACCAGGATGTCGTGCTCACGGTACCCGCCGGCGCCCGGCAGGCCGTCCGCTACCGTGATCATCGGTTCCATGGACACCACCATGCCGGGCTCCAGGACCGTATCGATGTCCTCGCGCAGTTCCAGGCCAGCTTCGCGGCCGTAGTAGTGGCTGAGGACGCCGAAGGAGTGGCCGTAGCCGAAGGTGCGGTTGGCCAGCAGGCCGTGGCTGATGTAGATCTCGTTGAGTTCGGCGGCGATGTCCTTGCAGACGGCACCGGGCTTGATGAGTTCCAGGCCGCGCCGGTGCACCTCGACGTTGATGTTCCACAGTTCCAGGGAGCGCTCGTCCGGCTGGCCCAGGAAGAGGGTGCGCTCCAGGGCCGTGTAGTAGCCGGAGGTCATGGGGAAGCAGTTCAGGGAGAGGATGTCGCCCTGCTGAAGCTGCCGGGTGGTGGCCCAGTTGTGCGCGCCGTCGGTGTTGATGCCGGACTGGAACCACACCCAGGTGTCGCGGACCTCCCGGTCGGGGAAGGTCCGGGCGATCTCGTGGACCATGGCTTCGGTGCCGATCAGGGCAACCTCGTACTCGGATATGCCTTCACGGATGGCGTTGCGGATGGCCTCGCCGCCGAGGTCGCCGATGCGGGCGCCGTGCTTGATGACCTCGATTTCCTCGGCGGACTTGATCATGCGCTGGCGCATGGCGTCCTGGGAGACGTCCAGGAGCGTGGCGCCGGGGAAGGCTGCGGCGATTTTCTCGCGGGTCAGGGCCGGGAGGAAGTCGTCCTCGACGCCGAGGCGGGAGGCTTTGACGCCGCGCTGGCGCAGGGCCTCCTGCAGGCCGAAGTAGAAGTTGTCGCGGCGCCAGTCGGTGTAGACGATGTTCTCGCCGTACGAGGTGCGCCACGGCATGCCGGCGTCGATGTTCGCGGTCACGGTGACCGAGTCGTCCGCGGTGACCACCAGGGCGTAATTGCGGCCGAACGTGGTGTAGAGGAAGTCGGAGTAGTACTTGATGCCGTGGTAGCTGGTGAGGATGACGGCGTCCAGGCTCTTGGCGGCCATGATCTGGCGAAGGCCGCCAAGCCGGCGCTCGAACTCCGCATCGGAGAACGTGAGCTTGCCCTTGGTGCCGTTGTGCAGGACCTTG
Organism: Pseudarthrobacter sp. YAF2; assembly: GCF_052113345.1. Classification (NCBI taxonomy): domain Bacteria; kingdom Bacillati; phylum Actinomycetota; class Actinomycetes; order Micrococcales; family Micrococcaceae; genus Pseudarthrobacter; species Pseudarthrobacter sp. YAF2. The sequence continues at coordinate 124,307 of NZ_JBFRDA010000013.1, read as the reverse complement.
AGGCGCTCCAGTTCGGCGATGGAGGAGGCGGTGTCGGTGGTGATGGTCACAGGTGTGCCTTTCGATGATGCGGCTGGTGGCCGCAATGCGGGTTGTGTGGAAGGAAGGGTGTTCAGGGACCGCTGCAGGATCAGAGGTGCTTGAGCGGCTTGCGCGAGGTTTCGGCGGCGAACAGGACCGCCGCCAGCGATATGGCGGACGCGGCCACGAGATACCAGCCGGGAGCCAGCTTGCTCTGGGTAAGGCCGATGAGCAGGGTGGCCATGAACGGGGCCGTGCCGCCGAAGAGCGCGTTGGAAAGGTTGAAGCTGACGGCGAAGCCGCTGTACCGGACCTTGGTGGGGAACAGTTCGGCCAGGAAGCTGGGTAGCGTGCCGTCATTCAGGGTGAGCATGCCGCCCAGCAGGATCTGGACCAGGACGATCACCAGGAAGTTGCCCGTGTCCAGGAGCATGAAGGCAGGGACGGTCAGGAGCATGAACAGCACCGAAGCGGTGATCAGCATCCGTTTGCGGCCGAACCGGTCCGAGGCCATGCCTGTCAGGAAGATGAAGCCGATGTAGCTGGCCAGGGCGATGGTGGTGGCCAGGAACGATTCGGTGGGGCCAAAGCCCAGTTCCTCGGACAGGTAGGTGGGCATGTAGCTGAGGATGACGTAGAAGCCGACGGCGTTGAGCAGCACCGCCCCGCAAGCAATGATGAGCTGCTTCCGGTAGGTCCGGAACATGTCCAGCGCGGGAGCTTTGGGAGCGGACTCTTCGTGCTCAGCCAGGGCGCGGAAGGCGGGAGTATCCTCCAGCCTGGTGCGGATGTAGCGGCCGATCAGTCCCATGGGGGCGGCCAGGAGGAACGGCAGCCGCCAGCCCCAGTCGTGCAGTTGCCCGGTGCTGAGCACCGAGCTGAGGAGTGCCGCGATCAGCGAGCCCAGGAGCAGGCCCGCGGCGGTGCTGGCGGGGACGACGGCGGCGTAGAGTCCGCGGCGGTTGGCCGGCGCGTATTCCACCAGGAAGGCCGATGCCCCGGCGTATTCCCCTGCCGCCGAGAAGCCCTGGACCACACGGACCAGCAGGAGCAGGACCGGGGCCAGCATGCCGATGGTTCCGTATCCGGGAATGAGGGCGATGCAGAAGGTGGAGACGGACATGATGACGATGGAGAGGGACAGTGCCTTGCGCCTGCCCAGCTTGTCGCCGATGTGGCCCCAGAAGAAGCCGCCCAGGGGCCGGACGAAGAAGGAAATTGCGAACACCGCGAAAGTGGCCAGCAGTGCGGTCTGCCGGTCGGCTTCGGGAAAGAAGACGGATGAAATGACGGCTGCGAGGTAGCCGTACACGGCGTAGTCGAACCATTCGACGAAGTTGCCGATGAAGCTGGCCGTGACCACCCGGCGTCGAACATCCTTGCTTGCCACGGCGTTGCCGGCGCCTTGGCCTGCCAGGACGGACCCGTTGGCGTCAGCGGCAACGGCTCCTGCCCCGGCGGAGTTGGAATTGGTACTCATGGAACCACCATTAGAAGTTTGAGTTGCACTGATTGCAACGTGGTTGTTTCAACATAGATGGTGATGAGCACCACAGTCAAGAGCTTTCTGCGGCATTTATTACTGGTGAATCAACCATAAGAAACAAGGGTCGTCCCACCGCACCTTCTTTGCGCGCGTCAAGCTCTGGTTGCAGTCAGCGCAACTAGGTTGTTCCAAACGTAAAACCTGTGAGTTAACGCAGCAATGGCCGCCAAGCGAAGGCTTGGCGGCCATTGGAGGGTTTGGGCTTTACCGTGCCGGGACGGGCTCCGCGGCAACGACGGGATGGTCCCGATGCAGGTTTCCCAGGGCAGAGGCGCCCTGCGGCGACCCCAGGTCATGGAAGAACTCCACGTTGGCGCGGACGTAGTCTGCCCATTCGTCCGGCACATCGTCCGAGTAGTAGATGGCCTCCACCGGGCACACCGGATCGCACGCACCGCAGTCCACGCATTCGGACGGATGGATATAGAGCGAACGTTCACCCTCGTAGATGCAGTCCACGGGGCACTCCTGGAGGCACGCCTTGTCCTTCACATCCACGCACGGCTGCGCGATCACATACGTCATGGAACTACACGCCCGTGTAGACGGTTTTGCCCCAGGTGAAGAATTCAAGCGCGGACCTGCCCTGCTCGCGGAACGTGTTGGTAGAGGAATCCTTGACGCCGCCGAACGGCACATTCAGGTCCAGTCCGGCGGTGGGCCGGTTGACCTTGATGACTCCGGCCTGGGCCCGCGCGGTGAAATCGGTGGCCAGCGCCAGGGAGTCGGTGCAGATGCCGGCGGTGAGGCCGTAGCGGGAATCGTTGATGGCCGCCAGTCCCGCCTGGTAATCGGGGACCTCCAGGACGGCGACCACCGGGCCGAAGATCTCCTCCGTCACGGCAGGATCGTCGAAGGCCAGCCCGGTGAGCACCGCGGCCGGGAAGAACAGCGCCTCGGAGGAATCGCCGTCGTACTTTCCGTGCAGGAGCGTGGCACCGCGCTCGACGGCGCCGCGCACCGCCGCCTGGTCCTGCTCGAACTGCTGGGGGCTCACCACTGCCCCCATGGCGGATTCCAGGCCGTCCCCCGGGGTGTACTTTGCGGCTTCCGCCACCAGGGCGTCCAGGAACGCGGCCCGGATGCCGGGGGTGACATACACCCTCGACGTGGCGGTGCAGGCCTGGCCGGTGAGGCCGAACGCACCGGCGGCCACCACCTGTGCGGCCTTGCGGGGATCGGCGTCGTCCAGGACCAGGACGCCGTTCTTGCCGCCCATTTCCAGCTGCACCCGTGCCCGCCGGCCGTTGAGGATCTCCTGCAGTCCCAGGCCCACGTTGGTGGACCCGGTGAAGGACATCCCGGCGATGCGCGGATCGCGGGCCAGTGCGTCGCCCACCACCCGGCCTTTGCCGTGCACCACGTTGAACACGCCCGCCGGCAGTCCGGCGTCCTGCAGGGCCCGGGCCAGGTGGGCAGCGGAGAGCGGCGTGAGTTCAGCGGGCTTGATTACCACGGTGTTGCCGCTGATCAGGGCCGGCGCCGTCTTCCAGGCCGGGATGGCGATGGGGAAGTTCCAGGGGGTGATCAGGCCTACCACGCCCAGCGGTTCGCGCCGGGTGGTGATGGTGGTGTCCGGCAGCCCGCTGGGCAGCACTTCTCCGGTGGCGGCCCAGCCGAGTGAACCGAAGAAGCGCAGCACGTCGGAGGCGCGCTTCACCTCGCCCTTGGCTTCGGCCAGGGTCTTGCCTTCCTCGCGGACCAGGTCCTCGGCGATCGCGGACTGCCGTTCGATCAGCAGGTTGCCGGCGGCGATCAGGATGGCGCCGCGGGACGGGGCGGGCAGGGCTGCCCAGGCGGGCTGCGCGGCCGCTGCCGCGGTGATGGCGGCGTCAACATCCTCCGCGGTGCCGCTGGGCGACAGGGCTGCCAGTTCGTCCGGCCGGGCTGGGTTGGTGCGGCGGGTTTCCGCGGCACCAAGCCACTGGCCGTTGATCAGGTGCTGTGCGGTGAGGTGGGCGTGGACGGTGTTGGTGGGGTCCAGGGCGGTGGAGGTCATGGCATTTCCTTTGGAAGTTTGGGGCTAGAGGCTGCGGATGAGGCCGCCGTCGCACCGCAGTGCCACGCCGGTGATGTACGACGCCGGGGCGCTGCAGAGGAAGGCGGCGGCCGCACCGAATTCGGCGGGTTCGCCGTAGCGGCGGGCGGGGATGGTTTTGCGGGATTCCAGCCGGATGTCCTCCAGCGTGGTGCCGCGCCGCTTGGCGGCTGCCTGGTCCAGTTCGGTGACACGGTCCGTGGCGATCCTGCCGGGCAGCAGCACGTTCACGGTGACCCCGTCCAGGGCCACCTCGGCGGCGAGCGTCTTGAGATAGCCGGCCAGGGCGGCGCGGCCCGTATTGGAGACGGCAAGGTTGGGCAGTGGGGCTGCGACGCCGCTGGAGCCGATGGCAAGGATCCGCCCCCACCGCCGTTCGCGCATGGCCGGAAGGGTGCGCGACACCAGGGCATGGTGCGGCTTGACCAGGAGGTCGAACGCCGCGGCGATGTCCTCGCTGCCCAGGGTCGCGGCGGCTCCGGGCCTGGGCCCGGGCCCGTTGAGGACCAGGATGTCGATTGGTCCCAGGCCGGCTTCGGCCTGCACTACGGCGGCATCGACGCCTTCGGTGCCGGTGAGGTCAGCCTCGACGGCGATGGCGGCAAAGCCCGGCAGGCCACCGAAAGCATCCTGCAGCTCCTCCACGATCTCCTTGGCCCGGATGCCGCGGCGGCCCACGATGGCCACTCTGGCACCTTCCGCGGCGAGCGCGCGGGCCACTGCGAGTCCCAGGCCACCCGTGGAGGCGGCCACCAGCGCCGTCTTGCCGGCGATTCCCAGATCCATCAGTTACTCCCTGCGGGGGCCAGTGCACGGTTGAAGTCCAGTGCGACGGAGGCTTCGCGGAGATGTACCTCCATGGCGTGCCGCAGGCTTTCCGGGAAGCCTGCGGCTGGTGCCCGGACACCAGAGTCCTTGATCCAACCCCGTTCCCGGAGGCATTCTTTGCGGATGGCAAGGGCCACCTTGGCCTGCTGCTCGAAGTTGATCAGTGGCAGGTAGGGCACCAGCTGCCCGGCGGCCGCCGCATACCCTTGCTCCTGCCAGGCGCGAACGCAGGCGATCAGTGCCTCGGGGAAGGAGAAACCGGTCATGGCACCGGCGGCACCCGCCAGGAGTTCGTCCAGCAGCCCCTGGCCGCCGAGCCCGCCGAACACCGAGACCCCGGTGCCCGCACTGAGTTCGGCGATGGCCACGCTGGTGGGCGGCGCCTCAGCCTTGACGGCGATGACGCAGGGGCTTGCCGTGACCACGGCGATCAGGGCGGCGGTGGAGATGGCGACGCCGCTGGCCAGCGGGTAATCCTGCAGCACCACCTTGGTTCCGGTGGCACGGTGGATGGCGTCCAGGTGCGCTGCGAGCACCTCGGGCTTCGCCGAGTTGGCCTGCACCATCACCGCGGCCAGGCGCTGCCCGGCAGCCTGCTGAGCGGCGCGGATTTCCTCGATCGCGGGCCGCGTGGCCAGGGCAGTCACGCCCACCACCAGTGGCAGGTTGGTGCATTCGACGGCGATTTCCAGGACCTGGTGGCGCTCCTCCGGCGTCAGCGCGGCCGCCTCACCGAAGACGCCCAGGACGGTCAGGCCCGTTGCACCGATGGCTTCGTAGCGCTCCACGAGGTCGGAGAGGCTATCCAGGTCCACGTCCAGCGTGCTGCCCTGGAACGGCGTGGCAACAACGCCCCACACGCCTGGCGTCAATGACTCCCGCATTGGGTTCTCCCTTGGTTTGTTGTTCATCTGACGCATTCCTTACTTGCCGGGCCAGGCCGGTTTCCGCTTTTCCTGGAAGGCGCGGACGCCCTCGGCGGAGTCCTCGCTGTCCAGGGCTGCCATCAGCGCCGGCAGCCGCAGGCCGCGGGCTTCGGCTGCTGTCAGGTGCCCGGTCCGGGCGACCATCTGCTTGACGGCCCGGACGGAGGTGGGGGCGCAGGCCAGGACCTGGTCCACCCAGCGCTGCACGGCGGCGTCGAGTTCCGTTGCCGGTACCACTTCGTTGACCAGGCCCATGGCCTGCATCTCGGCGGCGTCAGCTTTCCGGCCGGTGAGCAGCATGCCCATCGCCTGGGTGTAGGGGACGCGGCGCACCAGTTGGTGGATGCCGCCGTCGAGCGCCAACCGCCCCACGCGGGGCTCCGTCAACCCGAACTTCGCACTGTCCGCCGCCACCACGATGTCCGCGCCCAGGACGATTTCCATGCCGCCGCCCAGGGCGTAGCCGTTCACGCGGGCGATCACGGGGATATCCAGCGTGGTCCGCAGGCTCAGCCCGCCGAAGCCGTTGGGGTCCAGGCCGGCCCAGTACTCCAGGCCGGTCTTGTCCACGGCGGCGGCGGACATGTCCGCGCCAACACAGAACGCCCGGGGTCCGGCGCCGGTGATGACCACGGCGCGGACGTCCGGATCAGCCTCGAGCTGGTCCCAGATGGTGTTGAGCCTGGCTTGGGCCGTGCCGTCCACGGCGTTGAGGACGTGCTGCCGGTCGATCACCACGGTGGCCACCTGGTTCTCGATGGTCAGGGTGACCTGGTCAACCGCGGCCGGGGCCGCGGGGCTCACGGGGGCTTCCGACACGGCCGTCACCGGAGCACCCCGAGTTCCTGCAGGCGCTTGACGGTGGCTTCGTCGAAGCCGTTCTCCAGCAGGACCTCCACGTTGTGCTCGCCCAGGCGCGGAGCCACGCGGCGGACGCTCGGCGGGGTGGCGGAGAGCCGGATGGGGGCGTTGAGCATTCTCACGGTGCCCACGCCCGGGTGTTCCGCCTCCACGATCATGCCGTTGGCCTCGGTCTGGGCGTCGGCGAGCGCCTGTTCCAGGGTGTGGACGGGGGCGTTGAGGAGCCCTTGTTCCTCCAGCTTGCCGGTCCAGTATTCGGTGGTGTTGGCGGCGAACCGTTCGCGGAAGATGGCCTGCAGCGCCGGCTTGTTCTTGAACTGCTGTTCCAGGGTGGCGAATCCGGGGCGTTCGGTGAGGTCCTCGTCCAGGTCCAGGGCGTCGGAGATCCGGGCCAGCGGGTCAGGGGTGAACCCGCCCACCATGCAGACGGCGCCGTCCGTGGTTTCAAAGACGCCGCTCAGCGGCATGGCGCCCCAGTTGACCTCGTAACCGCGGTTGAGCTGCATGCACGCCTCCTGCATCTGCAGGTGCAGCATGGAGTCGTACATGGTCACCTCAACCTTTTGCCCGGTTCCGGTGGTTTCCCGGGTGCGCAGCGCCAGCAGGATGCCCTGCATCAGGTGCATGCCCGTGATGTAATCGCAGAGCGTGGTGGGGTAGATGGCCGGCTTCTGGTCCTCCGATTCCCGCCGCCACATCACGCCGGAGTAGGCCTGCGCGATCGCGTCCTGGCCACCTTTGTGCGAGTACGGTCCCACGGGGCCGAACCCGGTTCCGGACGCCCAGATGATGCCGGGGTTCTCGGCTTTGAGGTCCTCGTAGCCGAAGCCCATCCGTTCCATGACGCCGGAGCGGAAGTTGCTGACCACCACGTCCGCGTCCGCCATGATGGCGTGCAGGACGTTGCGGCCTTCCTCGGTGCGGGTGTCGATGGAGACGCTCCGCTTGTTCCGGTTGATGGACAGGAAGATCGGGTTGTCCTGGCCGTCCTTGTCCGGGAACGAATTGCGCGAGATGTCCCCGGCGCCCGGGCGTTCCACCTTGATGATGTCCGCGCCGTAGTCGCCCAGCAGCTGGGTGCAGGACGGGCCCATGAACACCTGGGTGAAGTCCACGATCTTGATGCCGTCCAGCGGAAGGGGCACCGGTGAGGCAGCCGCGCCGGTGCCGGCCGCCGTCGTACCTTGCCGTTCTTCAACCACCGCGCTCATGCCGGCACCGCCGCGTCGGAATCGATGCTGGCGTTCGACGACGGGACGTCGCCGGGGTCCGCACCGTGCCGGCGCATGCCCTGCTGGATGTCCGCTGCCGCGACGTCGCGGACCAGAACGCCGGACTGGACGGCGAGCGCTGCTGCGACGCCGACGGCTTGGCCCATGGCCATGCACGGCGGAATTTCGCGGGACATCTTCTGCGCCTCGGGAGTGGCGGAGTAGTGGCGGCCGGCCACCAGCAGCTGGTCCACTTCCTTGGGCAGCAACGAGCGGTAGGGGTAGTAGTAGTCCCGGCCGCGGGCCACACTGTCCTGGAAGTGCCGGCGCTGCGTGACGTCTTCCTTGGTCATGACGTATTCGCCCTGCAGCAGGCGCGTCTGGCGGACACCCATCTGGGAGGCGACATCCAGCATGTAGCACTTTTCGAATCCGGGCAGGTTGGCGCGGACGTAGTCCACGGCCTCGGAGATCTTGTCGCGGGCGGCGAACTCGGCGGCGGTCATGTCCGCCGGGTCCACGCCGTCGTAACCGGTCATGTGCGGGGCGTTGCACCAGACCACGCCGTCGATGGGGGTCTTGAGCCACCACAGTTCCCAGGCGCCGCCGAGGAGGCGCTTGATCTTGCGGTTGATGGCGCGGGCTTCCTTGGGATTGGCCTGTTCGAAGGCTTCCGCGGCGGCGGTATCCACGTTCCCCAGGCGGAACACCAGGGTGGTGAGGTAGTTGTCCTTGGCGTAGCTGGCGCCGGCCCTGGAGGCGACGTCGATGTCACCGGTGGTGTCGATGACCACGTCCGCCATGAAGGCCTGCGGGCCAAGCTTGGTCTCGCAGACGACGCCCTTGATCACGCCGTTGTCCACGATGGGGCGGGAGAACCAGGAGTGCAGCCTCAGGTCCACGCCTGCTTCGCGGACGAGGTCGTTTGAGATGCGCTTCCAGCCGTCGGGATCGAAGGCGGCGGCGTAGCAGATGGGCTTGGGGGTGGTGTGGGAGTGGAAGTCGAAGGTGCCGTAGCGGCCCCACTTGTTCCAGAGCTCCTCTGAGGTGCGGCGGTCTTCGGCCGGCGGGACGATGGCAAGGCCCAGTTTCTGCAGCCGTTCCACGTATTCGGAGACGATGCCGGTGACCGTGATGTCCTGGCCGTTGATCATGTCGTCCAGCACCAGCACCATGCCGCCGGAGGCCAGGCCGCCAAGGGAGGAGTAGCGCTCCAGGAGGGTGACTTTGGCCCCGGAGCGGGCGGCGGTGACGGCGGCTGCCACGCCGGCGGGGCCACCGCCTACCACCAGGATGTCGGAGCGGGAGATCACCGGGGCGGTGAGGTCCGCCGTGGTGGTGCCCAGTTCCAGGGAACCGGTTTTGGGCGCGGCAAAGCTGCGTGTGTTGTTCATGGGGAAGTCCTTACTTTCCGACGAAGATGCCGTTGGAGCGGCGGGCTGCGATGTAGAAAACGATGCTGAGGATGGAGAGGACGGCCACGTAGACCGGGAAGACCCAGGTGAGGTTCAGGGACTGCAGCCACACCAGAAGGTAGGAGGCCGTGCCGCCGAAGATTGCGACGCCGATGCCGTACCCGAGTGCCACGCCGGTGCCGCGAATGTTCTTGGGCATCAGGGACGAGCTGACCACGTTGTAGAGGGTCATGTTCAGGACCAGGACGATCGAGCCGCCCAGCAGGACTGCCGCGAATCCGCCGATGCCGGGCTGTACGTAGAGGAGCATGAGGAAGACGGAGGGGATGGCCAGGACCCGGGTCACCAGGAACCAGCGGGACATCGACCGGCCGTCGGCGAGTTTCCCGATGATCCAGCTGCCTGCCACCAGGATGACGCCCAGGATGGTGGTGAGGGCGAAAACGGCGGTGGGGTCCTCCTTGAAGCCACTGCGTGCGGCGCTGGGGAGGCCCACGTTCCAGGCGTAGTTGTAGGCCTGGGCCGCACCCACCACGAACACGATGGCCAGGACGGAGAGCCAATGCTTGCCGACTCCTGACCATACGGACTTTGCCGTGGTGGAGGCCATTTCCTCTGCCTTCAGGGTTTCAGGCAGTGAACGGCGCAGGTAGAGCACCACGAAGCCGAACACGGCGCCGATGATGAACGGGACGCGCCAGCCCCACTCCCCCATGGCCGCGCCGCCGATCATCAGGCTGCAGACGAAACTGACAAGGGAGGCGAGCAGGATGCCGATATTGACGTAGAAGGACATGATGCCGGCCACGTAGCCTTCGCGGCCCTCCGGGGCGAGTTCCACCGCGTGGGAGGTGGAAAGCGGGGCTTCGATGCCGGTGGAGATGCCCTGCAGGACGCGGCAGGCCACCAGGATGATGCCGGACCACGCGCCGATGGTGGCGTAGCTGGGGGTGATGGCGATGACCAGGGTGGTGCCGGCCATCAGCATGATGGACAGCAGCATCACGCGGCGGCGGCCGATCCGGTCCGCGAGCGTTCCCAGCATGATGCCGCCCAGCGGCCGGAAGGCGAATCCGACGGCGAACACGGCCAGCGCGTTCAGGGTGGCCGAGAGCGGCTCGTCATTGGGGAAGAAGTTGGGGCCGATGAAGGCGGACAGGAGGCCGAAGACCATCCAGTCGTACCACTCCAGGGCGTTGCCCAGGCCAAGGCCCAGGAGGCCTTTGCGGACTTCGGGGGTGAACTTCTCGCGGTTGCGGGGGGATGAGGTGGTGGAACGGGGTGACGGGACGGCATTGTCCGTCGCTTGGATGTCGAGCATGGAAGTGTCCTTACGCTGGCGCCGGGGATGGCGCGGGAGGGTATGACGCAGCGGCGCCTGTTGGAGGAGGCGCATGCTGCGAAGATGGCAAGGATTGTCCGGGGCCACGTGTGGGGTCCGGGCAGTTAAGGGGAAACGCTGGCGCCGGCGGGGACCGGGACGCCTACCACTTGTGTGGTGCGTTCACCCAGATGGCTACGCATACCTCTTCGTAGCTGTTTTTGTACCAGTGCGGGGTCTCTGCCGGGTAGGTGATGGAGTCGCCCTCTTCCAGGCTGTAGCAGACGCCGTCCAAGTAGACGTCCTTGCGGCCCGAGATGATGTAGCAGAACTCTTCCCCGCTGTGGGTAAAGGGTGTTGCGCTGGTGTCGTGCCCTGGGGGCGTACTGATCCATTGCGCTTCGATGGTGCCGTCGCGGTCCGGAGTGAGCAGTTCATGGACTGCTTCGCCGACGGATTCGCGGGTGACGTTTTGCAGGTTCCGCCGTGCCGACCTGCGCACGACGGGGGATTTGGATTGTTCCTGGCCAATGAAGAACCTTCCCACGGGAATGTCCAGTCCATGGGCCAGTTGGGCAAGGGTTGTGAAGGACGGGTTGGCCATACCGCGTTCGATCTGGCTGACGATCGCCTGGCTGAGTCCGGTGATGTCCGAGAGCTTGGCGAGGGTCATGCCCTTCTCCTTGCGCATGGCCCGCACCTTGTTTCCAACCGTGGCCAGCAGTTGGCTGGTGGCTGGAGGTGCGGTGGTGCTACTCTCGGTGGTCATCGGCCGTCTTTCACTGGGTGAGCTGACTCACATAACTATAGTGAATATTTGGGGACGGTCAACGCTTTTTCTTAACTATGTTGAAGATCGTGTCCAGGCTGCGTCCAAAACGGGCCTAAAGACACAGGTGAAACCGGCCGCCCGGATCGATACTCGTGCCATGGACGACTCAGCACGAAGACCGGACCGGATCCTCGTGGCCCTGGTGGGGGTTGTGGTCTTGCTGGTGGCGGTTGCGCTTGCGGTGGTGTTCACCCGCGGTGAGCCGGCCCCGCTGGACCAGGCCAGTCCCGCAGGAGTGGTCCAGCGGTACAGCAAAGCAGTGATCGACGGCGACATACCCACCGCCGAAACATTCCTCACGGCAGGAGCCCGGAGCAGGTGCAACGGCTCCTATTCCGGCGAGCCCCGCCCGGCCCGCATCGTGTTGATTTCGACGACGGAGCGCACCGATTCGGCCACCGTGCGGGTTTCGCTCGTCCAGGCATCCCAAGGTGGTCCCTTCGGCCCGACCGAGTATGAGATGGAGGACGCCTTCTCGCTCCTGAAGGTAAATGGACAATGGATGATCGACCAGGTCCCGTACCCCCTGATGGCCTGCACGGCAGTTCCGGTGAAGCCATGAGCGCCCCGGCAGGAACCGCTGCCACACCGGCCGGCGGCCTGGCCACCCTCCGCCGCCTGATCATGTACGGCCTGCTCTTTGCCTTGGTGCTCATTGCCGCCTCGGGCGTGGGCGGACTGCTCGAGCGGCTCTTCCGGACGGCGTCCACCCTGGTTTCCGGCGATGTTGCCGGGCTTGCGCTCTCATTGGCATTCACCCTGATCGGCGGGCCGCTGGCGCTGCTGTTGTGGTGGATCGTGTGGCGGCGTCTTGACGACGAGTCGGAGCGCACCGCCGCGGGCTGGGGCCTCTACCTGACCGGGATGTACGCCGTCTCCCTGATCGTCGCCACCACCTCGCTGCTGGACCTTGCCTCCTCCTTCATCGGTGCGCAGGAAAGCCGTTGGCCGTCCGCGCTGGCCAACGGACTGGTCTGGACCGCCATCTGGGTGTGGCACCGGTGGATGTGGAAGCACCCCCGCAAGCCGTCGTCGCACCTCGAGGACGTGCGGGCCGTCGTCGGCTCCGTCTTTGGCCTTCTGCTTGGCGCCGGCGCGGCCATTGCGGCGTTGAGCGCGCTGCTGGACATTGCCATCCGCGGCTTCACTGCAACAGCCTCCTTTGAGCCCTGGTGGTTCGATGTCCTCCGGTCAGTGCTGTGGGCGGCAGGCGGAGCGTTGGTGTGGTGGTGGCACTGGTTCCACGAGGGCGGCCGGCGTTTCCGGACCGGCCTGGTGGACGTCGCCATCATCGCCGTCGGCATCTTCGTTGCCGGCATCACCGCCCTGGGCGGACTGGGCGTGGTCCTGTTCGTGCTGCTGCGGCTGGCCTTTGACCGGACCGATCCGCTGACCGTCCTGTTGGAGCCGCTGGCCCCGGCCATCGCCGCTGCCGTCATCGGAGCCGTGATCTGGCGCTACCACCGCACCGCCGCCGCCCAGCGTTCCACCCGGACCCGGCGTGCCAGCCTCCTGGTGACATCGGCCGTTGCCCTGGCGGCAGCAGCCTCCGGGGTGGGCGTGGTGGTCAACGCACTGCTGGCTGCCGCCGTCTCGCCGCTGGCAGGCGGCGCCACCCGCACCCTGCTCCTTGGCGGCATCAGTTCGCTGGCAGTGGGCGGCCCGGTCTGGTGGTTGGCGTGGAAGCCGCGGCACCAGCCGCGGACGGCGGACCAGATCCCGCCCGGGCGGCGTGTCTACCTGGTGGCGTTCTTCGGTGTCAGTGCCGTCGTGGCCCTGATCACGCTGCTGGTGATCGGCTACCGGCTCTTCGAGTTCCTGCTCAGTGACATTACGGGCGGGAGCGTCCTGGACCGGATCCGCGCACCCCTGGGCCTCCTGGCGGCGGCCGGGCTCGTGGCGGGCTACCACTTTGCGTTGTGGCGGCACGACCGGACCCTGCTCGCTGCCGTGGCGCCGGCGCACAAACGGGTGATTGAGCGGGTAACGCTCATCAGCGGCTACGCACCAGGCACCGTGGACCCGGAGGCTTTGGCACGTGGCATTGCTGATGCCACCGGCGGCGCCAAGGTGACTACGTGGCTCAGGGCGGACGACGGCGGCCCCGGCCTCCCGCCGTCGACCACCGTTCCGCCCTCGGTGGAGGAGCTCACCGGGCAGGCGGTGACGGCGCTGGACGGCGTGACGGCGCGGCACGTCCTGGTACTGGCCGGCCCGGGCGGCCGGATGGAGGTCATCCCACTGGCAGGCCCTGATTCGGGTGCGCCGATGAGTGCTGATCGTCTGGGCAGGGCCGCCGTTTCGGGTCCTCAAGAGCGGCCATCCTCAAGATTTGCACAGTTTATCCCGCCGGTGGATTAACGCTCTTCCTTTGCCATTCGTGGGCTCCTAGGGTTGGCACATACGCTTGTCGAGGGGGACCTGTGAAAAGTTCGACTGAAGATCTTCAAGGCACCCGGAGCCAGGACGCGCAGCAGGTTTCCGCGCCGGATCCGGAGCTCACAACTGCCGAGTGGACGTCAGACTGCCTGCTCACGCTCCACAGCCAGGTCCGGTTCACCCGCACCGACTGGCCCTGAGCCGTCACACCTGCGAACGCCCGCCGGAGCGTTGGAAGACCTCGGCGAGGACCCCGTCAATCCGCGCCAGCAGGCCGGGCCAGCCATTGCCCATGCCTTCGATCGCGTGGCGGCCCATGGGGGTATCGAGGCGGAAACCGGCGTGCTCGAAGTGCAGGACCGTGCCGCCGTCCACCGGTTCGAGGCGCCAGGTGATGGTGGTGTCCAGCTGGCCCTCGGCGAAGAGGAAACTGATGGATTTTTCGGGGTCCACAGTGAGGACCTCGCACTGCTGATTGCCCCAGGAGTCCATGTCCATGGTGAAGCGGTGGCCCACCACGGGTGCGATGTTGCCGGGCGCCCACCAGCGTGCCAGCAGTTCCGGCGTAGTCAGCGCGGCCCATACCGCCGGGGCGGGGTGCGGGAATCGGCGTTCCAGCCGGATGGCGTTCTCGGTCATGACGATTTCTCCTCGTCCAGAAGGTCTGCCAGGGCATCCAGCCGCTGGTTCCAGTAGTGCTCGAAGTGCTTCACCCAGGCGCCGACCTCGGCAAGGGCTGCGGGCTGGAGGTGGTACACCCTGTTCCTTCCCTGCCGTTCTTCCCGGACCAGGCCTGCCTCGCGGAGGACCGCCAGGTGCTCGGACGCGGCCGGGCGGCTGAGGTCCAGCAGGCCTGTGAGTTCACCGGCCGTCCGGGGCCCCCGCCGGAGCTCGTCGAGGATGACGCGCCGGGCCGGGTTGGCGACGGCGGCAAAGACATCAGTAAGCACGTTGATAGTATATGTCGGAATTTTCCGACGTGTCAATCCGGAACGCGTCCCGGTTGCCAACATATGCGCGCAGGGCCTGGCGGCCCCTCCTGGCTAACGAGGACCGGAACCGGTCCGGCGGCCAGCCAGCAGCCCGGCCCAGAATGCGAGCACCAGCAGGCCAACGACGGCGAGCGCCAGGCCCAGCTGGGTGCCTTGCGTGATGAACGCCGCGCCATTGGCGGTGAAAGGCTGGTTGCTCAGCGGCGCGTAGGCAAACCAGCCGGTGAAGTCGCGGTTCAGGTACGCGACCAGGAAGCCGCCCAGCACTGCCGCGAGGCCCAGGAAGGGCACGACGGCGGCAAGCAGTTTGGCGGGTTTGGACGGTTGGCGTTCCCCAGATGTGTTGTTTTCCCCCATGCAGGCGAGTCTAGCCGGGGCGCAGCCGCCCGGTTTAGGCTGGTCGAATGTTGACCATCGGCACCATCGTCCTCGGCGTCAACAACGTCGCCGCCGCCGCCACGTTCTGGCATGACGCCCTCGGGTACGTGCCCAGGGAACCTGGCAACGAAACGTGGGTGACCCTTGCCCCGCCGTCGGGCCCAGGCGCCCACCTGTCACTCATGCTGAGCGAAACCCAGGTCCAGGCCTACCCGCGGATCCACCTGGACCTGTATGCGGACGACCAGGCCGCGGAGGTGGAACGGCTGGTCTCACTCGGCGCCAAGCGCGTGGACTGGGACATGTATCCGGAGGACCCGGACTTCGTGGTGCTCGAGGACCCGGACGGGAACCGGTTCTGCGTTATCGACAAGGGCCCGGAGTAGCGCCAGCCAACTCGATAAAGTCCGTGGGTAAGCGGCACGGCCAGGAACTCTTGGTCGGGCCTTCCTCCACGCTGGTCAGCGGTGGTTCTTGCGCTGCTTTATAATGTGGAGCTCACTGCTTTCGCTTTTCGCCCTTTTTTCGGCCCGCTTTTCAAGGATCGACTTGCCGACCTTTTTGGCTGCGCCGCCTTTTGATTTTCCAGACACCGGAACCACGCCTTTCTCTTGCGTTAACGGCCACCATACCCCTTTCTACTTTTTTAGCCAGTCCCCTGTTCCGCCGCGGCCGGAGGCTTCGCAGGGCGCAAAATCAAGGGTGATGACGTGACTTTACCAGTTACGGGAAATTCATAATTTTGACGGGATCCAAGTTTTTTCGTGCTTTTTGTCATTGCCGGGAAAACGCCAAAAAATCTATGTACCAAAAACTTCCGGGACGTTGGGCCCTACGGCACGCACCTGGAATTTGCCAGTGTTATACGGGACCAATACGGACACCACCAGGAGGCCGATGATGGCCAGCATCTATATCCCGTACGGCACCACCGAGGGCCAGACGGCCAGGATCGCCGAGTTCATTGGGGACGTTGTCCAGGCGCACGGGCACGAGGCCCGGGTGGCGGACATCAAGCAGGCAGGGGATGCGATCCCGCCGGGGTGTGATGCGGTCTTGGTGGGGGCGTCGGTGCACATGGGCAAGCATGAGGAGTACGTCCAGGACTTTGTCCGGAAAAACCGCGACACCCTGGAACGCCTCCCGTCTGCCCTGTTCTCCGTCAGCCTTGCCGCGCACGGAGATGCCGAAAACGCCGAAAGCTACGTCCAGGAGTTCGAGCAGCAAACCGGCTGGCGGCCGGCCCACGTGGCATTGTTCGGCGGCGCACTGCTCTACACGCACTACGGGTTCATCAAGCGGCTCATCATGAAGAAGATCGCCGGCGACAAGGGTTCCCTGGATACGGACACCTCCCGGGACTACGTGTACACCGAGTGGGACGGCGTGAAGAGGTTCGCGGAGGACTTCCTGGCCACGCTTTAGGGGAACGTGTTCGACGGCGAGTGCCCACCCGCCGTCGAACCCGCCCTGGAGGCGTCAGCCCCAGAAGGCCGCGAGCTGCCCGGCAAGGGCCTTGCCTTGGTTGTAGCCTGCCTGGGCGGCGGCCGGGCGCAGCGACAGGTCCATGGCGTTGGCACCGAACATGTGCTCCGAGTCGGAGTCCGGAAAGACCGTTTCCACCACGCTGCCACCGGCCCGCAGTTCATCGACCTGGGCTGAGAGCTGCATATCCCACTCCAGCGGCATCCGTGTCCTGCCGCCGAAGGGCGACAGCACCAGCACCTGCCCGCACCCGGCAGCCAGGTCGGCGTTCTCATTGCGTCGGTAGCCACCGTCGATGTAGCGCCTGTCCCTTATCCCGTAGGCGAAACCGCTGGCACAGCTGGCCGCCACGGCGTCCACCAGGTCGATGCCGCTGTTGCGGTCGAACACAACCGGTTCGCCGGTGTGGGCATCAACGGCCGTGATGAGCAGTTGGTGGTTCGGCCAGTCCAGGCTTGGCAGCCGCGCGGCGACGGTCTCGCGCCACCGCGCGGTTGCGTCGTGCGCCGCAGCCAGGTCCAGTGCCAGCGCACCCATCCTGCGGCGCATGTCCGCCGCGTCTTGGGAGGATGCGATGATCCTGCCGGTCCGTTCCAGGTGATCGGATACCGGCCTGGCAGGACCGGGGCCGCTGCCGGATCCAGGCGGAGCGGTCCGTTGCCGGGGCGTGTCGAGGACGGCGGCATAGAGTCCGTCGAGCGCTGCGCCGGCGATCTGGGCTGCGGCCGTGGACCCGGCGGACGTACCGATGACCCGGCCGGCGCCGGTCACGTCCAGCCCGGCATCGGCGAGGCCAGCGAGGACGCCGATCAGCCAGGCGTTACCTGTTGAGCCGCCACCGCCAAGGACGAGGGCGCGTTTGGATGGGGCCTGTGAAGAAGGTGTTGTGTTCATGGGAGTCGCCTTTCGCGAATAGCCTGTTCGGCGCTCCCGGTGGCGGCTAGTTCAGCCGCGCGATCGTGGACTGCGAGGGAGCACCCATTGCGGATACTGCATTCATGGGTCTCACCTCCTGCGGACGGATCACGATCACCCGAATAGTCGCACACCGGCGCCGCGGTAAGCAACCGGTAAATTTGAAGTGATGATTTCCATAGACCGGGACAACCCCACGCGCGACGACGTCCACCGCCTCCTGAGCGAACACCTGGCGGACATGTTCGCCACCTCGCCGGCGGAGAGCGTCCACGCCCTGGACCACTCCGCGCTCTCCGCCGAGTCCGTCACGTTCTGGACCGCCCGGGAGGACGGTGCCTTGCTGGGGTGCGGGGCGCTCAAGCTCCTGGACGCCGCACCGGGCGCAGCCGGGCAGGGTGAGATCAAGTCAATGCGCACCACAACAACGGCGCGGGGACGCGGCGTGGCCACGCTCGTGCTCCGGCACCTCCTCGACGAGGCGCGGTCCCGGAACCTTGAACGCGTCTACCTTGAGACCGGGACCGAGGACTACTTCGCCCCAGCGCGGCGGCTGTATGCCCGGCATGGCTTCACCGAGTGCGCACCCTTCGCCGATTACGTGCTTGATCCCCACAGCGTGTTCATGAAGCTCCGGCTGTAGGGACTGAGGTGCCCCGCACACAAGAAAGCGGACGACGGCGGGTGGACACCCGACGTCGTCCGCTTCCGTTTGGTGCTACCCGCTGTAGGGGACCTTTTCCCAGCTCAGTACGTCTGTGCCCTTGGCGCTGTTGCCTGACACGGTGACGCGGAGGTAGTCCACGGCGTTGTTGGCGCCGTCCACGGTGATGCGCTCCAGGTTGTCCGCGGCCGGCGAGCCGTAGATGTCCAGCCAGGGAGAGCCGGCGGCCAGGGGCTGGTTGGCGGCGAAGACGTGGCTGTCGCCGTTGACCAGGTAGACCGGGGCGTCGAAGTGGTTCGTTTCGTCGACGATCGCCTGCACGATCTCCCGGAAGCCGGACACGGCCTTGGGGTCGGCGGTGGCGTCGGCGAGCAGTGCGGGATCAAACATGTCCGCCTGCTGCATGAGCACCACGGCGCGGTCGTTGCTGCGCTTGGCCTCGGCGAAGGTCTGGTGGAACTGGGC
The DNA here is from genome assembly GCF_052113345.1 of Pseudarthrobacter sp. YAF2. Taxonomy (NCBI): domain Bacteria; kingdom Bacillati; phylum Actinomycetota; class Actinomycetes; order Micrococcales; family Micrococcaceae; genus Pseudarthrobacter; species Pseudarthrobacter sp. YAF2. The sequence goes on along the minus strand of NZ_JBFRDA010000013.1, from coordinate 106,030 downwards.
CAGGACGGCATCCGTGCGGTGTTCCACCTCGGCGAGCTGTTCCGGCGTGGGCGCAGTCTTGCCCAGCCCGGTCCACGGCAGGAGGGAGTTGTTGCTGCCTTGGACGTTCAGGACAGAGAAGGCCACCCGGTTCTGGGTGAAGCGGACGTCCTCGGGCAGTCCCAGGTTCTCCTGGGACTTGACGGGCATAGTGGCGCCGAGGGTCTTGCCGGGTTCGTTGAAGAACACCTCCCTGATCTTGTCCAGGCGTTCCAGCGGGTTGTAGGCGCCGTTGTTGGTCCGGTGGCAGTCCACCCATTCGTTGTCGCCGGGCGTGTAGACCAGCGGGTGGGTGAAGGTGTCGAACTGGGAGCGGATGTAAGAGAAGTACTCGTTGGAGCAGACGGAGGATCCGTTCTTGATATCACCCACGTGTGCTACAAACTTCAGGTCTTGATCAGCGTTGAGGTCCTGGATGTGCGAGGGGAACTTGGCGATCTCGGCGGCGCCGTAGGGGATGTCGCCGATGACGCCGAAGGTGAAGGCCTGGTTGCTGTCAGTCGTGTTGTCGGCTGCCTGGGCGGGAGCTGCGGCTGCTCCGGCAAGGATGGCGAGGACGACAAGCGTGGCGAGGGTGGATCTTACGAACACGAAGTACTCCTTGGACGGTGGGGCCTTCCGCCAAGCGCAGCGCGAACCGGCGGGCAGTAGGTGCCTGCACAGACTGCTGGATACGGAAGAACGCCGGTGGGCCTGGTGGTTGCCTGCGCATGAATGCCCGGTAACACTGGACGGCGGCCTGTTTCCCTGTCAACGACGAAGCGGGCACCTAAAGGTCCGCGCCCGCAATCACACGGCGCTCAAGAGCACAGTCAGTGGTTACGAGGCGAGGTACGCCACGAGGAATTCCTCCAACGGGCTCGCGCTGCCGGGCGGGAAGCTTGGCGGCACGGACGATGGCCCCGTGATGACCTCTGGTTTTCCCGTGATGAGTTCTGGGTTCCCTGTGATGACCTCTGGTGCCCTGGGGATGAGCCCCGGCGGCCATTGCGGTTTCTGCCAGTCGGGTTGTTCGGCCGGATAGTGACGGCCGGCAGGGGAAGTCCAACCGGGTGGTTCATCCATTGTTGCCGGGGTGGGTGTCCAGGCGGAGCCGTGTTTCAACCGGTGGTGTTTCGGGCACAGCTGTCCCAGGTTGCTGATTCCGGTGGTTCCACCGTGTTGCCAGGCGGTGAGGTGGTCGGTTTCGTTGTCCTGGGTGTGGTTGTTGCAGCCGGGGAAGGTGCACCTGGCGTCGCGCATTCTGATCCATCGCTTCATGCTTTCCGGCAGCCGGTAGCTGGTGCGTCCGATCTCCAGCGGTGCGCCGTCCCGGGGGTCCACCAAGACCCGATAGAACGACGCGGCCCCGTCCGCAACGAGCCTGCGCGCCATGGACGCCGGAATGGGACCGAACCCGTCGAGGTCGGCGGGCTCATCCGTGAGCCCCAGCAGCGAAAGGACGGGCACCGTGACCAGGACGTCTGCTTTCGGCGCGGGAATCCTGCTCAGGTCGACGGCGTAAGGGTTGGCGTCGCCGGCATGAGGGCCGTAGCCGGCGTCGTACGAGTGGCCGGTGTCGTACGGGTGGCCGGTGAAGGGGTCGCCGGCGGCGGCGGCGGGTCCTGGGTTCGAGGCGCCGCCCGCCGCTCCGGCGCCCATCAGGAGTCCGGCGGCGATATCGGCACGCAGCTGGGTGAGCGTTCGGCCTTCATCGGGGCCCTGCAAGCCGCGGGCTATCGCGGACGCCTTGTTCCACACCGCGCAGGCCCTATCGCCGGGCAGGTACAGGGAAAGCCAGGCCATGCCGTCCACATCCGGCCGGTATTCCATCCGACGGTCTGCCACGCCAATGGCGTGCCGCGCTTCCAGCGAATCCGGATAAGTGCGCTCCCGCCAGGCCCGGACCTTACGCCGGAAGCGCGACGGCACGAGGTCGCCAGGCGCGGCGCCGCGGGCAGGGGTCGGATCCTCGGGGTCGAAGAAATGGGCCACCAACGCCGCAGCATGGGCGGGTTCGAGCCCCGTGGTTTCGTCGACGAGGGCGCGGGCGTGCTGCCAGGAAATCGTGCCCGCCTGCAACGCATCCAGTGCCGCCGGCAAGGACGTGGTCAGCGCGTGGGCCTCACCCAGCAGGGCCGATGCGGCGCGTTCGCCGATGGTGAGGACGCAGGCGATCTCCGCCACCAGGTTCATTTCCTGGGCCGATTCCCTATATGCGCCCGCCGGAGGTGCATCCAGCAATGCTGCCGCCTCCGCGTGCACGGCAATCATCCGGACCTTGGCGGCCGCTGCCGCCGCCTCGATCCGCGCCAGCACTTCCAGTCCATCGAGGGACGCCTCGGACAACTCCCGCATCGGATCAGAATCAGCGAAAGGCCGGCCGCGGCCGCGGCCGTCCCAGGAACCGGACTCTTCACTGCCGTGGGCGGCAGTAGCTCCGGCCACGACCCGTGCCAGCTCATCAACCAATCCGGCCACAGATGCGACCGCAGAGGCCATCGCGGCCCTGCCTCCCGCACCCGCAACCGTCGTGCCTTCCATACCAAAATCTTCGCAGGAGGGTCCGACATTATGGGGGAACGCCAACACTAAGAGCCCATCTGGCCCACCAAGAAGCCCCGCACAAAGGCGGCGTACGACGGCGGGTGGGCGCCCGCCGTCGTACGCGCCATGCCGCCGCTCCCCCAACCGGAGCCCTCATACGGGCGCGCCACTGCAGGAGGTGGGCCACCTGCTGGGCACCATCGTGCTGGCGCTGCCGCTGGCCATGCTGCTGCGGATGGGCAAGGCCACCGTGGGTGCCACGTTCTCGCTGGACCGTGAGCCGTCCTTCGCGATGGTGTCCGAGAAGTACGGGCCGGACTCGGACCAGTACCGCGGTGTGCTGGCCATGTACGTCTTCGGGACGCTGTTCGGTGCCGTGTTCATCACGCTGCTGACCTCGCTGGTGGCCAACTGGAAGATCTTCGATCCGCTGGCGCTGGCCATGGGTTCCGGTGTGGGGTCCGGTTCCATGATGGCTGCGTCCGTTGCGAGCACCACCGTCGCGTACCCGGGCGACCAGGACGCGATCCTGGGCATGGCGTCGTGTCCAACCTGATCACCACGGTGCTGGGCGTTTACGTGGGCATCTATGTGGCGCTGCCGCTGGCGGACAAGTTCTACCGGGTGCTGACGCGGAAGCAGGAGAGCCGCGAGGTGGTTGCTGCTGGTTCTGGCGCGGCTGGCTCTGGCGCCGCTGGTTCTGGCGCCGCTGGTTCTGGTGCTGCCGCTACGGTTGTTTCCGCTGCCGATGTGGAGCGCGAGGCCGCACAGGCGGAGGAGAACCGGCGGTTCCGTGAGCGGGTGGCCGAGTCCTCGGCGGCGATCAAGCTGCCGCTGTGGCTCTCGCTGTCTGTGCTGACGGTGCTGGGTATTGGCACGGCGTCGATCGCGGCGAAGGGGTTCAGCCTGACCATCGTGCCGGGGTACGTGGTCCTGCTGGCGCTTGTCCTGGTGGGCATCGCGATGGCGAAGGTCACCCGGAAGATCTCGGCCATCGTGTTCATCACGACCATCGGCGCATACATCTCCAGCCTGCGGCTCTTCGGGGCCGAGGCGCTCAACGCGGCCGTCAAGACCGTGGACTTCACGTCCACCGCCACGGTGATGCTGACCCTGGCCGGCCTCTCCCTGGGCAAGGACATCCCGCTGCTGAAGAACATCGGCTGGAAAATCATCCCGGTTGGGCTGCTGGCCATCACTGCCTCGTTCCTGCTGTCCACGGTGATCGCCGAGTTCGCGCTGGGGCTGTGGCACTGAGTTAGTTACGGCTGGTTCTTGCGGCCGCCATTGGGCGGCTTAGGCGGAGCGGACGACGGCGGGTGGGCACCCGGCGTCGTCCGCTTTTGTTTGTGGATTGTTGCTCCCGGATGTAAGTTTTGCTGCCGCAGCTTTGAAACTGCTGTAGGGCCTATTGCGGCGTCACTGCTGTTCCGGGATCCAGAGCGGTGCCGTAACCCCTGCGCCCGTGAGGTTGTCGCAGCGAACCAGCTGCGTTCCGATTCTGGTCAGGGCGCAGTTTTCGAAGCTGGGCCCATCGTAGGGGACCAGGGCGTTGCTGCCGGTGTCTGCATTGGCAGCGGGGGCCAGTGCGAGAAGAAGCAGCGGGAGGATGGCTCCCAAGCGTTGTGATGCGTTGATCGACCAGGACATGGCCTGTCCTTTCGGGAAGCAGTTTGTTGGACACGTCCACTCTCAGTCCGGCAGGGCCTCAGCCACATCCGGCGGACACCCTTAAAAACAGTCCGGGTACCCTCAGACCTGTACCCCGGGGTTCGCCGGTGGCAAGCTGGATTCGTGGCGAATGCGTGGAGCGCCGGTGGTGCTGAACTGGTAGGACGGGAAGCGGACCTTACCGAACTGGTCGGCATCATCAACAACGTTTGCGCCGGGACAGCGAGGACGTACCTGGTCACCGGGGACGCCGGCATCGGCAAGACGGCGCTCGTCACACGAGCTATCGAATTAGTTCCACCGAACGCCCTCGTCCTGAGTGGCGGGGCCTTGCCCTTGTCGTCCATGGACGTGCCGTTCCTTGCACTGCGCTCTGCATTCCGCGCGGCGGAAGCCGGTACCACCAGACCAGTGCCCCCGGCGCCAGCACTCTCAGGTGATTCCCGCCCCGATGTACTTGTCCTGATCGACGAGTGGCTGACCGCGCTCTGCCGGTTGTCGCCAGTGATCCTGACAATCGATGACCTCCACTGGGCTGACCAAAGCACCCTCGATGTCCTGATGTACCTGGTGGCGGGACCCAGCGACAGGCCCCTTGGCGTCATAGGCACCGTGCGGACTGACGAAGGCCGGGCCGGCGGTACCTTCCATCGCTGGATGACCGACGTCCGGAGGATGCCGCGGGTGGATATACGTCCGCTCGAACCCTTGGACCGGCCCGATACCGAAGCCCAGCTTGGACGACTTCTGGACGCACCTCCACACCAGTCGCTCGTTACTGATGTTTTCGACCGTTCGGCGGGGAATCCCTACCTCAACCGTCTCCTCGTCGCAGGGCTCACCGCAGAGTCACGGCGCCTTCCTGCCGGTTTTCCACCGGACCTGAAATCCGCGGTCCTGCGCGCTTGGCGGGGGTTGTCGTCCGGAGCTCGTGAGTTGACCCAGGTCATGGCGCTCGGCGGACGGCCAGCCAGCAGTACGGAACTGGTCACCGTCGCCGGGTCCGCCGTAGGACCTGCCGGTGTCCTGCCGCTCCTGCAGTCAGCGGTGGAGGAAGGCCTCCTTGACGTTACTAAAGACGGTAAGTTTTGGTTCCATCATCCCATCATCGCCGAAGCACTGGAACAGGGACTGGATGAAGGCGAGCGGAAGCGATGGCATGCGGCGTTCGCTGCCGTCCACCAACAGAGGCTGGGCACTGGGCCTGCGCCGCCCGCCGGCGATGCCGTGGCGCTCGCGGATCATTACGCCGCGGCAGATCGGCCTGCGGAGGCCCGCCGGTGGTCGATCGTTGCGGCGGACATGGCAGCGGCGCAAGGCGGGCTCAATGATGCGATCCGGCTGCTGCGGCGGGCGATCCGGCTGCAGGCAGTCCTTCCGGACGCTTCGGAGTGGCCACGGGATCTCTGGGCCAAGCTCCGGTCCGCAGCCCGGGAAGCGGGCGCACTGGCACTCGAACTTGAAGCAACGGAAGAATTACTGGCACATGTGGACCCGGTGAGGGAGCCGCTGGAAGCCTCCGAACTTATCGTGCGCCGCATGCACCTTCAGTTCTCCACCGGGCAGGCCTTTCTTCCAATGGCGGACATCCGGGAGGCAGTCTGCCTGTCCGCTGAAGTGCCGGGAAGCTGGCAACATGCGATGGCACTGGCCGAATTCGCCCACGCGAGTATGTGGCACGGCGAGCCGGGCGCGGATACTGCTGCAGTCAAATCGCTCGCCATGGCCCGAGAGGCGGGCGATCACCGCGCATTGGCCTATGCACTGACTGCGGCCGCGATTGCTGAGCTCGGGGCAGATCGGTTTGCGGCAGCCCGGAGCCTGGCAGCCGAAGGCGCGCGCGAGGCACTCCGGGCACGCGATTTCTGGGCCTTCGTCCATGCAACGTACTGGACGGGAAATGCGCAGGACCCTTGGACCAGCGAGGAGTACGCAGACCTTCTGGCGCGCGCCAGGCAGGAGCTGATGCAGCAGGGAGCCCCGCATGCGTACACGGCAAAAATTGCGGCAACCGAGGCGGCCAGTTACTTGGCTATTGGCTCGTGGCGGAAATGCCGGGCAGCGCTAAGGATAGCCATGGGACTCGATCCCGGCCCAATGGGAGATGTGGATGCCAGGCTGACGGCGGCCCGGCTGGCCCATCTGCAGGGGCGCCACGATGAGGCTGGGATTTACCTTGCGCGCGCAGAGGAGCTGTACAAAGAAAACTCAGTCTTCCTCAACCTCACGTTTGACGCCGTCCGCGCCGAGGTTCATGTGGCAGCGGGACGTCCCGGGCGTGCATTCTCCGCGGCCCTGGCCGGTGCAACCAGCCCCGGCCCGCCTCCCACTATGTGCGAATGGCTGCTGCCCATCGCCGCACGCGCCCTGGCGGATCAGATCCGGCAGGCCAGGGACCACGGCCTTCCCGCATCCGAACTCCTGGAGGCAGCCACCCAGCTCCAGGACAGGTTCCCGGAAGTACTTCACGAGCGGATGGGGCACTCGGAACTGTACAAACGCCAAGTGGCGGCTTTCAACGCCCTATACATTGCCGAGCTCGGGCGGGCGAGGGATGAGGCGGGCAGTGCAGTGCAGTGGGGAAGAACTGCCGACGCACTCAGGGACGCGCTCCTGCCCTGGGAGGAGGCCTACGCCTGCAGGAGGGCGGTGGAGGCCCTGCTGCTGCATGGGCACCACCGCGCCCCGCGTGCAGCTGAATACCTTCACCGTGGACTCGTGCTGGCGGCCCAGCTCGAAGCAGCGCCGGTTCAGGCAGTCCTTGAGCTCCTGGCCGCCCAGGCAAGGATCCCGTTGACGCCGGTCAACAACACACCCCTGCCCTTTGCAGCGCGGCTCCCAGGGCTAACACCACGGGAGCTGGACGTCCTGAACTACGTCATGGCTGGCCGAACCTACGGCGAAATTGCCCGGGCCCTGATGATCAGCGAGAAGACGGTCAGCTCCCATGTCTCAAACCTGTTGCGAAAGACCGGCGCTGCCAACCGGGTGGACCTTGCGCGTTTGGCTGCAGCAGACGACCCGGTCAGCCGCAACAGCGGACGGATTGCTGGATCCCGCAGTCCTTAAACCTCCGCCACCGGAGCCGCGAACTGGGCTTCATACAGCCGCGCGTAAGCCCCGCCAGCAGCCAACAGTGAGGCGTGGTTCCCCTGCTCCACGATCTGCCCGGCCTCCATCACCAGGATGAGGTCGGCGTCGCGGATGGTGGACAGGCGGTGCGCGATCACGAACGACGTCCGGTCAGACCGCAACGCACTCATGGCCTTCTGCACCAGTACCTCGGTCCGGGTATCCACCGAGGACGTCGCCTCATCAAGGATCAAAACCGAAGGCTGAGCCAGGAATGCCCGGGCAATCGTCAGCAGCTGCTTCTCGCCCGCGGACACGTTGGCACCCTCGTCATCCAGCACCGTGTCATATCCCTCGGGCAGCGAGTGCACGAACCGGTCCACGTACGTGGCCGTAGCAGCCTCCAGTATCTCGTCGGAAGAAGCAGTAGGCCGGCCATACGCAATGTTGTCCCGGATGGTCCCGCCGAACAGCCACGTATCCTGCAGCACCATCCCCATCCGCGAGCGTAGATCGTTCCGGGTCATGGTGGTGATGTCCACGCCGTCCAGCGTGATCCGGCCGGCATCCAGCTCGTAGAACCGCATCATCAGGTTCACCAGCGTCGTCTTGCCCGCACCGGTCGGCCCCACAATCGCCACCGTCTGCCCCGGCTCCGCCACCAAGGACAGCCCACTAATCAACGGCTTGTCCGGCGAGTACGAGAAGGACACATCCTCAAACACCAGCCGCCCGCGACCGGCACCATCAGGACTCTGCAAAGCAGCCCCCACAGGATCCGCGGACTGCTCCTCCGTATCCAGCAGCTCGAACACCCGCTCGGCAGAAGCCACGCCGGACTGCAACAGGTTGGCCATGGACCCCAGCTGCGCCAGCGGCTGGGTGAACTGCCGCGAGTACTGGATGAACGCCTGCACATCACCCAGCTGCATCGCCCCGGACGCCACCTGCAGGCCGCCCACCACGGCGATCCCCACGTACACCAGGTTCCCGATGAACGTCATGGCCGGCATGATCAGCCCGGAAATGAACTGCGCCCCAAAACTCGCCTCATACAGCTCGGCGTTCTTCTGCCGGAACCGCTCCCCCACCTCACGCTGCCGGCCGAATACCTTCACCAGCGCATGCCCGGTGTAGGTCTCCTCGATCTGCCCGTTCAGCTCGCCCGTGTTCTTCCACTGCTGCACGAACAGTTTCTGCGAGCGCTTGGCAATCAACGCGGTGATGCCCAGCGTCAGCGGAATGGTCACCAGCGCGATCAGCGCCAGCGTGGGCGAAAGGATGAACATCATCACCAGCACGCCCACCACGGACAGGACAGAGGTCACCGCCTGGCTGATGGACTGCTGCAGGCTCTGCGAAATGTTGTCCACATCGTTGGTGACCCGGCTCAGCAGCTCACCGCGCTGGATCGAGTCGAAATACCGCAGCGGCAGCCGGTTGATCTTGGCCTCGATCTGCTCACGCAGCCCGAACACCGTCCGCTGCACCACGCCGTTGAGCACATACGCCTGCCCCCACATGAAGGCCGACGCCAGCACATACAGCACCAGCGCCCACGTCAGCACGCTGCCCAGCGCCGCGAAGTCGATCCCCGCGCCGGGCGTCAGCGTCATGGCGCTGAGCATATCCGCCTTCTGGTTCTCCCCCGCCGCCCGCAGCTGCGCAATCAGCTGCGCCTGCGTCACGCCCGGCGGCAGCTGTTTGGACACCACGCCGGAGAAAATCAGGTTGGTGCCCTCCCCCAGCAGCCGCGGCCCGATCACCTGCAGCGCCACGCCCGCCACGGCCATGAACAGCACCAGCACCAGCCACAGCCGTTCCGGCCGCAGGGTGGCCAGCAGCCGCTTCGCCGAGCCGCTGAAGTTCATCGCCTTCTCCGCCGGCACATTCATCCCGGCGAATGGTCCGCCCCTGCCCGGTCCGCCGGCCGGGCGCGGGATGCGTACGACGTCGGCCTGGCCGCCTTTGCCGCCGCCAGCGGTTCCAGCGGCCGCGCCTCCGCCCGGGCCGGTTCCGGCGGGGCGGGTTCCTGCGCGGTGCGTGCTCATACCGTTTCCTCCGCTGCCAGCTGGGACGAGACAATCTCTCGGTACGTCTCCGACGTCTCCAGCAACTCGTGGTGCGTGCCCTGCGCAACGATCCTGCCGTCGTCGAGCACCAAAATCCGGTCCGCCTCCACAATGCTGGACACGCGCTGGGCGATGATCACCATGGTGGCCCCGGCCGTGCTGCGCTTGAGCGCCTGCCGCAGCCGGGCGTCCGTGCCGGTGTCCAGGGACGAGAACGAATCATCAAAAATGTAGAGCTCGGGCCGCTTTACCAGGGCCCGGGCGATGGCCAGCCGCTGCCGCTGCCCGCCTGAGACGTTGGTGCCGCCTTGCGAGATGGCCGCGTCCAGTCCCTCCTCCATCCGCTCCACGAAGTCCCTGGCCTGCGCGATCTCCAGCGCAGTCCACAGCTCATCCTCCGTGGCGTCCGGGTTGCCGTACAGCAGGTTGCTGCGCACGGTGCCGGAGAACAGGTACGGCCGCTGCGGCACCAGGCCAATATGCCCCCAGAGCAGGTCCGGATCCAGGTCCCTGACGTTCACGCCGTCCATTAGCACAGCCCCGGAAGTAACGTCGAAGAGCCGCGGCATCAGGTTCACCAGGGTGGTCTTGCCCGAGCCGGTGCTGCCGATGATCGCCGTCACCTCACCCGCGCGGGCGGTGAAGCTGATCCCGGACAGGACGGGCTGGTCGGCACCCGGGTAGGCGAATCCGACGTCGCGCATTTCCAGTTCGCCGCGGCGCGGCTTGCCGGCAAATGCCGCGCTGGTGACCGGGTTCTCCGGCGGCAGGACGCTGGAACTGGTGCCCAGCACCTCGCCGATCCGGTCCGCGGACACGGAAGCGCGCGGGATCATGACCGCCATGAACGTGGCCATCATGACGGACATCAGGATCTGCATCAGGTAGCTCAGGAACGCGATCAGGGTGCCCACCTGCATGGACCCGTCCTCGATCCGGAACGAACCGAACCAGATCACCGCCACGCTGGAAATGTTCAGGACCAGCATGACCACGGGGAACATGAGAGCCATCAGCCGGCCGGCGCGCAGGGCCACATCCGTGACGTCCCTGTTGGCGCCGGCGAACCGCTCCGTCTCCATGTCCTCGCGCACGAATGCCCGTACCACCCGGATGCCGGTCAGCTGCTCGCGCAGAACCCGGTTCACGGTGTCGATCCGGGTCTGCATCTTGCGGAACAGCGGCACCATGCGGGTGACAATGAGCCCGACGGCGATCAGCAGCACCGGGACACACACGGCAATCAGCCAGGACAGCTGGGCGTCCTGCCGGATGGCCATGATCACCCCGCCGATGCTGAGCATGGGCGCGGCCACCATCAGCGTGGCGGACATCAGCACCAGTTGCTGGACCTGCTGGACATCGTTGGTGGAGCGGGTGATGAGGCTGGGGGCGCCGAATTTGGTGACCTCCTGCTCGGAGAACTCGCCCACGCGTTCAAAGATGGCGCCGCGCAGGTCCCGGCCCAGGCCCATCGCCGCCTTCGCACCGAAGTACACCGCCACCACGGCGCACGCGATCTGCGCCAGCGTGATCAGCAGCATGACGCTGCCCGTGGACATGATGTAGCCGGTATCACCCCGGGCCACGCCCTGGTCGATGATGTCCGCGTTCAGCGTGGGCAGGTACAAGGATGCGATGGACTGCGCCAGCTGGAAAACGACGACGGCGGCCAGCAGCGGCCGGTGCGGCCTGAGGTATTCAACGAGTAGCTTCCAGAGCATGGGCGGCTCCAACCTGACGGTGTGTCCACAAACGTGGTGCGAAGGTCAGTGTACGTCCGGAAACTGGGACTTAACCCGGCCTTCTACGGGAAACTCGGCCAGTTCTCCAAGGGCGTACATCGGGTGCTGTTGCGGCTAGCCGCGCCGCGCGTCAAACCTCCGCCTGTAGTCCGTCGGGGTGGTGGAAAAGGCGGCTGTGAAGTTCTGGCGCAGGGTGACGGCGTTGCCGAATCCGCAGTCGGCAGAGATCTGTTCGATCGACAGGTCAGTGGTTTCGAGCAGCCGCCGGGCTGCGTCCAGGCGGCGGCCTCGGATCCAGGCCGCCGGCGTGGTCCCGGTTGCTGCCCGGAAGGCGCGGACAAAAGTCCGGCGGCTCAGGTGCGCCTGGGCCGCCAGCCGGTCGATGGTCAGCGGCTCGCCCAGGCGGCCCAATGCCCATTCAAGCAGGCGCGAAATCGGGTCATCGTTTGAGCGTGCCAGCACGGGACGCTCAATGTACTGCGCCTGTCCTCCTTCCCGATGCGGAGCGATGACCAGGCTGCGGGCCACCTGGTTGGCTGCCTCCGCCCCGAGGCGCGCCCGTACGACATGCAGGCAGGCATCCAACGCGGAGGCGGTTCCGGCGGAGGTCAGCACGTCGCCGTGGTCGATGTAGAGGACAGACTGGTCCAGCGGAACATCCGGGTGCCGCACAGCAAGGGAGTCGAACGCCTGCCAGTGCGTGACGGCCGGACGTCCGGCGAGCAGGCCGGCGTCGGCTACGGGGATGGCACCGAGGCACAGGCCCAGGATGGGCACTCCGCGCCCGTGTGCTCCCTGGAGCACCTGCCGCAGCGGGTCGCCCAGCATGCGCGCGTCGTCGAACCATGAGGGGACCACCACAATGTCCGCTTCCGTTGCGGCCGACGGCCCCTTGACCTCCCCCAGCCGGTAACCCTCAGCGGTGGTGATTTCGCCTTCCTGGTCTGAGAAGAGAACCGTCTTCCATTCGGCAAGGCCCTGTCGCGCCACCTCATCGAAAACCATCTGCGGAACAGCGAGATGGAACATCGTTGCCCCGTCGAAGGCGTACACCGCGATCCTCATCCTGCTCCTTGCCCAGCTTGGCCCGATTCCATCGTACCTTTGCCTTCGTGCCACTGTTGACGCGCGGCCGCAGCGGTAAGACTGGAAAAGTCGCGAATTTCGTAGACAAGTAACCATCAGGGAGAACCCAGACCATGAGCACACCCCGCCGCGCCCTTATCCTCATCGATGTGCAGCAGCAGTACTTCAGCGGGCCCCTTGAAATCCAGTACCCGCCGCACCAGGAGTCCCTGCCCACCATTGCGAAGGCAGTCGACGCCGCCACCGCCGCCGGCATTCCCATCGCCGTGATCCAGCACTCCGCCGGTGAAGGCGCGCCGGTGTTCGCTCCGGGCACACCTGCCTTCGAACTGCACCCTGAGATCGAACGCCGCAAAACCGGCGAATGGAAGTCGCTGGTCAAGCAGTACGGCTCGGTATACGCCGGTACGGACCTCGCCGAATGGCTGCGGAAGAACGACGTCGACACGGTCACCTTGGTGGGCTACATGACCAACAACTGCGTACTCGCCTCCGCCGTGGAGGCAGAGTTCCTCGGCTTCAGCACCGAAGTCCTCTCCGATGCCACGGGTGCCATCAACCTCGCCAATGACGCAGGTTCCGTCGACGCAAAAACAGTGCACACCGCGCTGCTCGCGCTGCTGAACTCGAACTGGGCAGCGGTAGCCGATACCGACACCTGGGCCAACGCCCTGAGTGCGCAGCAGCCACTCACCGGCAGTGACCTCGGCAGCTCCGCCGTGGCCGGCCTGGAACTCGTCCCGCAAACATAGCCAGCGTCCCCGGCTTCCCGCCTGTCCAATACGAGCGGGAGGCCCGGGAACACCAGTAGCAACCGCGGCGTTGCACCCACTGGAACCAGCCCAAACGAATGTCAAGGACTATTTAGATGAAGTGGATTTTTCTCGCCGGCGCGATCCTGAGTGAGGTGACGGCGTCCCTCTCCCTGAAGGCGGCCCTTGATAATCCTGCCCTGTTCATCGTGGTGGCTCTCGGCTATTCCGCCTCCTTCGCATTGCTCGCTGGAGTCCTCCGCAAAGGCCTGGGCCTGGGCGTTGCCTACGGAATCTGGGCTGCGCTGGGCGTGACGCTCACCGTGCTGCTGGCCGCCCTCATCTTTGGCGAGGCACTGACCCCGGTAATGCTGGTGGGCGTCGCAATGGTCATTGGCGGGGTGCTGTGCGTTGAACTCGGCTCACACAAGGAGCCGGCAAACGAACCCGCCAACGAAATGGTCCGCTCATGATGTGGCTGCTGCTGGCCGCGGCAATCCTGACGGAGGTCACCGCCACCCTCTTCCTGCGGGTTGCTTCCACTGGCAAGCGGCGCTGGTACGTACCGGTCGGCGTCGGATACGTCCTGGCGTTCACGTGCCTCACGCTGACCCTGGGCCAAGGCATGAGCCTGGGCGTTGCCTACGGCATCTGGGCCGCTGCCGGCGTCGCATTGACCGCCCTGGCCAGCCGTGTCTTCTTCAAGGAGACAATCACCCCCGTGATGATGCTCGGGCTCGGGCTTATCATGGGCGGCGTCCTGCTCATCGAACTGGGTGCAGCGCACTAACCGTGATGTGAACCCGAACGGCTCCCCGCTCTCCCGGCAAAGGGTGGCCTGCGCAGCAAGGGTAAGGCCCATGTTCATGGCGTGAACGGGAGTGTCCGGCATTCCCGGGCGGCGTACGCGTCAGTGGCACGCCAAGACCAGAGCCGTCCGGCCGTTGCCCGCTGCTGTTCCTGATCCGATGGTCAAGGTGCTCCGGAATACAAGGGACTAGAAGGCGCCCGTTGTGTCGGGCTCGATCGCCCAGGCAAGCCGGTGCAGCGCACTCGCCAGCCGGCCCCGCAGGACGGACCACCCCGACAGGCCGGGCTTCCTTACCCGGACCCTTCTGGGCGCACGTGGCAACGCGCTGGTGGCAGTATCGTCGCTCCTCGCAAGGAAGAGGGCTACAAGGCTTGAACTGTCCATGAAGTTGTTTCCTGAAATATTGAAAGTCGCCACGCAAATGGTGGGACAACATGGTGTGGACTCGGATCCGGACGCGGCCCTTGCCGGTCATGGACCGTGGGTTGCGTGGCAGTGCTCCGAAGTGCGGGCTTGCGCTGGACCATCAGGGAGAAGACCCGCATTTTGATTATGGAACGGGCCAGGGGAAGTCTCCCAACCGGTTGACCAACTGTTACGGCTCCCTCTGGAGAGAATGCAGCCTCAGTAAAACAGGGGGCTCCTCCGCCCCAGCGTTTATGTTCCAATGGGAGGGTTGCACCGGCTGCCCGAGTCCAACCGCGGCCTCGGCCCCACGGAAGGAAGAAGCTCATGACCGAACGCCCAGACCATCCCCCGGTACCCACTCCCGGCAGCGCACAAGGCCCGGACCAGAACGCTGAAGGCGGGTGCCCGGTGGCCCATGGAAGCGCCACCGCCCAGGGCAGCGAAAGTGAAAACCCGGCGATCGATTCCCCGCAGCCCCAGGGGCACCGGCCGCGGACCAACCAGGACTGGTGGCCCAACCAGCTGGACCTTTCCGTGCTTCATGCGCACGGTCAGGCGAGCAATCCGCTCGGCCCGTCGTTCAGCTACCGCGAGGAATTCCAGAAGCTCGATGTCGAGGACCTCAAACGGGACATCACCCAGGTCCTGACCACCTCGCAGGACTGGTGGCCGGCGGACTTTGGCCACTACGGCGGCCTGATGATCCGCATGAGCTGGCACGCGGCCGGCACCTACCGCGTCCATGACGGCCGCGGTGGAGCAGGCGACGGCGGCCAGCGGTTCGCGCCGCTGAACAGCTGGCCGGACAACGCCAACCTGGATAAGGCCCGGCGGCTGCTGTGGCCGGTGAAGCAGAAGTACGGCCAGAAAGTATCCTGGGCGGACTTGTTGGTCCTGGCCGGCAACGTTGCCCTCGAATCCATGGGTTTCACGACGTTCGGCTTCGCCTTTGGCCGCGAGGACGTGTGGGAGCCCGAGCAGATCTTCTGGGGGCCCGAGGACGCCTGGCTGGGCGATGAGCGGTACACCGGCGACAGCACGATGGCCGAGGACGTTGGGGCCACCGAGATGGGACTGATCTACGTCAACCCCGAAGGTCCCAGGGGCAACCCGGACCCGGTGGCCGCGGCCGCGTTCATCCGCGAGACGTTCAAGCGGATGGCGATGAACGATGAAGAGACGTTCGCGCTGATCGCCGGGGGCCACACGTTCGGCAAGACCCACGGCGCCGGCCCCGCCGACGCCCACGTGGGCCCCGAACCGGAGGCTGCCGACCTGGAATCACAAGGCCTGGGCTGGCTCAGCACCTACGGCAGCGGCAAGGGTGGCGACACCATCACCTCGGGCCTGGAAGTCACTTGGACGGACAAGCCCACGCAGTGGAGCAACCGCTTCCTGGAAATCCTGTTCGAGTACGAGTGGGAACTGGTCAAAAGCCCTGGCGGCGCGCACCAGTGGGTAGCCAAGGACGCCCCGGAGATCATCCCGGACGCCCACGATCCCCACAAGAAGCACCGGCCCACGATGCTCACCACGGACCTGTCGCTGCGCTTCGACCCCGTCTACGAGGAAATCGGGCGGCGTTTCCTGGCGAACCCGGACGAGTTCGCGCTGGCGTTCGCCAAGGCCTGGTACAAGCTGCTGCACCGCGACATGGGACCCGTTGGCCCCCACATGCTGGGCCCATGGGTTCCGGAAGCCCAGCTGTGGCAGGATCCCGTTCCCGACGTCGACCATGAACTGATCGACGAGCAGGACATCGCTTCGCTGAAGGCCAAGCTGCTGGACTCCGGCCTGACCATCCCGCAACTCGCAGGCACCGCCTGGACTTCGGCCGCTACATTCCGTAAGACCGACAAGCGCGGCGGCGCCAACGGTGCCCGCATCCGGCTGGAGCCGCAGCGCAGCTGGGAGGCCAGCGAACCGGAGCAGTTGGCAAGCGTTCTTTCGGTGCTCGAGCGGGTGCAGGAGGAGTTCAACTCCGCGCAGGCCGGCGGCAAGAAGGTTTCCCTCGCAGACCTGATCGTCCTCGGCGGTGCCGCCGCCGTCGAAAAGGCCGCAGCCGACGCCGGGTTCCCCGTTACCGTGCCGTTCCGTCCCGGCCGCACCGACGCCGCCCAGGAGCAGACCGACGTCGAATCCTTCCAGTACCTGCAGCCGCGGGCAGACGGGTTCCGCAACTACCTGCGCGCCGGGGTCAAGCTCCAGCCGGAGACGCTCCTGCTGGACAAGGCATACATGCTGGACCTCTCGGCTCCGGAAATGACGGCACTGGTGGGCGGCATGCGCGCCCTTGGCACCAACCTGGGCGGTTCCGGCCATGGCGTGCTGACTGACAGGCCGCAGGTGCTGACGAACGACTTCTTCGTCAACCTGCTCTCACCGGGCACCAAGTGGAAGGCGTCCGAATCGGAGGAAAACGCCTACGAGATCACGGATGTGGCCACTGGTGAGCTGAAGTGGACCGCCACCGCGGTGGACCTGGTCTTCGGTTCCAACTCGCAGCTGCGCGCCCTCGCCGAGGTTTACGCCAGCGAGGACGCCGGGGAGAAGTTCGTCAACGACTTTGTGGCGGCCTGGGCCAAGGTCATGGAGCTGGACCGCTTCGACCTGAATTGAACAAGGTGAAATAAACCGGCGGATCAGGGCCGGCTGCAACTGCAGCCGGCCCTGATCCGCTTTGAGCGTTTGTTAGGGTTCGGCAGGGAGGCTGACCACAGCGGTGGTGCCGCCGCCCGGCGTCTCTTTCAGGCTCAGCTCTCCCCCATGCGCTTCCGCAATCCGCCGGCAGGTGGCCAGGCCAAGGCCTGAACCCTGGCCGTCGCCCTCCCTGTGCAGCCGGACCAGGGGTTCCAGCACGCGCTGCCGATCCTCGGGGGCGATCCCCTTGCCGTTGTCGGCCACCAAAACCGCAGCCCCGTGATAATTCGAGATGCCGCTGATCCGCACTTTGAGGTCCCGGTCCGGGCTCGGGTAGTTCAAGGCGTTGGCCACCAGGTTCTGCAGCAGGATGCGCAGCTGGCCGGGGTCCACCTGTAGCTTTAGATCCTCGCTGTCCAAGACCGAGCCAGGTCCGAAGGATACGCCCAGGTCATGTGCCACCTCGGCCGCCACGGCGCGGAGGGATACATGCTGCCGCTGGATGGCCCCGCCGACGCTTGAGTAACTCAGGACGTCCTGAAGCATGGCAAGCATCCTCTGGCCGCTGGCGCCGATAAGTTGGAAGTACTCCGCGGCCGGGTGGCTGCTGTCCACCTCGGGGTCGTCCTCGCCCATCTCCACATAGCCCAGGATGGTGGTAAGGGGCCCGCGCAAGTCGTGGCTGACGCGGCCCGCGAACTCCGCCAGCTTGGCATTGCTTTCCCGCACTTCGTGGAGGGCGCCGTTCAGCTGCAGGGTCCGGCGCTGGAGTTCGAGCAGTTGCACCGCCTGGCGGGCCAGGAATTCCAGCATGTGCAGCTGGTCCGCATCAGCCACCGCCGGCGAATCGGAAAATACGCACAAGGACCCGAGCACGAATCCTGACGCCGTCTCCAAGGGTACCGAGGCATAGAACCGTACGGCGGCGATTTCCCCTGTTACGAACGGATTCGATGCAAAGCGTGGGTCCAGGGAAGCGTCGGGAACAACAGTCGGTTCTCCGGTGAGGAAGACTTTGGCGCACATGGAGTCCTGCCGGGAACAGACGGCGCCTTCAAAACCGACGGCGGCCACCTGGCGTTGCTCGTCGGACGTGACAACGTTAATCACCCCATATGGGACCGCACAGAGTTTAGCGGCGAGCTCGACGAGGTTCTGAAGGGGTTCCTTTGACTGCTCGGCAGCGGTAAGCAGTGGGCCGTCGCCGGTTGGGGATGCCAAACCGTACTCCTGCAGTATTTCGTCCCGCCCGGTCGGATTGCCAACAGCTGTTGTTGCCATGAGAGTGCGCGCCATGAATTGTCCCCTTTCAGACCACAGAATGGGCCCGGGGGCGATAGTACAGGCCAGCGGCTGTTTCCCGGGAACCCGCTCGCCCCTGCACGCCGGCACGCATGCCGCGCAACATAGGATTTTGTAATGGCCCAGCTCATTGCCCCAAACGTCAGCTTCCACATGTCCTGGCTTGAAGCAGCTGCGGAGTTTGCCGGCGCCCGCCAGGATGGTGCGGGTGCGGACGGCTGGTCAGTGGACGATCTCAAGGATGCCCAGGTGTTCGGCCGCTTCGTGGACGTCCTCATCAAAGACGCCCTGCCGGAAACAGTGCGGATGCCCGGATATGTCCCCTGCACCTACCTGTGGATTGCCGACGGCGGGACTTTCCTCGGTTCGTTGGCCATCAGGCACGAGCTGAACGACTATCTCCTCAACGAAGGCGGGCACATCGGCTACAGCGTCAGGCCCTCTGCCAGGCGGCGCGGGCACGCAGCGAAGGCACTTGCCGATGCGCTTCCCGTGGCGCGTACGGTGGGGATTGATCGGGTTCTCCTGACCTGCGACGAGGACAACGCCGGATCACGGGCAACCATCGAAAAGAACGGTGGCCAGTACGAGGACACGCGCAACGGCAAGCGCCGCTACTGGATAGAGAACGCCTAGGTGTACCATTCCCGGCCACGGGTCTGCCAGACTTGCCCGGTGATCACTGAACATGCGCTGCTTCCCGTCATCCCGGGCCGCGAGGAGGAATTTGAGACGGCATTCCGCCAGGCCCGTCCCATCATTGCTTCGAAGCCGGGCTTCGTTTCACTGTCGCTGTCCCGCTCGATTGAATCTCCCAGCACCTACCTGCTGCTGGTCGAATGGGAGAAGCTGGAGGACCATACAATCGGTTTTCGCGGGTCCGCGGAGTACCAGCAGTGGCGGTCGCTGTTGCACCAGTTCTATGAGCCGTTTCCCGTCGTTGAGCACTTCGCGCCCGTGGCCCCTGCAAATAGCTGAAGCAGCCTGAACTTGGGGGGAAGCCCCCGCGCGAGTCTCGCTCCAGCGCAGGGGCTTCCGGTGCTTCCTGCCGGGGAACTGACTGAAGCAATAAAGAAATTACCGGTCGGCAGCCCTCCAGAATGCCCAAAACCAGCACCTTCAGCCAATCTTGAGCCAACCTTGAGCAGTATCCAGCGGCCCCTCAACGAACCTCAGTCAGCCGGCCCCGCCGTGGCGTCCGGATCCTCTTCGGGTTCAAAGGTGTTGGGTTCGGCACCATCGGAAATCCCGACGCCGTCCTTCCCCCCGGGGATCCCGCCGTCGGCATTGCCCTTGCTGGCCGCCGCGCCCTCCTGCGGCTCATCCTCGGGCAGTGAATCAGGTGAATTGATGGACATCGCTCCTCCTTCTGTGGCTGGGCCTCCACGCTAACAGCCACTACGGAAAAAGGCGCCGGCGAACGGGCACCTTTTGCAGGTCCAGCAACGTCCCGCATCTTTTGATTGCTAGCCCCTTGCTTCCGCGGCCCGCTGCTGCCTCAGGATGTAGCGCTGCAGCTTTCCCGACGGAGTCTTTGGCAGGTCCGCCACGAAGTGGATGCGGCGGGGATAGGCATGTGCGGCGAACTGCGTCTTGACCATGGCCTGGAGTTCGGCAACCAGGGCATCACTGCCGGTGATCCCGTCTGCCAGGACAACGTAGGCTTCCAGGACTTCTCCGCGCAGTTCATCGGGAGCGCCCACCACGGCACTTTCCGCTACCGCCGGATGGGTGGACAGGACACTCTCCACTTCGAAAGGGCCAATCCGGTATCCGGCCATGATGATCACGTCATCGTCCCGGGAGGAGAAGAAATAGTAGCCGTCCGCGTCCACCATGCCCGCGTCACCCGTCAGGTACCAGCGCCCGTCCTGGCTGAACCTTTCGGCGGTCTTCTCCGGCGCGTCCTGGTACCCCTTGAACCACATCATGGGACTCCCGGCAACGTTGACGGCAACGCGGCCCAGTTCACCCGGTGCAGCCGGCTCGTCGGCGTTGTCCTTGAGGACGGCGCAGCTCCACCCCGGCAGGGGCCGGCCCATGGAACCCGGCCGAAGCTCCGTCCTCACGTCGTCATGCCAGGCGTTGATGATCATCATCCCGTGTTCGGTCTGTCCGTAGTGGTCCCGCACCGGAACGCCCAGCGCCTCCCGGGCCCAGCTGATCACCTCCGGGGTCAGCGGTTCGCCGGCTGACGAGGCGCGGCGAAGGTGGAAAGGGCCCGCTCCGCCGCCGGTTTTCGCGCGCATGGTGCGGTACACCGTGGGAGCAGCCGCGAAGTTGGTGACGGAGAACGCCTCCAACACTTTGAAGCTGAGTTCCGGGGAGAAACCAGGGCGCAGCAGCAGGTTCCGCCGTCCCGCCGCCATGGGCCCCAGAATCCCGTAGTACAGGCCGTAGGCCCAGCCGGGGTCCGCCGCATTCCAGAACACATCCTCTGCACTGACGTCCAGGCCAAGTTCGACGTACTGGCGGAACGCGGCCAGCGCCCGGACCGGCACCGGTACACCTTTGGGGGCGCCCGTGGTTCCGGACGTGAAAATCAGCACCAGGGCACCGTCACCGCCCACGGCTTCGGCCGCGATCCCCGGTTGCTGCCTGGCCAGGAGCGGCGTGAGCGCCAGGTCCGGATGGGCTGCTTCTGCACCGGCAACCACGACGGCGGCTCCGGTTTCCTTGACCTTCGCCCGCTGGTCGGCATCGGTGATGACGGCCTTCGCGCCGGACGCGATGAGGCGAAGTTCGATGGCCGGCCACGCAAAGGCCGTGAACAGCGGCACGTGGACAGCTCCGCGCCGCCAAATGGCCAGGAGCATGACCACAAGGTCTGCCGATTTTCCCATCAGGGTGGCCACGGCGTCTCCGGGCCCGATCCCCAGCTCTGCCAGGGCGGCGGCTCCCCGTTCCGAGCGCTCCCGCAGCTGGCCGTACGTGATGTCCTCCGCGGAAAGGTCGGCTGCAACAACCGTGAAGGCAACGGCGCCGGGATCGTGGCTGTCGCACAGGAGCTCCGCCGCGCAGGCATCGGCCGCACCGTAGGTGGCAAGAAGGGCATCAACGGCTGGAACCGGACGGGACATTCGTTCTCCTTTGAACAGTGTGACCTGGGATTAGCGGCACCGGAAACAACGGCCCCTCTAAACGCAGTGGAATAAACGTACTGCAGCTCAGCCCCTGGCGCCCGGCGGCCGGATGATCCGCCGCTGGGTGGCTGCGGCGATGGCGGCCGTGCGGTTGTCCACGCCGAGCTTGCCGTAGATGTGCACCAGATGCGTCTTGACCGTGGCCTCCGAGATGAAGACCTGCCTGGCGATGGCCCGGTTGGACAGGCCGGTGGCCAGCAGTTCCAGCAACTGGACTTCCCGCGGGGTCAAGGAGGTGCCCGGGTTGCTGATCCGGCCCATCAGCAGCGCCGCCGCCCGCGGCGCCAGGGCCGTTCCGCCCGCCGCGGCCTGCAGGACCGCCTGCCGCAGCTGTTCCGGTGGCGCGTCCTTCAGCATGTACCCGCTGGCGCCCGCCTCGACGGCGGCCAGGATGTCCGCATCGGTGTCGTACGTGGTGAGGATGAGCACCGGCGGGGCCGGGTGAAGCTTCCGGATCTCGGCGGTGGCCGTGACACCATCCATCCCCTCCCCCATCTGGAGGTCCATGAGGACAACATCCGGCACCTCACCCAGGGCCGTCAGCCGCGCCAGTTCGTGCAACGCAGCCCTGCCGTCGGCGGCTTCGGCGGCAATGGAAATGCCTTCGAACCCGGTGAGCATGGCCCGCAGCCCCGCACGCACCACGGGGTGGTCATCCACCAGCAGGACGCGGACCTCACCCATCACTTCCACCATCCATAGAGGCAGCACCATCCAGAGAGGCAGCACCGTCCAGCGGCAGCCGGATGGCCACCACCGTCCCCTCCCCCGGCGCCGACTCCACGGCCAGCGAGCCGTTCAAAGCGGTGACACGCTCCCGCAGCGAGCGCAGCCCGAACCCGCTGCCGTCGGCAGTGTCCGCGGCACCGGCGGCACCGGACGGCTCAAAGCCTGTCCCGTCGTCGTAAATGTCCATGGTCACCTCGGTGCCCAGGAAGGCAAGGGTGACGACGGCGTTCGCGGCCCGGGCGTGCTCGCGGACGTTGGCGAGGCTCGCCTGCGCCGCCCGCAGCAGGGCCACGCGCACGGGCTGCGGCAGATCCTGCGGCTCACCGTCCACCTCCAGCCGGCACCGCAGCGCAAGCCCTGCGGCCGCGGCGCCGGTCTCCGTGGTCCCGCACAGCCGGTGCAGGGCCTCCACCAGCGTGGTCCCCTCAAGGTGTGGCGAGGACAGCCCGCGCACAAAGCTGCGTGCCTCGGCAAGGTTGTCCGCCGCGGTCTGTTGCACCAGCGCCAGCCGGTCGGCCGCCGTGGGTGCGTCCCGGTCGGCCAGCGACTGTTCGGCGGCCCGCCCCAGGAGCACGATGCTGGAGAGCCCCTGCGCCAGGGTGTCGTGGATTTCCCGGGCCAGCCGCTCCCGTTCCGCCAGCACCCCGGACTGGTGCTGGGACCGGGACAGTTCCTCGCGCGTGCGCCTCAGCTCGTCCGCCGCACGCCGCTGGTTCTCGGCTTCCCGGTAAAGGGCCGCATAGGCCAGGCCGGTGATCACGGAGAAGACGGCGCCCAGCACCGGCCCGACGACGGCCGCCGCGTGCGGGACCGGCGCACCACTGGCAGCCCACTGGGAGGCGATCACCGCAACGGTCATCAGGGTGATGGTCAGCAGCGCCGCGCGCCGCGGCAGCAGGTGCAGGTGCAGGAAGAAGATGGGGAAGGCAAGCCAGGCGAAGTCGGCGCTTCCGGCAAGGAGGACCGCCCAGAGGGCCGTGACCAGGCCCAGCCACAGCAGGCCGTAGCGGCGGGGGTTGAAGCCGATCCGGGCTTCGGCGTGCCGCTTTTCCAGGACGGTTCCCGCCAGGTAGATGGCCGCGAGGACGACGGCGGCGGCCGCCCACAGCCAGCGCAGCGGACCGCCGGCCACGAACATCCGGACCAGGGCCACGGCCAGCAGCAGCGCGAACCCGGTGTGCAGGGTGACGCGCAGGACCCGGAGGATTGCTGCCGATGACGCGTTTTCCAGGGCGTCCAGTGGCCCCTTGGCCGGGGTACCACCGGTTTTCTCCGGGGACGGCGGCAGGGGCGTAGGCATTTCATCAGCTTATGCCGGGCCGGACGGTACGGGATCAACCAAAAGGTTGACTGCGGGCTCAACCTTTCCATTCCCGCGGATCAACCGTCCCCGCGATGCCACCGCATGCTCCCGACGGGAGAGTGGAAGGACCAAGAGAATCCACCCCTGCTGAGAGAAGAAACAACGTGTTCCTGGCAATCCGCGATATCCGCTTCGCCAAAGGCCGGTTCGCCATGATGGGCGGCGTCGTAGCCCTGATCACCCTCCTGCTGGTCATGCTGTCCGGCCTGACGGCGGGGCTTGCAGAGCAGTCGACGTCCGCAATCGACAAGCTCGGCGCCTCCGGCGCCCGGCCGGTGGACAGCATCGCCTTTGGCGCTCCCGGTTCCGGGACGCCCAAGGCGTCCTACACGGAAAGCTCCGTGGCAGCCGATCAGGTGGCGCGCTGGAAGGACGCGCCCGGTGTCCAGTCCGCCGAACCGCTGGGCATCACCCAGACCCGTGCGCAGGTGCCCGGCGGCGCCGGCACCGCAAACGTGGCCGTTTTCGGCGTCTCTCCGGGCAGCCCGCTGGCACCGTTTGAGGTATCCGCCGGGACAGCGGTGCTGGGCTCATCGACGGCGGAGGCGCTGTCCGTGGGCCAAGGGGACAAGGTATCTGTGGGCGGCGTGGAGCTGGGCGTCGCCGCGGTGGTGCCGGACCAGTGGTATGCACACACCAGCGTGGTGTGGACGGCGCTGCCCGCCTGGGCCAAGGTGGCGAACGTGTCCGACGGCGGCCAGCTGGCCACCGTCGTGGCGGTTACCTTTGCCGGCGGGGCGAAGGTGGACAGGGCCGCCGCCGATGCCGCGGCGCACACGGTCAGCGAGTCCCGGACCGGATCGTTCCAGGCGCTGGGCCCCTTCAAGAGCGAAAACGGGTCCCTCACCCTGATGCAGGCCTTCCTGTATGGGATCTCATGGCTGGTGATTGTGGCCTTCCTGACGGTCTGGACCATCCAGCGGACCCGCGACATCGCCGTGCTGAAGGCGATGGGTGCCCCCGGCTCCTACATCCTCCGCGATGCCATGACCCAGGCCGCGATCGTCCTGGTGGCCGGGGCCGCCGCCGGCGGAGCAGTGGGCGTTGCCGCCGGCGCGCTGGCGGCCCGGGCTGCCCCGTTCCTGCTGACCGCAGGCACCACGGTGCTGCCCGTCGTCGGAATTGTCGCCCTGGGCCTGGCCGGCGCTGCAGTGGCCGTCCGCCGCGTCACCAAGGTTGATGCGCTCCTGGCTCTCGGCGGCAACTAAACCTCTCCCCCTTCCTGAAAGGAACCCCGATGTTCGATCCTTCCTCCCCCGCTCCCCTGAGCCTGGTCAACGTCACCCTCGAATACCCCGACGGCGCCGGAACCACCACCGCCCTGGACCGGGTCAGCCTGACCGCCCGGGCCGGCCAGCTGGTCTCACTGGTGGGCCCGTCCGGCTCCGGGAAATCCAGTCTCCTGGCCGCCGCCGCCACCCTGGTCCGTCCCACCCGCGGGCAGGTCCTGATTGACGGCACGGATACGGCCGGCCTCAAGGACAAGGAACTCACCGCCCTGCGGCGGGACAAGGTGGGCATCATCTTCCAGCAGCCCAACCTGCTCCCCTCACTCACGGCCGCCGAGCAACTCATCATCAGCGACCACCTGCGGGGCAGGCCGGCCAAGGCGGCAGCCCGGGCGAAGGCAGCCGGGCTGCTGGACGTCGTCGGCCTCGGCGCCAGCGCCCGGAAGCTGCCGCACCAGCTCTCCGGCGGCCAGCGCCAGCGGGTGAACATCGCCCGGGCACTGATGGGCAATCCCAAGGTGCTGCTGGTGGACGAGCCAACCGCAGCGCTGGACCACGAACGCAGCGCCTCGATCATCGGGCTGCTGCGCCAGGTGACCACCGAGTTCGGGGTGGCCACCGTGATGGTTACCCATGACACCGAGTTCGTGCCGCTGACAGACGTGGTGGCCACTATGCGGGACGGCAGGCTCACGGCGCCTGTGGTGACAGGCGCCTGAGCTGCTGCCCTACCCCTTGGGGGTCACCAGCAGCCGGTCGAATGAGACCTGCTTGCCGTCCTTGTCCAGCACCACCACGTCATCGCGGCCGTTTTGCACGTCCGCCGGCAGGATGAATTCCACTGTGTTGTCCGTCGTGGGGAAGATCCAGCCGATCGCGTAGCTGCGCTTGTTCAGGTACACGTAGTACCACTGGCCGTAGTCAAGCCCGGTGAGGACCACCTTTTGGCCGTTGCGGTACTTCTCCGCGGCACCCAGGTCCATGGGGGCAACCTGTCCGTCGAGGTCCTGCACGGCAAGCGTGGGAACCGAATTCGGCTGCGCAGGCTGCACGTCCAACTGGATGCCGCCCCCGGTCACAGTGGCGGAGACACTCCTGGTCCCGTTGCTGGCGGTCGCAGCGAACGTGACGGGTTCGAGCTTCCCGGCCGCGACATCCGCGGCGGTGAGCATGTACTTTCGGGTGGCTGTCAGGGTGCCGCCGGCCGCCAGGTGGGGCTCTGCGATTCCGGCCTCGGGTGCGCTCACGTTGTCCAGGGACACGTTTCCTGCGTTGCCCAAGGTGTAGGTGTACGTGACGGCGTCGCCGGCCGAGGCGTAGCGGTCGCCGTCCATGTCCGTCCATTCCGCCGCAACGGTACCGTCAAGCTTCGCATCCCGGACCTTCAGGTCGACTTCCCCGCCGTCCACGGCGTAGGTCCGCGTGGTCTGGCCCGCGGCACTGACCTCCCAGGCGGTGTTTGGGACGAAGAATCCCTGGTCCGCTTCGGCCGCCGTCACGGTGTGCCGGGGTGTGGCACAGGTATATGCCTGTCCCGCGGGAAGGACGCTGTAGCGGCAGTTGCCCGGCCCGTCGGGCAGGAACGGGCTGAAGTTGCCGGCGGTGGGGACCACCTTTTCCACCAGCGGGCTGGTGTTGGTGACATCGAATCTGTAGGGGAACGCCTCGCCTGCGACGTACGGCTGGGTGGCGAGGTCGCGGCCGGAGTCGTTGCGGCTGCCTACGATGCCTGCGGACACCAGGCCGTCCCGCAGCGGAACCGCTGCCCCGCTGAAGGCAACGGTTTTGGTGAGCGACGGCGTCGCGCTGGCCGTGACGCTGAAGGTTGTCTCGGGGACGAAGTAGCCGCGCTCGATGTCCTGTGCAGTCAGCGTGTGCTTGGCCGTGGTGCAGTTGTAGGAGGCGCCGGCGGCCAGGTTGTTGTACCGGCAGTTGGGGGCCGACGGCGGCAGGAAGCCGGCGTCGAAGTTCCCCGAGACCGGCACCGAGTTGGCCGTCACGTTCGCTGTGCTTTTGACGGTGAAGGTATAACCCAGCACGTCACCGGCCGTGTAGGGGTTGGCGGCCACGTCCCGGGTGGGTGCGGTTCCCGTGATGGTGAGGCCCACCTGCGGTGCCGCCGGCACGGTGGCGGTGAACGTGAATTGCGAGACCCGGCCGTCCGCCGTCGTCAACGCAGCATTGAGGTTTTGCGGCCCGCTCGCGGTGGCCGCGGCGGTCAGGGCGACGTTGATCGTTGCCGAGGCGCCGGGGGCGACGATGGGGACGGGCACCGTGGTGGCGGACCAGCCAGTGGGGGTGTAGACAGTGGCGGTGGCGCCCGACAGGGTGGTGGGTTCCTGGTTGGTGACCGTGACCGCCACCTGCTGCGTGGCACCGGGCGCCGTGGTGACGGCGGGCACTGAGAGGGGCGCGCAGGCGTAGTTGAGCCACGCGTCGTCGAAGGTGGAGAACTGCATGTTGTCCGTGTAGTTCCCCTCGTAGAGGACGCCGAACCTGCCATCCTCCAGCCGGGTCACGGTGGAGTAGGCCGAGAAACCGGGACGGATGGTGCGCACCCCGGGCCAGGTGGCGCCGTCGTCGCAGGAACGCGGGCGGAGACGTTTTCGCGTGCGGTCTTGGAATTGGCGTTGGTGAAGACCAGCTTCCTGGCGTCCGCGGTGCCGGGGGCAGCGTTGGGGAACATGCGGGCGATGGAACCGTTGTTGGCCGGGTCCGGCAGCTCCGTGTCCTGGGTGACGGGACCGTAGGTGGCCCCGCCGTCGCTGGAAACCGCCACCTTCCGGTAGCCCTGGTTGGCGTTGTCCCGGGAATTCAGCAGGATCCTGCCGTCGGAGAGCTCAACGGTCTTGTTCTCATCCATCCGGTCACCCACATTGGCGCCCTTATGCCAGGTGGCACCGTGGTCGTCCGAATAGACGCTGTACGCCTGGATCTTGTTCGTGCCATCGGCCTGGCGGACGTCACCGGCGTACTGCTGGATCAGCCGGCCCTTGTATGGGCCGTACTTGAGCTGGATGCCTTCGCCGGAGGATGCGAAGTTGGACCTGACATCGCCTGCAACCGGGTTGGTGGTGCTGGTGCCCGGCTTGGTGACGTTGGTGATGAGCCGCGGCCGGCTCCATGTGAGGCCGCCGTCGGAGGACTCGATCACGGCGGAGGAGATGACGTTGCGGTCCGCGTCATCATTGCCGAACTGGCTGCCGCCGAACCCTTGGTCCTTTGAGTAGACGAAGAACGCGAAGACCTTGCCTGCCTCGGCGTCGTAGACATAGGAGGGATCGCTGTAGCCGTATTTCGGCGCGCTGGCATCAGCCACGTGACCTGCAGCAATCACCTGCACAGGCCCCCATGTGCGCCCGCCGTCAGTGCTGCGCCGCTGGACGATCGAGTTGGGGTTGGGCGCGTCGGCGGAGCTTCCCGGCCTGCCGTCCCAGGCCGCCAGGACCACGCCGTTGCCGAGGTAGCTCAGTGCCGGGATGCGGTAGAAGAAGTTGTCTGCGGTGCGGCCTGCCCCCAGGTTGGCTTCCTGGAAGTTTCCGGGCGGGCTGGTGGGGCTGTTGGAAGGAATGGGCGCGGCCTGCGCCGCAACGCCTCCGGCAAGCAGTGCCAGTGCAAGGGCAGCCGCCCCGGCGGTTCTGCACAGTGTCAGGGGTGTGCTGTGTCTTTGGAAATATGGCAAAGGGACTGACCTTTCTGGATGCCGCGGCAGTGCGGCTCTCGGCAGGGCGTCGCCGTCCGGGATCATCAATACATTGCTCCTACTACGTACGACGTCCTACCAAGCTAGTGCGCCTGCGATCACAAAGCCAGGGGTAGCTATGCTGTAGATGTGACATCCCATCTCCTGCCTGCCATTCCCTCCGCCCGGCCCGCCGTCGAGCATGTCCTGGCAGCCCGCGGCCGCAGCGGCTACCGGCAGTACCGGATTCCCGCCCTCGCTGTGACCAGCAAGGGGACGCTGCTCGCGGCCTACGACGGCCGGCCCAATTTGGATGACCTTCCAAGTCCGATTGACCTGCTGATCCGGCGCAGCACGGACAGCGGGCGCACCTGGAGTGGCCAGGAGGTGGTGCGGAGCGGCACCGGGCTGGAGGGCTTCGGGGACCCCAGCCTGCTGGTCGACGCAGAGACCGGACGGATCTTCGTCTTCCACGCCGCCGGGACCCGCGCCGGTTTCTTCGAGGCCACAGCGGGAATGGACCACGACGACCACCAGGTCCAGCATTGCGATGTCAGCATGTCCGACGACGACGGCCTCACCTGGCAGCACCGGCGCATCACGGCAGCCCTTAAGTCAGGCAGCGGGCGGGAGATCACGGGGATCTTCGCCGCGGCCGGGCAGGGGATCCAGATCCACTGCGGCCCGTACCGGGGGCGGCTGGTGCAGCAGTACGTGGTGTTGAGCGGGGGCAGGATCATGGCTGCCTCGGCCTACAGCGACGACCACGGTGGCACCTGGCAACTGGGGCAGCTGATTGAAGGAACGGCCGACGGCGCGGCCCCCAACGAGAACAAGGTGGCCGCCCTCAGTGACGGCAGGCTGCTCCTCCACGGCCGGGCTACGCCGCACCGCCTTGCCGCCGTTTCCGAGGACGGCGGCCACACCTGGAGTATGCCAGTTCCGGTCCCGGACCTCCCCGACCCCAGCGACAACGGTTCACTGGCCCGCTTCGACGGTCTGCCGTCCGTCACCGGCCTTGCAACACCGGCCACGGATTCCTGGCTGCTGGCCACCAACAACCATGATCCCAACCTGCGCCGCAACACCGTCCTGAGCCTGTCGGCCGACGATGGCGCCACCTGGCCCGCCAAGCTGGTCCTTTGCCCGGGCAGCTCGGCCTACTCCACGGCCACCCGCCTGCCGGACGGCAACATCGGCGTGCTGTACGAGCGCCAGGGCTACCGGGAGATCGTCTTCGCGTCGGTGCCGCCGGAGCAGCTCACCAGCCAGCTTTCGTCACCGGGTGCAGCAGCGCCCGACGGCGGCCTGCCGCCAGCGGAGCCGGGCCTGGTCTTCGACATGGAGTTGCGGTCCATTACGCCGGGGCTTCCGGCCGTGTGGAAGAACGCCGGGGAGTTCCATGTGATGGCGTCCGGCGGGGAGGGCTGGGGTGCCGAGTCGTGGAAGGAGATCGGCCAGGCCTATTCCCCGGACCAGGTCCAGGTCCTGGGCACACGGGAGGCGCAGGACCTGAACTACGGCCCGCCCACTCCCGGGTACAAGGCCGGGGACATCCTGGCATTTACCGGCAGGGCGCGGAATGACGGCAGTCACACCATCCGGGACGTCCGCCTGCACGGGCCGGGAGCCGGGGCGTTTCCGGCAACCGACCTGCTGCCGGGGCAGGAGGTTCTCTACTTCACGCCCGCCTGCACCGTGACGGCGGAGGACGCGGAGGAGGAGGCCTTTGAAGTTACCTTTGCGGTGGAAGCAAGGGTTGGGGCCGGCAGGCAACGGCTGTCCCGGACCTTCCGCTGTGGCGTGGCGACGGGAACCATCACCGTGGCTGACAGCACCGGGCCCTGAGCGGCTACTCCCCCACCAGGACCGCCATCTGCCGGAGCCGTTCCACGCGGTCCGCCGGCGACAGCTCGTCCGGACCAAGCCCGATCTTGAACCCAAGGATGGGGAGTGGACCCGCCGCCGCCAGGCAGCGGTCAATTTGGCGGCGGTTCAGCACGGAGGTGGGCGGGGCGCCCTGGACCTCCACGGCGGGGAGGTGCGCATCGATCCACGCATAGCCAAAGCCGGTTTCCTCGGGCGAGCAGCCGGAAAAGACCAGGCCCTCAAGGACGCCTGCGTCACGGCCGAGGGACAGGTGCTCAACGGCCGTATCCGGGTTGCCTGATTCGATGACTGAGCGCGCCCAGTTGACCGTCACCCCCACCTGCTCCCAGCCCTGGTCCCTGAGTGAAACAGCGATGTCCACTTCCTCCGCAAAGGTCAGGAAACCTTTCTCCGGACTGGCACCGGGACGTGGGGCGTCGCAGTGTTCAATCAGCACGCGGGCTGGTCCCCAGTCCCACCCCAGGAGTTCCTTCAGGGATTCCTCGAACCAGCGGGCGGAGGCGCCACCGGTGGGTGCTGAATGCAGTTCAACAGCCTCCACCTCATGCCCGGCATCCTGCAGCCGGAGTGCATAGTCCCGGACACCCGCCGCGAAGTCGAGGGCTTCGCGCCGCCCCGCCGCATCAGCGGAGGCCAGCCCGAACGCTTTATGGGTGCCCAGCCGCTGCATGGTCCCGGGAATGGCGGTGACCACGGCGGACCAGCCCTCCGGCGCCCCCGCGGGCCAGCCGGTCCCGCCATAAGGGCCGTAGGGAAGCTCGAGTCCGCGGATCGGGGAAATGGCAGCAAGGCCCCGGTAGAACTGCTCCTGCAGTTCGCCGGGCTGGGCGGGGTAGGCGCCGACAATCAGGGACAAGGAAGCTCCATTCGCGAAGGGTCTGGCGGCAGGCCAGGCGTAAATGCAAGAAACATTAGCCCACTTGACGCTGGCTGTGATGGGACTTACAGTTTCCATACGAGCTAGGACATCCTACATCCGATAAACATCTCCTGAACGGTGAGGCCAATGAACAACATCAAGAACCTGCCGCTGGTCAATGACGCCAGCCGCCGGAACTTCCTCAAACTCGGCGGGGCCATGGGCCTCGCCGCAGCCTTCGCCAGCTCCCTGGCCGCCTGCGGTGGACCCGCAGCCACCACCAGCAACGCAACCACCAACACCTCACCCATCAACAAGGACCTCACCATCGAGGCCGGCATCTCCTACGCCCTCTCCACCGGCTTCGATCCCATTTCCTCCTCCGGCGCCACCCCCATGGCGGCCAACCTCCATGTCTTCGAGGGCCTGATCGAGCTCCACCCGGCAACCCGGGAGCCCTACAATGCGCTGGCTGCAACTGATCCCAAGATGGTGAACCCCACCACCTACCAGGTAGCCATCCGCGAGGGCGCAACGTTCCACGACGGCACCCCGGTCACGGCCGACGACGTGGTGTTCTCCTTCACCCGGGTCATGGATCCCGCGAACAAGTCCCTCTTCTCGCAGTTCATCCCGTTCATCCAGGACGTCAAGGCGCTCGATGCCAAGACCGTGGAATTCACCTTGAAGTACGCCTTCCCGGGGTTCGGGCCGCGCATCTCGGTGGTGAAGGTGGTGCCCAAGGCGCTCACCAACTTCCCGGCCGGCTCGGACCAGCTGAAGGCCTTCGACGCCAAGCCTGTTGGAACCGGCCCCTACAAGCTGGTCTCCGCCGCCAAGGACGACAAGATCATCTTCGAGGCGAACCAGGCCTACAACGGCCCCATGCCGGCACTGGCCAAGGGCATGACCTGGCTGCTGCTCTCCGACGCCGCAGCCCGCGTCACCGCCATGCAGTCCGGCCGGGTCCAGGCCATCGAGGACGTCCCCTACCTGGACATGGAAGGGCTCAAGTCCGCGGCCACCGTTGAGTCAGTGCAGTCCTTCGGCCTGCTGTTCCTGATGTTCAACTGCTCCGCCGCGCCGTTCGACAACAAGCTGGTCCGGCAGGCCCTGCACTACGGCCTGGACAAGGACTCCATCATCAAGAAGGCACTGTTCGGCAACGCCAAGCCAGCCAGCTCCTACTTCCAGGAGGGCCACCCGGACTACGTCAAGGCAAAGAACGTCTACAGCTACGATCCCAACAAGGCCGCAGACCTCCTCAAGCAGGCCGGGGTCTCCAGCCTGGAGTTCGAACTCCT
This sequence comes from Pseudarthrobacter sp. YAF2, assembly GCF_052113345.1. Lineage (NCBI taxonomy): Bacteria > Bacillati > Actinomycetota > Actinomycetes > Micrococcales > Micrococcaceae > Pseudarthrobacter > Pseudarthrobacter sp. YAF2. The sequence continues at coordinate 73,707 of NZ_JBFRDA010000013.1, read as the reverse complement.
CACCACGGACACAGCGTGGGTTAAGGATGTGGCACCCCTGATGCTGGAATCCTGGAACAAGATCCCCGGCGTCAAGGTGACGCTCAAGAACCTGCAGTCCGGCGCGCTGTACACGGACCGCGTCGGCAAGGGCGACTACAAGGTGGTTGCCGCACCCGGCGATCCCTCCGTGTTCGGCAACGACGCAGACCTCCTGCTCAGCTGGTTCTACGCCGGCGACACCTGGATGAAAAACCGTGCCTACTGGGGGTCCGCCCCGGAGCGCGCCCAGTTGGTGGACCTCATGGCCAAGGCCGGCCAGTCGTCCAAGGATGATGCCAAGAAGCTCACCGGGCAGATCGTGGACCTGGTCTCCGAAGAGGTTCCCCTCTACCCGCTGTTCCACCGCCAGCTTCCCAGCGCCTGGGATGCAAAGAAGCTCAGCGGCTTCAAGCCCCTTCCCACCACCGGAGTTTCCTTCGTTGGTGTGGGCCGCACCGCCTAGCCACACCAACCGGAGACTACATTGACCACGATATTGCGCCTCCTGGGCCGGCGGCTGGCAGCCCTGCCGCTGATGGTCCTGGGCATCACCTTGCTCGTGTTCCTCGTCCTGCAGGCCGCACCCGGCGACCAGGCGAGCAGCGCCCTGGGCGAAGGGGCCAGCGAGGAAGCCAAAGAGCAGTACCGGCAGGCCAACGGCCTGAACGACCCCTTGCTGCTGCAGTACATCCGCTTCCTCGGCAAGCTCCTCCAGTTCGACCTGGGAGTCACCACTCCCCCGGCGAAATCCGTGGCAAGCATGATCGGCTCAGCCTTCCCGCTGACGCTGCAGCTGACGTTCCTGGGCGTCATCATCGCCGTCGTGGTCTCGCTGGTCTTCGGCATCATCGGTGCCCTGTACCGGGACAAATGGCAGGACCAGCTGGTGCGGGTCTTCTCCATCGCCGCGGTGGCAACGCCGTCGTTCTGGCTGGGCATCCTGCTGATCCAGTGGTTCGCCCTGGGCCCGGCCCCGCTGTTCCCGTCCGGCGGCATTGCCACCCCGGAGTCCGGCTTCGGCGGCTGGCTCAACTCGATGGCCCTGCCCGCCCTGGCCCTCGGCATCCCGGTCTCGGCTTCCCTCATCAGGGTGGTGCGCACCTCCATGGTGGAGGAGCTGGACCGGGACTATGTCCGCACCGCCATCGGCAACGGCGTCCCGTACCGGGAAGTGGTCTCCAGGAACGTGCTCCGCAACGCCCTTGTCACCCCGGTCACCGTGCTGGGACTGCGGATCGGCTACCTGCTGGGCGGCGCCGTCGTCATTGAAATGATCTTTGCGCTGCCCGGCATGGGTCAGCTGATCCTCAACGGCATCACCAACCTGGACGTGAACCTGGTGCAGGGCGTGGTCCTGACCATCTCCGTCACCTTCGTCCTGGTGAACATTGCCGTGGACCTCCTCTACCTGCTCATCAACCCCCGAATCAGGACCGTGTGACCCATGCGCAGCAAACTCGCTGAACGTCTGAGCGCCCCCGGACTTCGCTTCAAGGGCCTGCCCTGGAGCTCCCGCCTGGCTCTCTCCTTCCTGCTGGTGATTGGCCTCGCAGCCGTCTTCGCCCCGGTCTTGGCACCGCACGACCCGCTGGAAACCTTCATACCCGCCACGCGTCCCGGCGCCGAGCACTTCTTCGGCACCGACCGCCTGGGCCGCGACATCTTCTCCCGCCTGCTCTACGGTTCCCAGTCCTCGCTGATGATCGGCCTGGGCGCCGTGGCATTGGCTGTCCTGGCCGGCGCGCTCCTGGGCTCGCTCGCGGCGACGTCCAGCAAGGCCGTGAACGAGCTCCTGATGCGCCTCATGGACATCCTGATGGCGTTCCCGGGCATCGCCCTGGCCGCGGTCCTGCTGGCGGCGTTCGGCAACTCCGTACCCACCATCATCGTTGCCATCGCCATTATCTACACCCCGCAACTGGCCCGGGTGGTCCGCGCCAACGTGCTCTCCCAGTACGGCGAGGACTACGTCCGGGCGGAACGGGTCATCGGTGCGGGCCGCTTCTACATCCTTGCCAAGCACATCGTGCGCAACACCGCGGCCCCCGTGCTGGTGTTTGCCACGGTGATGGTGGCCGACGCCATCATCCTCGAAGCCTCGCTGTCCTTCCTGGGCGCCGGTGTGCAGGACCCCGCCCCGTCCTGGGGCAACGTGATCTCCTACGGCCGCAACCTCGTCCTGTCCGGCGGCTGGTGGGCCACCACCTTTGCCGGCCTCACCATCCTGCTCACCGTGCTGGCGCTGAACATCCTGGCCGAAGGCCTCACCGACGCCATGGTCAACCCGCGGCTCCGCAAGGCAGCTGCGGTGAAGGACGACGACGGCGCTGCGGCTTCGGTGGCGGGCGCGGCTGTCGCCGCAGTGGACACCGAGGTGGCCACCTCGGTTGCCCAGCCGTCCGTAGTGGAACAGCATGAGCTCGACGGCGTCCGCGAGGCTTCAGCCACCAGCGCCGGCGAGCGCGAGCTGTCCCATTCCACCCTGCTCACCGACCACCGTGTGGCGGCCGCCAACCCGCACGCCCTGCTGGACCGCGAGTTGGAACTCCTCGCCGCCGTCGAGGCCACCCGCATCGACCGGCTGCCACAGGTTCCGGCGGACGCCCGCACCGTCCTTGAGGTGAAGAACCTGTCCATCCGGTTCCCCGGCCGGTTCGGCGACACAGCCATCGTGGACAACGTCTCCTTCACCGTCCGCGAGGGTGAAACCATGGGCCTGGTGGGCGAATCCGGCTGCGGCAAGTCCATCACCTCTCTGGCCATCATGGGGTTGCTTCCCAAAACGGCGAAGATCACCGGTTCCATCACGTTCGATGGCAAGGAACTGCTGGATCCTGATACCGGCCACAGCAATATCAAGGCTTACCAGGGGCTCCGCGGCGAACAGATCGCCATGGTCTACCAGGACGCCCTCAGTTCCCTTAACCCGTCCATGAAGATCAAGGAGCAGATGGCGCAGCTGACCCGCCGCGGCGGACGCAAGACCCCGGCTGAACTGCTGGAAATGGTCAAGCTGGACCCCGTCCGCACCCTGGCCAGCTACCCGCACGAGCTCTCCGGCGGCCAGCGCCAGCGCGTCCTGATCGCCATGGCGCTCTCCCGCTCACCCAAGATCGTGGTGGCTGACGAACCAACCACCGCACTGGACGTCACCGTCCAGAAACAAGTGGTGGACCTGCTCAACGAACTGCGGGCGGAACTGGGCTTCGCCATGGTATTCGTCAGCCATGACCTGGCGCTGGTGGCCTCCCTGGCCCACCGGATTACGGTGATGTACGCCGGCCAGGTGGTTGAATCGGCCCGGGCTTCCGAGCTGCTGCAGAACCCGAAACACGAGTACACCCGGGGCCTGCTGGGTGCCGTGCTCTCCGTCGAAGCCGACGCTGTCCGCCTGCACCAGATCCCCGGCACAGTGCCGTCGCCACAGGATTTCGCCCCCGGCGACCGCTTCGCACCCCGGTCCCTCCGCAGCGATGCAGACCCCAACCAGGCACTGGTCCTCACCGCCGTGGGCGGGGACTCCGACCATTACTGGGCCAGCCACCTTAAGGAGGACGCCAAGTGAGCGTATCCACCGGCAAACCGGTCATCGAGCTCAAGGACGTGAAGGTCCACCACCGTGCAAGGGCCGGCGGCCTCTTCCGGCCCAATATCGTCAAGGCCGTCAACGGCGTTGACTTCACCATCAGCCGCGGCGAGACGGTGGGCATCGTGGGCGAATCCGGCTGCGGCAAGTCCACCCTGGCCTCGGTCTTGGTGGGCCTGCAAGCGCCCACGTCCGGCCAGGTGCTGTTCCACGGCAAACCGGCCATCAGGCGCAACGCCGCCATGCGGAAGGAGTTTGGCCGCGCCGTCTCCGTAGTCTTCCAGGACCCCGCCACGGCACTGAACCCGCGCATGACCATCCAGGACATCCTGACGGACCCGCTCCAGATCCACGGCATCGGGAACGCAGCGTCCCGCGCCGCCAAGGTCAAGGAACTCCTGGCGCTGGTAGGCCTGCCCGCCTCCGCGGCGGAAGTGACGCCGTCGCAGGTTTCCGGCGGGCAACGCCAGCGCGTGGCCATCGCCAGGGCCCTGGCCCTCGATCCGGACATCATCGTTGCCGATGAACCCACCTCAGCGCTGGATGTGTCCGTCCGTGCCCAGGTCCTGAACCTGCTCTCGGACCTGAAGACCCAACTGAACCTGGGCATGGTGTTCATCTCCCACGACATCCAGACCGTCCGCTACGTTTCCGACCGCATCTGCGTCATGTACTTCGGCGAAATCGTGGAGGAAGGACCGGCGGCCCAGGTGTTCGACACCCCCCGAAACGACTACACCCGCAAACTCCTCGGTGCCGCACCCAGTTTGCTGCACACCTGAAATTTTCATTCCCACCTCTTACAACCACGCATTGGAGTTTTCCGTGTCTTCCCAGTTCTCGGGCGTCATCCCCCCTGTCGTCACCCCCCGCCACGCAGACGGCAGCATTGACACCGCCTCGCTGCAGAACCTCACCAAGCACCTGCTCGACGGCGGCGTGTCCGGGCTCTTCGTCCTGGGCTCCTCAGCGGAGGTGCCGTACATGACCAACGCGGAACGCGCACAGGTGGTCAACACCATCGCCGAGGCCAACGCCGGCTCCGTGCCCTTGATCGTGGGCGCCAACGAACAGACCACCAACCGAGTCATCGAGGAAGCCAAGCGGATGGTGGACCTTGGCGCGGATGCCCTCGTGGTCACCTCCATGTACTACGCGATCGGCAACGCCGAGGAAACCGAAACGCACTTCCGCAGCATCCATGCAGCCGTTGATTCCCCGGTCTTCGCTTACGACGTCCCCGTCCGCACCCACTTCAAGCTCCCCACCGACCTGCTGGTCCGGCTGGGCCGCGACGGCGTCATCGCCGGCGTCAAGGACTCCTCCGGGGACGACGTCTCCTTCCGCCAGCTGCTGCTGGCGGCCCGGGACATCGACAACTTCGACATTTTCACCGGACACGAAGTCGTGGTGGACGGCGCACTGCTCGGCGGGGCACAGGGCGTGGTTCCGGGCCTTGGCAACGTGGACCCCCGCGGCTACCGAAACCTGGTGGACGCTGCAGTTTCCGGCGACTGGGCGAAAGCCGCCGCCGAACAAGACCGCCTGGCCGACCTCTTCGAGATCGTCTACACCCCCAAGGGACGCGTTTCCGGAGGGGCGGCCGGGTTGGGCGCCTTCAAGACGGCGCTGCAGATCATGGGCGTCATCGAATCCAACACCATGAGCGCGCCGATGCAGGCGTTGAACGAAGAAGAGACCACGGCGATCAAGGTCATCCTCGAACGCAACGGCCTGGTGTAGAACCCTGGTTATGCATGCCGTTGGTGTTGATCTTGGGGGTACCAAGACTGCTGCGGGAGTTGTTTCCGCAGCCGGGGAGGTCTTGTTTTCGGAGACCGTCCCCACGCTGAACCGCGACGGCGGGGCCGCCATCCTCGATGCCACTGCTGCGCTGGTTTCCGCACTGATTGGCCGGGCTCAAAAAGAGGGCCTGGCCGTCACTGGGGTTGGTGTCGGCTCGGCCGGCGTCATCGATTCCACCCGCGGGGTGGTGGTCTCCGCTACGGACGCCATCCTGGGCTGGGCCGGGACGGCACTGACCGAAGGCCTGGCCGCACGGCTGGGTCTGCCGGCGTCGTCCGTCCGGGCGGTGAACGATGTCCACGCCCATGCCCTCGGTGAAGCCTGGACGGGTGCCGCCGCAGGGACCACAAGTTCGCTGCTGGTGGCGTTCGGCACCGGTGTGGGCGGCAGCTTCGTGGTGGACGGCCGGCACATCCTTGGACACCGCCATGCCGGCGGCCATGTGGGCCACTTCGCCTCACCGCACGCCTACCACGGGGGCGCGGCCCTGGCATGCGTCTGCGGCGGATCAGGGCACGTCGAAGCGATCGCTTCCGGCCCTGCACTCCTGGAGGCCTACCTCCGCCTGGGCGGCACTGCACCCGCCCGCGATGCCCGCGGGGTCTTCGCCTTGGCCGGCGACGGCGACACCATGGCCGCCACGGCAGTCCGCACCGCCGCCACGGCTGCGGGCCAGGCTGTGGGCGGCCTGGCCAACATCTTCGACCCCGAAATCGTCGTGGTCTCCGGCGGTTTGTCCGATGCCGGGGAGCCGTGGTGGGAACCCATGCGGGTGGCCCTGCGGTCCGAACTGCTGCCGGCGCTGGCGGACCTGCCGGTGGTACCCGCTGCCTTGGGCAACGCCGCAGCCATGGTGGGCGCGGCCCGCCTGGTCATCACGCCACTCCACACCAGCCAAGGAAGCACACCATGATCTTGTCCCCCGAAACCCTGGAATCCCTGCGGGGCCGGCTCATCGTGTCCTGCCAGGCGTATCCCGGCGAACCGATGCGGGATCCCCGCACCACCGCGCAAGTGACAGCCTCGGCTGTGCTCGGCGGGGCCGCAGCAGTACGTGTGCAAGGCCTGGCCGATATCCAGCACACCCGCTCCGCCGTCGAGGTTCCGGTCATTGGACTCTGGAAGGACGGGCACGACGGCGTCTTCATCACTCCCACACTCCGGCACGCCCTGGCCGTGGCCAGCGCCGGCGCCCATGTGGTGGCAGTGGACGGGACCCGCCGTGACCGGCCGGACGGGCTGACGCTTGCGCAGACCGTTACGGGGATCCGCAAGGAATCCCATGCCTTGGTCATGGCCGACTGCGCATCACTGGAGGACGCCGCGGCCGCCGTTGACGCCGGCGCGGACCTCATCGGCACCACACTGGCCGGGTACACCGGCGGCCGCCCCAAGACCCAAGGCCCGGACCTGGCGTTGCTGGCGGACATTGCAGCAGCAGGGTTCGGCGCTCCGCTGATCGCCGAGGGGCGCATCCATTCGCCGGCCCAGGCCCGGCAGGCCCTCGACGCCGGCGCCTTCGCGGTGGTTGTGGGTACGGCGATAACGCACCCCGCGACCATCACCGGCTGGTTCGCGGACGCGCTGGGATAACCGCGTCTAACCGGCCTTCTGCAACGTTGCGTTGCGGGTGAGCAGTTCGGGAGCCTGAGGCTGCGGCGGTTCCACTAAGGGCATGACCAGCAGGTTCCGATGCAGGGTGACCCAGCCGTCCCGTTCCATCGGACCGTGGTCGAACTGGTCAGGTACAAAGAGAATCTCCCTGCCATCGGGGTCCTGCACCTCCGCCAGGATGTCCCGGCCGTCGGGGATGTAGTCGCAGGCCTCCCAGTAGGACACCTGGTCCAAGTCATACTTCCCCACCAGGCATGCGACGCCGGAGGTCCTGGCCGGTGCCGCGTAGTAGGTCATGGACTCGTAGGAGGCCAGCCTCCGGGTCTCGCCGATCACCGCCTCCCCGTCCTCGTCCTGCATGGCCGGGATGGCATCGCTCTTGGTCAACTGCCGCCCCAGCACTTCCATGGTCCCGGGGGTCGCCATAAGGAAGTGCGTGTAAATGAGCCAAAGACCCGCGCAGGTGCCCACGCCGACCACGGCGGAGAGGGTGATCATGAGTTTCCAGAACAACGTCAGCGGTTGCGCCTGCCGTTTGGCGTTCATGGACGCCCCCGGCCGAGGTCCCCGGGTTCCGGACGCACGGCGGTGACGGAGTCGGTAAGGTTCAAGCGCTGCCCCCTCAGGCTGTCATTCTTCCTGCACGCTACACCGTGCGGGCGGCGCCCAATCTGCTTTGCTTTCGTGTCGGTGCGGTGGGCGGCTTGTGGAGCAGGATTTTGCGGGGGCGCTCAGGCGGCCTGGACGCTCGTGGACGCCCCTAGACGCCAACAGCCTCTCCGGCCACACGCACGGTGACCTGGCCGCTTTCGGGCGCCAGCCGTGCGGCGGCGGCTTCGTCGGCCACCACCGTCACGTGCGGGTGCAGCTGCAGCACGGAGGCCGGGCAATCCACAGAGACCTCGCCGCGCAGGGCGCGGGCCAGGATGCCGGCCTTGTCCGCACCGGCCACCACCAGGAGCAGGTGCCGGGCCTCCAGGATGGTCCCGAGTCCCTGCGTGATGCACCGGCGCGGCACCTCGGCTTCCGACGTGAAGTACCGGGCGTTGGCCGCCCGGGTGCGTTCCGCCAGGACTTCCACCCGGGTGCGGGAGTCCAAGGCGGATCCGGGTTCGTTGAAGGCGATGTGCCCGTTGTGCCCGATGCCCAGGAGTTGCACGTCCACCCCGCCGGCAGCGCGAATGGCTGCGTCGTAGTCGTCGGCTGCCTGCCGGGGGTCTGCCGCGTTGCCTGCGGGTACCCGAACGAGCGCCGGATCCATTCCCAGCCGTTCGGTCACCTCCCGCCGCACCACCTCGCCGTAGCTCTGCGGGTGCCCGGCAGGCAGCCCGACGTACTCGTCCAGGGCGAATGCGCGCACTGCGGACATGTCAAGCCGGTGCCCGGAGAGGGCTGCGTAGACAGGAAGCGGTGATCCGCCGGTCGCCACGCCGAGGACAGAGTCCGGCTTGGACCGGACGACGGCGGCGAGGATTCCGGCCGCGACCGCACCGGTGGCTGCGGCATCGGGGACAACAAAGATTTCCAAGGGGGGACTCTCTCGTGAGGAAGGACGGCAGCAGGGCATGCGGCAGCCGGGCTGCGGCGGAATGGAGCCGTCCGTGCCGGAAGGCGTAGTGGACGCGGGTGCGGCCCCTAGGCGGATGCCACGTCCTTGAGCTTCTGGCGGATACCGTCAAAGTGGCGCTGCAGGCGCTCGGCGGCGAGCGTCTTGTCCCTGCCGGCCACGGCCTCGTAGATGTCCCAGTGGATCCGCACCTGCTCCTCCAGGTTGACCGGACCCGATCCCAGCGCCTCATGGATCTGGCGGTAGACCTGCCAGAACACATCCATGAGGTTGATGAGGAGCTCGTTGTTCAGCGGGGCGTACAGCTTCCGGTGGAACTCCGCATCATGCTCGGCCAGCGGTTCCCCCTGGGCTGCGGCGGCCTGCATGGCCTCCATCGAGGACCTCAGGTCTGCCAGGTGCTCTTCCGTCAGCAGGTCGATGGCCGAACCAATCAGCCCGGACTCCAGGGCCTGCCGCACGTCGATAAGCTCCATGGCTTCTTCGCCCTTGTGCCGGAGGGACAGCCGGCCGCGGAAGGTCAGGCCCGATACCAGGGCGCTGAAGTTGTTGGGTGCCACGAACATGCCGAAGCCATGGCGGATTTCGATGACGCCGAGCGCTTGGAGGACCTTGAGGGATTCCCGGACGGTGTTCCGCCCGACGCCCAGCTCTGCGGACAGTTCACTCTCGGTGGGCAGCGCATCGCCAACATCCAGGCCGCGTTCCAGGATAAGTTCCATGATTCTGGTCTGGAGGGCGTGGGACCGGATTTGTGCGCTGAACCTTGCCGGCGGTACCGCTGTGGATGCTACTGTCACGTCATCTCCTTCGACCGCACCCGGCGGCGGCCTCTCGTCTTTCCTCAGTGTACAGGAGATGGGACGTCCTTCGTCTGATTTTGCCCCGCGAACTTGCCACCCACAGCACCCACCCTCTTCCCGCCGTGCGCCGCGCACATAATTGATCTGATCTTGAGGCAAATCTTGCGCCCCCTAGACGTTTCAGGTCCACGCTGGGGGTATCAGACAAAACCAGCTTGGGGAGCAGGAAGTCATGGGCACCAAGACAACCTTGGAGAACGAAGTCACAACCGTGGGAGGCGTGCTGACCGACCTTCAGCCGCTGGACTTCCACACCTTGGGGCTGGCCGGTTGCATCGACCGGCTCACGGCACCCCTTCGCCAGCACGGAACCGCGGTCCACTGGGATACTCCACACTGGGGCATTGAGATCCCGGCGGACTGCGCCTCCCTGCTGTACCAGTCGGCGCGTGAGGCGCTCAGCAACGCTTTCAAATTCTCCGGCGCATCCATGGTTACCGTGCAACTGCTGGCCGTTGATCACGGGATCCGCCTGGTGGTGGCCGACGACGGCACGGGCTTTGACAGCGACGCCGCCACGTGCGGGCGGCACCACGGGTACGGGCTGCGGCTCATGACGGTGGCCGTGCAGGAAGCCGGCGGCGCAGTGGAGATCACCTCCGCACCGGGCCGCGGCACCAGCGTGACGGTAACCCTTCCGCTGGACTAACAGGCTCGGATGGCCGGCGTCGCTGGGACGGCGGCCATCCGTATTCCCACCCGGGGAGAACGGTCAGCCTGAGAGCTTGGCATCGTCAGGTTCCAGGCCGCCGATATGGCCCGCGCATTGGCAGCCAGAACCCTGGCGGCAAACGCCGCATACTCATCGAACATGCCCGCGTCCGGCCGTGCGGTCGTTCCGGCCGGCGAATACCCCTTGCGCCCCGCCCCATCGTCTACTACGTTGTAGTCCTGATCGAGAAAGCGCTTTCCCGCATTTCGGCGGGACCCAAACGCGCTGCAATCACCAGTGGAATCGGATGACATGACGGACAGCACCCTCATCAGGTGGATCGATGGCCAGGCCCCGGCAGAAATCAGTGGCGGAACAACGTGGGGCATGCCGTTTGCCCGCGGCTCAGTGCCCGGCGCGGACGCCCTTACGGTGGCGGACGCCACCGGCACTCCCCTCCCCAGCCAGGCATGGCCCTTGGCCACCTGGCCGGACGGCTCCTTGAAATGGGCGGGCATCGCCCTCCCGGCAACCGACACGCCGTCGGGCACCTACCAGGTGGAGGCCGACGCCGGCGCAGCCGGCGCAGCCGCCGCAGCCGGCCGGCCGACGCCGGGCGGTTCGGCCGTCACGGTCACCGAGGATGCCGACGCCCTGACAGTTGATACCGGTGTTTTGCGGATGATGATCAACCGCCGCGGATCCACCCTGTTCAGCAGCCTGTCCCGGGACGGCCGGCCCGTTGCCCGCGACGCACGGCTGGTCAGCCTGCTGCAGGACGGCGTTCCCGAAGGTGCCGGAACCGCCGGCCGGGAGGCCTTCACCGGCGAGGTGACCGCCGTCGTCCTTGAACAAGCCGGGCCCGTGCGCGCGGTGGTGCGGCTGGAAGGGCGCCACCACCCCGACCTGCCGGACAACGCCCACCGGGGTTGGCTGCCCTTCGTGGTGCGTTTCTACTTCCACGCCAACGCCCGCAGCGTGCGCATGGTCCACTCCTTCATCTGGGACGGTGACCCGGAGCGTGACTTCCTGGCCGGGCTCGGCGTCCGGTTCAGCGTGCCGCTGGAGGCCGAACTGCATGACCGGCACGTCCGGATCGCCGGGGCCGACGGCGGGTTCCTCACCGAGGCGGTGCGCGGCCTGACCGGGCTGCGCCGGGACCCGGGCGCGGAAGTACGGGACGCGCAGATCGCCGGCCGCGCCACTCCACCGGCAGAGGCCTGGAACCCCGAGGTCTCCGGCCGGCTGCACCTCATCCCCAGCTGGGGCGACTACACCCTTACCCAACTCAGTGCAGACGGCTTCGAACTGCGGAAACGGACTGCCGCCGGCCACGGCTGGGTGGGCATCTCCGGCGGCACCCGCTCGGCAGGCTTCTGCTCCCTCAGCGATACCCGCGGCGGCCTGGGCGTCGGGATCAAGGACTTCTGGCAGTCCCACCCGGGCCAGCTGGATGTCCGCGGCGCAGCCGGCGGCGGGGCAACCCTGACGGCATGGCTGTTTTCCCCGGAAGCCCAGCCCATGGACCTGCGGTTCTACCACGACGGACTGGGCCAGGACACGTTCGAGGAGCAGCTCGAGGGACTGGAGATCACCTATGAGGACTACGAACCCGGCTTCGGCAACCCCACCGGAATTGCCCGCACCCACGAGTTGACCCTGTTTGCCTATGAGAGCACCCCTTCCACGGAGAGCCTCGCGGCCGACGCCGCCGCGGCGTCCGCCCCGGCGCTCCTGCAGGCCACGCCGGAATACCTGCACTCGATGGGCGTCTTTGGCGACTGGGACCCCGTGGACCGGAGCACTCCGGCGCGTGCCGGGCTGGAGGATCAGCTGGACTTCCTCTTCGACTTCTACGCCGGCCAGGTGGAGCAGCGCCGCTGGTACGGGTTCTGGAACTACGGCGACGTGATGCACACGTACGACTTCGACCGGCACGTGTGGCGCTATGACGTGGGCGGCTACGCATGGGACAACTCCGAGCTCTCCCCCGACCTGTGGCTGTGGTACTCCTACCTGCGCTCGGGCCGGGCAGACATTTTCCGCTTCGCCGAGGCCATGACCCGGCATACCGGCGAGGTGGACGTGTACCACCTGGGGCCGTGGAAGGGCCTGGGTTCCCGGCACAACGTCCAGCACTGGGGCTGCAGCGCCAAGCAGCTGCGGATCAGCACCCCTGCCTACCGCCGCTTCTACTACTATCTCACCGCGGATGAGCGCACCGGAGACCTGCTCAGCGAACTGGTGGACAGCGACCGGAACTTCCTGGGCCTGGATCCGGTCCGCAAGGTCCGCCCGGATGCTGCCACCTACCGGCCCAACCGCGGCGCCCTGGGCGTGGGGCTTGGGACGGACTGGGGCTCCCTGGCCGCCACCTGGCTCACCGACTGGGAACGAACCGGCAACCCGCGGTCCCGGGACCGGCTGCTGGGCACCATGGCGGACATCGGCGCACTGAAGTTCGGTTTCCTCACCGGCGAAGCCCTGTACGACCTGGACAAGGGCCGGTTCGACACCGGCCGCGAGCAGATCCAGGTCTCACACCTCAGTGCCGTCTTCGGGCTGGTGGAGATCTGCAGCGAACTGGTGGACCTGGTACCGGATGCGGACTTCGAGCGGGCCTGGCTGCAGTACTGCCGCCTGTTCCTGGCCACCAAGGAGGAGCAGGTGGCGGCAGTGGGCCAGCCGCTCGAGGGCGTCTACCTCACGCAGGCGCACAGCCGGCTGACGGCGTACGCCGCGGCAAGGTTGCAGGATCCTGACCTCGCAGCCCGGGCCTGGGACAGCTTCACCGAGGGCGGCGAGCACCTGAACCACGGATCCGCCTTCACGCTGCGCAGGATCGAACCACCCCACGTGCTGCTGCCGGTGGACGAGGCACCCACGGTCTCCACCAATGACACGGCGCAGTTCGGGCTGGCGGTCATCCAGAACCTGGCGCTGGTGGGCACCTACCTGGACTGACAATTCCCGGCCGCGGCGAGTTCGCCTGCCGCGGCCCCCAGGCCAGCCTTTTTGTCGCCGACCGCTCTGGAAACCGGACCTTCCACAGAGTATTTTGGTAAGCATGCTGATGATTTCCATCCTCATCAGTTCCCGGTGACACAGCGAAGGAGACGTTATGAGCACGAAGGTGGAAAAACGCATTCTGGTGAACGTACCGGTGAGCACCGCTTACAACCAGTGGACCCAGTTCGAGGACTTCCCGCACTTCATGGGCGGCGTCAAGAGCGTGACCCAGCTCAGCGACGACCGGCTGGAGTGGGTGGCTGAAATCGGCGGCGTCCGCAGGCAGTGGGAAGCGAAGATCCTGGAACAGGTACCCGACCGCCGGGTGGCCTGGGCGGCTACTGAAGGCGCCACCAACGCCGGCGTGGTGGAATTCGAGGACGTTGGGGGCGGCCAGACCTCCATCCAGCTGAGCCTGGAATACGAGCCCGAAGGCCTGGTGGAAAAGCTGGGCGACAAGCTCCATGTCGTGGACCGCCAGGCGGAGTCGGACCTGAAGAAGTTCAAGGAATTTATCGAAGACGAAGGCTACGCCAGCGGCGCCTGGCGGGGATCGGTCAATGCCGGCTCGGCGGTGGGCACGCCCGGCGTTGAGCATGCCGGCGCCTCACGCGGCGATTCCGGCAAGGCTGGCATCTCCGGCAAGGTGGCCGCCGGCGCGGGCATCGCGGCTGCGGCCGGTGCGGCAGCGGCGGTGGCCGCAAGCGGCAACAAGGACGAAACCGAGGCCCGCGACGTAACCGTCACTGGGACCACCCCCGTGGCCCCTGCGGAGCCGGTTGTTCCCGCCGAGCCACTCACCGCAGGCTCCACCACCGGTTCGGCGGATGCAGGCATCGGCGTCCACGCAGCGGGCACGACGGCGGCGGCCGGCTCCACCGGTTCAGTCGCCGACCTCGGTGATGACAGGATCGGGCATGCCTTCGACCAGACCAACGGCCTCGTGGACACCACCGGCGAGTCCGACGAGACGCTGGAAGGCGAGAACCTGAGCGCGGCCGAGCGCGACCAGGACGGCACCGATTTGCGGCGCAACGACGGCGGCCTGCCGCCGGTCAACGGCAACCTCGGTCAGCACTAGTCCGTCCTGGTTAACAACGCCGCACTGCAGCACAGCGCCGCCCGTCTTCCCCCAAGGCGGGCGGCGCTGTGCTGTCCCTTCCAGGCAGCGCCTCACACGATAATTGCGCCGTCCTGGACCACGTGCACCAGGTGGTCGGCAATATCGGCCAGCACTGCGACGTCCTCCACCGGGTCCGCCGAGAGCACCAGCATGTCCGCGTCCGCTCCGGGGGCGATGACTCCCAGTTCGCCCGCCCGCCCAAGCAGTTCGGCGGCCGTGGCGGTGGCGGACCGGATGGCGTCGATGGCCGGCTGCACTTTGCCCAGCAACCGGAACTGCTCGTTCTGGTGCCGGTGCATGCCGCCGAGGAGGTCCGAGCCGTAAACCATCTTCACTCCGGCCTCGTGGGCCCGTGCGATGGCCTCAAGTCCGCTGCTCAGGACAGAATCCACTTTGGCCCACATCTCATCGGTCAAGCCGAATTCCTTGCCTTCCTCCTTCAGCGCCCAGTAAGTCACCAGGGTGGGCACCAGGAAGGCATCCTTCTCCAGGAAGAGGCGCAGGCTCTCCTCGTCAAGGAGGTTGCCGTGTTCAATGGACCTGACCCCCGATTCGAGGGCGCGGTTGATGGCCCGGGCAGTGTAGGCGTGGGCTGCCACGTACCGGTTGGCCGCTTCGGCTTCTTCCACGGCGGCCCGCATCTCTTCCAGCGAATACTGGGTGGAGTCGATCCGGTCCGTCGGGGAGGACACGCCTCCGGATGCCATGATCTTGATGTGGTGGGCCCCCTTGCGGAGCTCGTCGCGGGCGGCGGCACGCACGGCGTCCACCCCGTCGGCCACCCGCCCGATGCCACAGCACCCCCGGCCGTTGGGCTCGTGGTCTTCGCCGGGCAGCCGCATGTCGCCGTGGCCGCCCGTCTGGCTGAGGGCGCGTCCGCAAAAGTGCAGCTTTGGCCCTTCCAGGAGGCCCTCGGCCTGGGCCCTCGCGAGGCCAAAGTCGGCACCTGAGAGATCGCGCACGGTGGTGAAGCCGCGGCGCAGCATACCCTGCATGATCCTCGCGGTCTGCGCGTACACGTAGGAGGCGGGTGTCCAGGTCAGGGACCGGAAGTCCGCGCTGGAGGCCACCACGTGGACGTGGGCGTCGATGAGGCCGGGGATGACGTACTTGCCCGTGCCATCAATGACGCGCGCATTTTCCGGCGCATTCGCGCTTGGCTCAACGCTGCGGATCTTTCCGTCAGCGGTCACGACGTCGGTCAGCGAGAAGGTGCCCGCGTGGACATCAAGGACGTTGGCGTTCCTGATGACGAGCGGTTCAATGAAGGAGGTCACGGGAGGACTGTGTCCTTTCCTGTCGGGGTGGTTTGGTCTGAGTTGATAAAGGCTGGGGCAAGGGTTCCGGATGCAGCGGATACTGCCACGGACACCGCGTCGAGGCTGCGGCGGGTGTATTTTCCTTCGGCGTCGAGCAATGCCAGGACGCCCACCACGGTGCCGTGGGTTGTTACCGGGATGTTGATCACTGCGCCGCAGCCCAGGGACTGGATCAGGGCGACGTCGGTGAATACCTCGGCGAGGGCGGCGGCGTCGGGGGCGAGGAACGGCTGCTGCTTCGCGATGACGGTGTCCAGCCAGCCTTCGGAGATTTCCACCGACTTTTCGGCACCCAGCGGGTACTGGACGGGGTGGCTGGTGAACACGCGCCGGAGCACGGAGGATCCGGGCAGCCAGCGCAGCGCGGTGAACAGGATGACACCCGGGTCGCGGCGGAGGTGGTCGAAGATGTCCTGGAATGCTGTGCTTGGGTCCTGCTCCGTCATTTTCCGCCTCCCGACATTGCTGCCTGCTCGGGCTCGGTGCGGGCATTGATGTCTTCCAGCGATTTACCCGCCGTTGACGTTCCGAATATGACGACGCCGATCACGCCCACGGCCAGGACCACCGTGGTCATGGTGAAGACGCCGCCGAAGCCGAGCGTTGCGGCGAACACGCCGATGATGGACGGGGCCAGGATGCTGCCAACACGTCCTACCGCACTTGCCAGTCCGACGCCCGTGGCCCGCATCCACGTGGGGAACAGTTCCGGGGTGTAGGCGTAGACCCCGGCGTAGGTGCCGTTGAGGAAGAAGGACAGGGTAGCCGCGGCCACCAGGATCATCCCGGAATCGCTGGACTGGCTCAGCCAAAATGCGCTGAGGGCCGAGCCCGCCAAGTACAGGGCGATCGTGTTCTTGCGGTCGATCCGGTCGCACAGCCAGGCCGCAGAGAAGTAGCCGGGGATCTGTGCCAGGTAAATGATGATGGAGTATTCGAAGCTCTTGGTGACCGTAATTCCGCGTCCCACCAGCAGGGTGGGGATCCAGGAAAAGAAGCCGTAGTAGGAGAAGGTGATCACGAACCAGATCAGCCAGATCACCGCTGTCCTCCTGCGCAGGGCGGGAGACCACATGACTTTCAGGGCATTCCAGATGCTGATCTTCTGCCCGTGCTTGACGATGTCTTCCCCGCCTGCTTGCACCGCCGGAAGCTCTTTGCCGGTAGCGCGGAGCACCTTTTGCTCGAAGCCTTCCACCACCCGTTCAGCCTCCGCCGCCCGGCCTTGGCTCATGAGGAAGCGGGGCGATTCAGGAAGGCTGCGGCGCCACCACAGAAGCAGGAGGATGGGAACCGCGGTAATGACCTGGGCCCACCGCCATCCGTCGTCACCCAGGGGAACCACAAACCGCCCGATGAGCGCGGCGGCCACGAAACCGAACGAGAAGAACCCGGCCAGCGTGCCGATGAACCAGCCGCGCCGCTTGGGCGGAATGAACTCCGAGAGGAACGGCGCGATGATGACGCTCTCCGCGCCCGCGCCGAGTCCCGCCAGGACCCGGGCCACCAGGAAGACTTCGAAGTTCGGGGCCAGTGCGGCCACCACGGACATGGCGCAGTAGAAGGCCAGCGCCCACAGCATGACCTTCTTCCGGCCGAACCGGTCACCCAGCCAGCCGGACAGGATGGCACCGAAGAAGAAGCCCAGCGGAGCGGCGGAGCCGACCAGGCCAAGGCTTGCGGTGCTCAGGCCCCAGATCTCCTGGATGCGCGGGAGCAGGAAGGCCACCACGGCGCCGTCCATGCCGTCAAAGGAGTAGCCGAGCCCTCCGATAAGGAGAAGCTTGTAGTGTGGACGACTGAGTGGGAGCCGGTCCAGGCGTGCTGTTAGAGACATTGGGATTCCTGCCAGAGTGGGCCAAGTTGTACAGTTTTTAGGATTTGCACAGATCCGTGCATAGATTGAAGTTACGTGCATCACTTGCGGAGGTCAATAGGTGAAACAAGAAGTTAACAGCGCCACCTTGACCGAATGGCTCGATGGCCAGGCCCAGGGGCGCAAGCTCGCCACCCGGCAATTGCAGGTGCTGGGTGTCCTTCGCTCCCAGCCGCGGCTGGCATCCTATGGTTCGGTCAGCGACATAGCCGCAGCGGCGTCGTCGAACGCCTCAACGGTGACCCGGACCGCCCAGACGCTGGGCTTCAAGGGCTGGGCGGAGTTCCAGTTCGAGCTTCGCTCGCGGTTCCTCGCTTCCCTGAGTGCCGTGGAAATCGCTGCACAACACAACGGCCACGTAAGCAGCCCGGCCCAGGCCTCCCTGACCACGGACCGGTCCAACCTTGCCCATTTGGAGCGGACGGTGGACCCCGGCGAGGTCCATGCGGTGGCCGAAGCCATCGCGGGTGCACGGCAGACCCTGATCATCGCGGCCGGCAGCTACGCCATTCCGGGCAAGGCGCTGGAGCACAACGCCATCATCGCCGGCTATGACGTCCGGCTGCTGGATGCCGATGTGGCAGCGTTGACCAACGCCGTCGCGCGCCTGACGCCGGACGACCTGGTCATTGCCATCAGCCTCTGGAGGGTCTACGACAGCACGGTCCGCGCCGTGGACATCGCCCACCAGCTGGGGGCCCGGATCGTCGCCATCACCGACACCGCGAGTTCGCCGGTTGCGGCGCACGCCATCCACAAGATCGTGGTACCGGCCGAAAGCGCAGGCTTTTTCCCCTCCCTCACAGGCGCCGTCGCCGCAGTCCAGGCGGTGGCCGTTGAACTCGCCTCCCTGGACCGTGAACGGTCCACTCGAAGCATTGCGGCCTCGGAAAGGACCTGGGACCAGATGCGAATCATGCATCCACGGCCGAGCACGTAAAGAGATTGCCGCCCCGCCGATGGTCGGGGCGGCCGGCCGCACCCAAACCGGCCATCCTGACCGCCTTCGTGGACGCACTCATCGACGCCCTGGACCAGCTCGCCTGACGGCGGCCCCGCTATTTCCGGGCAGCCGCCTGCAGCAGGGGCAGCGTCCGGGTGGGCATGACTTCCACCAGGGACATCGCAGTGCTGGTGCGGACGACGCCGTCAATCGCCAGCATCGCGTTGGTGATCCGGTGGAGATCGGCCGGATCCTTCGCGGCCACTTTGGCGAGCAGGTCCGCGTCCCCGGTGGTGGCGTGCATTTCGATGATCTCCGGGATGGTCTGCAGTGCCGCCACGGCCTCGTCGCTGGAGGACTGGCTGATCGAAATCGAGATGAAGGCAATAAGCGGCAGGCCCAGGGCCGCGGTACGCACCCGCTGGCTGAAGGGAGCCAGGCTGCCGTCGTTCACCAGCCGCCGCAGCCTGGCGTGGACAGTATTGCGGGCCACGCCCAACGTCCGGGACAGCGAGAGGACCGTAGCCTGGGGGTCCTGGTCGAGTGTGAGCAGGATCTCGGCGTCCAGGGCATCAATGTGGTGCATAGTGAGCATTTTGCCACTTCCTTGGTACGCAACGGCTGGATCTGTCCTATAGGAGACGGCTGTGTTGCGCAGACGTCCTATCCTGGCCCACCATGCTGTCCATGACCACCAGCCTTCCCGCAACCGCCGTACCGGAACTCCGCGCCGCCGTCGCCCAGCTCCCCGCCTACGTGGCAGGAAGGGGCGCGCAGACTGACCTGACCGCCGCGCTGGCGGCCAATGAGAGCCACTTCGCCCCCCTGCCGTCGGTAGTTGATGCGATCTCGGCGGAAGCCGGCAGGATCCACCGGTACCCGGGCATGGGTGCACCGGAGGCCCGGGAAGCCATCGCCCGGCATTTCGGTGTCGCGCCCGAGGAAATCGCCGCCGGGCCGGGGAGCTCCGGCGTGCTGCAGCAGATCATTTCGGCCGTGTGCGGCCACGGCGATGAAGTGGTGTTCGCGTGGCGGTCCTTCGAGGCCTACCCCATCCTGGTTGCGGTGGCCGGCGCCGTTTCGGTTCCCGTGCCGCTCCTGGCCAATGAGCAGCACGACCTTCCCGCCATGGCGGCGGCCATCACGGACCGCACCCGGCTGGTGATCCTCTGTTCGCCCAACAACCCCACCGGCGTTTCCATCAGCGCCGGCGAGCTGGAGGAGTTCCTCCAGTCCGTGCCCCCGCGCGTGCTGGTGGTGCTGGATGAGGCCTACATCGAGTTCCAGCGCGGACCCGGCGTTGATGCCCTGGATTTTTACCGCCGGTACCCCAACCTCTGCATCCTGCGCACTTTCTCCAAGGCCTACGGACTCGCCGGCCTGCGGATCGGCTACGCGATCGCCCGGCCGCAGATCGCCGAGGGCCTCCGGCGCACCGCCGTGCCGTTCGGCGTGAACAGGATGGCGCAGGCCGCCGCGGTTGCCTCGCTCGCGGCCGGGGACGAAATCCTCCGGCGGACGGAGGCCGTGGCGGCGGAACGCAGCCGGGTCATCGACGCCCTCCGCGGCCATGGCTGGGACGTAGCGGACAGCCAGGCGAACTTCTACTGGCTCCGTGCATCCGACGAGCTTCGCGAACAGCTCCTCACGGCTCTCGGGGAGGCCGACATCCTGGCCCGCGGCTACGCCGCGGACGGCGTCAGGATCACGCTGGCGGACCCGGCCACGAACGACAGGGTGCTTGCCGTGCTGGCCAACCGCGGCGGGTTCCTGCCTCAGGCGGGTACTGCCCAGTGAGTGCCCCCGCAGAATCTCCTGCCGACGCAACCAGTACTGACGCACCCACGCGCGTGCAGGGGCCGACGGCGGCACCGCCGGCGCCGTCGTCGGCCGTCCGCCACTCCGTGGTTGAGGATGTCCTGGGCATCCTGACCGGCACCTTCGCGGCCTCGCTGGGGCTGTTCCTGCTGAAGTCGAGCGGGGCGGTAACGGGCGGAACCGCGGGCCTGGCGCTGCTGCTCAGCTACACCGTGCCGTTGCCGTTCGGCGTCATCTTCTTCGCCGTCAACCTGCCGTTCTTCGCCTTGGCAGTCTGGAAGAAAGGCTGGGATTTCGCCCTTCGCACCGGGGCCGCCATCGCACTGGTCTCGGTGCTGGCCGGCGTGCACCCTGCCGCATTCGGATCACTGCATCTCGACCCGGTGTATGGCGTTCCGGGCGGAAATCTGCTCGCCGGCGTCGGGCTGCTGATCCTGTTCCGGCACAAATCCAGCCTGGGCGGGTTCAACATCCTTGCCCTGCTCCTGCAGGAGAAGCTGAAATGGCGCGCCGGCTACGTCCAGATGGTGCTGGATGTGGCCATCGTCCTGGCATCGCTCGTCCTCGTTCCGCCGCTGATGGTGGTGCTGTCCGCGATTGGCGCCACGCTGCTGAACCTGGTGTTGGCCCTGAACCATCGGCCCGGCCGGTACCAAGGAAGCTAGGGCACAGTTTCCTGCTGGCCCATCCCGGAAACGTGAACTGCTATATTCTTTTCACTTAAATTCCCGGGCCAGGGGGAGCCCGGATACAGCACGTCGAACGGCTCCACTGTGACTTCCAACAGCATCTCTTCAGTACCGGCAACAGCGGAGAATCTCAGCCCCGCCTACCTCGATTGCCCCACCGGGCTGGTGGAATATTTCTTCTCGGACGGCATCTTCCGCTGGTCGGACGACCTCTACCGCATCTACGGCTATGAGCGTGGCGACGTCATCCCCTCGATGGACATGGCCCTCGCCCACATCGAACCGGATGACAGGCCCACCGTACAGGCGTTCTGGGACCGCGTGGCCACGTCGGGTGGGCCGTCCTCCATCTACGTGTCCATCCGGGATCGAAAGGACCGGCAGCACAAACTGCTGTTTTCGGCTGACTTCATCCTCGAAGGCGGTGCACCAGTGGGCGTCTGGGGCGTCGTGGTGGACCTGACCCAATCCATCCACACGGACCGGCACCAGTTGGCCACGGAGGCTGTCGCCGCCTCGGCCCGCAACCGGGCGGTTATTGAACAGGCGAAAGGCATCCTGATGGGCCGCACCGGCGTCACCGCGGACGAGGCCTATGAGCTGATCAGCCAGCAAAGCCAGGCGCTGAACAAGAAGGTCTACGCGATTGCGCAGGAAATCGTGGAGCGTGCTGCGCAACATACCAGGAACGACCAGAACTGACCCGCGCTGGTACGGCCCCGAAATATCCTGGCGCGGCCTGGTGTTGCCGCCCGTATGACAACAATCGGAATCATCGGTGCAGGACATATTGGCAGCCAGGTTGCACGGAAGGCCGTGGAACTTGGCTATGACGTCGTCATCAGCAATTCCAGGGGCCCGGAAACCCTTCAGGGCCTGGTGGCTGAGTTGGGACCCAAGGCGCGGGCGGCCACGTCAGCCGAAGCCGCAGCCGTCGGCGACTTCGCAGTGGTCACGGTGCCGCTGAAGAACTACAAGGACATCCCGGCGGAGCCTCTGGCCGGCAAGATTGTCATCGACACGAACAACTACTACTGGGAGCGGGACGGCAGGATTCCCGCCCTGGACAACGGCGAATCCACCACTTCGGGGCTGCTCCAGGAGCACCTGCCCGAGTCCAAGGTGGCCAAGGGCTTCAACCACATCATGGCCAAGGACATCGCCTCCGACGGAACTCCGGCAGGCACGGAGAACCGGCGTGCCCTCGCCACCGCCAGCGACTACCCGGAGGCCGCCCAACTGGTCACGCGCCTGTACGACGAATTCGGTTTCGACACCGTGGACGTGGGTCCGCTGGCCGAGAGCTGGCGCGTGGAGCGGGACCGCCCCGCCTACGTGAAGCGGCAGACGGCAGCTGAGTTGAAAGACAACCTCGCCAAGGCCACGCGGACTGTCTGACCAGGCGGCAAAGGGTTCAACGCACACTGGCCGGCAGGTCCTCCTGCCGGCCGGTTGAGTGTTCAGCGGCGGGTGCCGGGTCCTCGATGAGGCCCGCTGCCGGGCCGAAAGGGATGAGGGGAGCAGCAATGAAAGCCGCCGCGAAGGCACGGGGGTACCTAATCTGCTTACAATCGAAACCTCTGACCACTACCGAGGGACCCATGAAGAAATTCGCCACAGCCCTGTTTGCCGCCGGCCTCGTTGCCTCCGCTACGGCCTGCTCCGCCTCACACCAACTGACCACCGCTGAAACCTGTGAGCGGATCCAGGCCGTTGTGTCGAACCCCGCCAACAACGCCGGCAAGACGGGCATGAACAACCTCGCCAACCAGATCCGCCCCATCCACGCGGTTGCCTCGGAC
Source organism: Pseudarthrobacter sp. YAF2 (assembly GCF_052113345.1). Lineage (NCBI taxonomy): Bacteria > Bacillati > Actinomycetota > Actinomycetes > Micrococcales > Micrococcaceae > Pseudarthrobacter > Pseudarthrobacter sp. YAF2. The sequence goes on along the minus strand of NZ_JBFRDA010000013.1, from coordinate 51,019 downwards.
GATCTCAAGCCTGCCCTGGCGTCGATCCTTGCGTACACGGACGAGCAGGCCAAGGAGAACCCGGACAAGGACAAGCTCGCCGATCTCCAGTCCGGCTACCAGGAAGCCGGCAGCACCTACAGCAAGTTCTGCGGCCAGGCCGGCGGCTAGGCAACCCGGCGAAGGGACCGGCCGCCCCTCCGGGCGGCCGGTGATCCTTCAGAGCGTTGCCGGGTCCGTATTGGCGCCGCACAGGATCACGGCAACGCGTTCGTCCTCCCGGGGCACATAGGCGCCGGCAGCCAGCGCGGCAAAGGCAGCTGCCGCACCGTGCTCCACCACCATCCGGTAGTCATTCCACAGCGCCGAGCGCGCGGCAACAATCTGTTCATCGGAGACCAGGACACTTTCGACGCCGCAGCGGAGCGCCACGGAGAGGCCGATATCACCTATCCGCCGGGCGCCCAGGGAGTCTGCCGCGATGCCGGATACCGCCACGTCCACCGGCTCGCCCGCCGCCAGGGCAGCGTGCAGGGTGGGCGCGGTTGCTGGTTCCACGGCCACCACTTTGGCGTAGCCTTCGACGGCGGCTGCCACTCCAGCCATCAGTCCCCCGCCGCCCACGGCCACCAGGATGGTATCCACGTCCGGCAGCTGTTCCAGCAACTCGGAGCCCACGGTGCCGGCACCGGCGGCGATTTCGGCCTGGTCATAGGCGTGGCAGTAGACCGCGCCGGTTTGTTTCGCGTGCGCCACCGCGGCCTGGTAGGCCGCGGCGTACTCCGAACCGCCTTGGACCACGGTGGCCCCGATGGCCTTGAGTTTGCGGACTTTGATGGCGGGCGCGGCTTCCGGAACAAACACCGTGGCAGGCACCCCGAGGTGGGCGGCGGCGTAGGCGTTGGCGAGTCCGGCGTTGCCGCCGGAGGCAACCACCACTCCGACGTCCGCGCGCAGCTCCCCGCGCTCCTTGCTGGCCAGGATCCGGTTGAGGGCTCCCCGGGCCTTAAAGGTGCCCGTGTGCTGCATGTATTCGCATTTGAACCAGACCTGGCCCGTGGATGGATCCCTGTCGGCCGCCATCACGGGGGTCTTCCGGATGAGCCCTGCTGTCCGGCGCGCCGCCTGATCAATATCGTTCCGGGTAATCATGCCTGGACTTCGTCGTCCCAGGTGCCCGGCTCTTCCAGGGCTTCCTCCGGCTTGTGCTCCCGGGACGCTGCTGCGCCGCCCAGGTAGGACGCCGGCACGGTCCCGGCGGCCTGGGCCTGCTGCTCCTCACGGATGTTCGCGGCGCCGGGTTGCTCCGGGTGCTGTCCGGACTGGGGCGCCTTTGCAGCTTCTTCGTTAGCCTCGTCCGGGTCTCCCGGCCCGCGGAGGTCTGCGGTGTTCCGGGGATCGTCCCTGGAAACGGTCATGGTCCTGCCTTTCACCTGGGATCTGCTGAGCCCGGCCGGGGGCAACACCCCGGACCGGATTCCAGCCTACGGCCTGGGATTGCGTAGTCGATGAATTCCTTGAAGTCCTTCGGGCCCGGGTCCGCCCGGCGTCGTATCCTGCTGTGGACGATGGCCGGCATGGCCATCCTGGGTGTGCTGCCCTCGTTTTCGGGGGCATGTCCAACCAGCCGGACACCCCGACCCCGGAGCCGACCATGACTGCAGTCCAGATCATCCCGCTGGTGATCCTAGTGGTGATGTTCGTTGTCGCCACCAGATGGCCGCTGAACATCGGCGTGATGGGACTCGTGGCGTCCTTCGGCGTCGGTTACTTCATGCTCGGCATGTCGGACAAGCAGATCCTTGATGCGTTCCCGGCCACGATTGTCCTGACTATTATCGGCGTCACGTATTTCTTCAGCATGGCCCAGCGGAACGGCACGATCGAGATCATCGTCAAGACCTGCGTGCGCCTGGTCCGCGGCAAGACTCTGCTGCTGCCCTGGGTGTTCTTCCTGATCGCCGCCGCCCTCACCTCACTGGGCACATTCTCCCCCGCCGCCATCGCGCTGCTGGCACCGGCCGCCATCGGATTTGCCTACGAATCCCGCATCCACCCGGTGGTCATGGGTGCTTTCATCGTCAACGGCGCCCACGCCGGCGGGTTCTCCCCGCTGTCCGTGGCCGGCGTCCTGGTCCATGACATCGCCCTGAAATACGGCTTCCCGGTCTCCCAGGCGGCCCTGTTCCTGGCCAGCTTCGCGCTGAACCTGCTTCTCTCGGTGCTGACCATCATCCTGTTCGCCTTGATCGGCAAGCTGCGTGACGGCGCGGGCGGCAGGAACCTGGACTTCGACTCCGCCTCCGGGCGCCCCCACGGCCAGCAGGTCCTGACACTGGCCCTGATCGCAGTGATGCTGTTGTGCACCCTCGGGTTCCACATGCCCATCGGCTTCGTTGCACTCGCCGCCGGCCTGCTGCTGGCCTTCGTCAACATCAGGGAACACAAGACCTTCATCGGTGGTATCTCCTGGTCCACCGTCCTGCTGGTGGCCGGCATGATCACGTATGTGTCCCTGCTGCAGCGCGTGGGTGTCATCGACACCCTCGCCGGGCAGGCGCTGGTACTGGGTGCGCCGCTGCTGATCGCTCTCGTCCTGTGCTACGTGATCGGCGTAGGCTCCGCCTTCGCGTCCTCCACGGCTTTGCTGACCGCCTTCATCCCGATGGCCGGCCCGCTGCTTGCCACGAGCTCGCTCAGCGCCTCCGGAACCGTTGCCGCGCTGGCCATCGCGGCCACCGTCGTCGACGTCTCCCCCTTCTCCACCGACGGCGCGCTGGTGGTGGCCAATGCCCGCGACGACGACCGCCAGCGGGTCTACAAGCAGCTGATGTTCTATGCGGGCGGTGTGGTGCTGGTGGCGCCGGCGCTGGCATGGGCTCTGCTGGTACCTACCGGCATCATGTAGGGCATATGCCACCGGCTGCCTGCATCGAGTCCCAGCCGTTCCCCGGCCTGTGAACTGGCAGCCCAGTTGGCTTCGCGCGTCGCGCTCCCCTCAGTCACAAAGCCATATTTAGGTTCCGTATTGTGGAATTTGATTTTCCTCTTGCGGAATAGTGTGACCGGGATTACTTTGGAAATGAGCCCCGGAAACGGGCTGTTCCCAATCGATAGGCAAAGGTCAATGAAGATCCCTAACCCTGAGGCACTGAAGGCGAGTTCGGTGCCCGCGAAGAGGAAGCCGCTGTACAAGTCGCTCTTCTTCCAGATTCTGATCGCCGTCGTGGCAGGTGTCCTCATCGGGCATTTCTGGCCGGACCTCGGATCCCAACTGAGGCCGCTCGGAGATGGCTTCATCAAACTCATCAAGATGATCATCGCGCCGCTGATCTTCCTGGTGATCGTCACCGGAATTTCGGCCGTAGGCGACGTCAAGGCAGTCGGAAGGGTTGGCGTCAAGGCCCTGCTGTACTTCACCGGGGCAACATTGTTCGCCCTCGTCTTCGGGTTGATCGTCGGCAACATCGTCCAGCCGGGCTCCGGCCTGAATATTGATCCGGCCACCCTTTCCCAGGCAGACCTGGACGCCAAGACCGGTTCCGCGGCACCCAAGGACGCCGCATCCTTCATTCTCGACATCATCCCGGCCAGCGTCATCGGCGCATTCGCCAGCAACAGCCTGCTGCAGGTGCTCTTCTTCTCCGTCTTCTTCGGAGCGGCGATCGTCGTGATCGGCCGCGAGCGGTGCATGCCGGTGATCAACCTGATGGAAACGGTCCTGGAACTGATCTTCAAGATCATGGCCTGGATCATGAAGGTGGCTCCGCTTGGTGCGTTCGGTGCCATGGCGTTCATCATCGGCCAGTACGGGCTGGATACGCTGAGCACGTACGCGGTCCTGATCGCGGCCTGCTACGGCGCGGCGCTGGTCTTTATCGGCCTGCTGTTCATCGTGGCCTGGGGCTTTGCCCGCGTGCCGCTCTGGCACTTCCTCAAGTACACCCGGGAGGAATTCCTCCTGGCCCTGGGCACCGCATCCACCGAAGCGGTGATGCCCAGGATCATGACCAAACTGACCAACGCCGGATGCTCCCGCGCCACCACCGGCCTGGTGGTCCCCACCGGATACTCCTTCAACCTGGACGGCGCGGCGATCTACCTCTCGATCTCGCTGCTGTTCCTTGCCCAGGCCTTCGGCCACCACCTTGACCTCGGCCAACAACTGGCAGCCCTCGGTGTGCTGCTGCTGACCTCCAAGGGCATGGCCGGGGTTCCGGGGTCGTCATTCCTGGCCCTGTCCGCAACGGCAGCCGCACTGGGGATCTTCCCGGTGGCCGGCGTCGCACTGCTCCTCGGCGCGGACCGGCTCATGGATTCGATGCGCGTGGTGGTCAACCTGCTGGGTAACTGCGTCGCCACCTTCGTGGTGTCCAAGTGGGAAGGCCAGTTCGACCACAGCGTCATGCTGAGGGCGTTCAAGGGTGAAATCACCAACCATGACTCCGCAATCCTGCTCGGCAAGGAGGAGGATTTTGAGGGCCAGGAGCTGCAGCGCCTGACCCAAGGCCAGGATCCCTCGCCGAAGTTCCGCGGCGCACCCACCCGCAACGTGGTCACCGAGCTTCCCCTCGACACCGGCGACAGCGTCCGGCTGGGCGGCAAGGCGAAGTAAACGGGCAAAGATGAGGGTGCCGGCCGGGGCTTTAGGTCCCGGCCGGCACCCTCTTCCATGCCGTGCTGCGGCTACCGGGATGAAGTCGGGGAGGCCGACGACGTGGCGCCGCTGCCCGAGGACATGGTCGCCGAAGAGGTGGCTGAGGTAGTCGAGGACGCCGAGCTGCTCGGCGACGTGCTTGCCGAACCGGACGAGCTGGTGGAGCTGGGGCTTGACGTTGCGCCACCCTCAGCCTTCTTCAGGACGTTGTTGATGAGGCCCTCCAGTTCCTTCTGGTCCTTGTCGCCCAGGTCGGTGCCGCTCTTGGTGGCAACCACCAGCAGGCGCCCCTGGGCGGCGGAAACCTGCATCAGCTTCTGCTGGTTATCGCCGCTGCGGGAGCTGACGGTGGCGAAGGTCTTGTCAGCATCGGTCTTCGCCTGGAGTTCCTGGCTGGAGACGTCATACTTCTGCCCAAGGGCCGTCACGGAGAACTTGGCGCACTGGCCCATCTTGCCGCTGATGTCGTTCAGGGTCTTGACGGCGTCCGGACCGTCGCTGCCGGACTGGGCGGACAGCGTACGCGGCTGGTTTCCTTCAGAAAGCGCGACGGCGACATCACCGTTCTCCACCTTATCCAGCAGGCCGGCGGTTGCGATGTCCTTGCAGTCCTTGGGATCAATGGTGGCCGTGCTCATCAACAGGTTGGCAATGTTGCTGCCTTGGGCCACCTGGTCCTTGGAGTACAGCTTGAGTTCATTACCGTCGTCGTCCTTCATGCCGGAGATGAGGTTGCGCAGCTCATCCTCGGAATACACCTTGGCGTCGGCAGTCTTACTGGCAGAAGCGGATGTGCCTGCCGTGCCCGACGGGCTGGCAGTACCGCTTCCTCCTCCCGAGCAGCCGGCCAACGCCAGCATCACCGCAGCTGCAACTCCAAGCGCAGAAACTCTTCGCATCAGGTCACCCTCCAAACTAGACAGCATGCTTACTACCGGTACTTTAGAGGTTCCCACCGCCGGCAGAAAGTAACCATGGATTTGGTGTGGAATAATCCGAGGAAGTGGTCCTAACCGGACCGCTCCAGACTAAGGAGGGGCTGGATGTCCGCCACACCAGGCAGCACGGCGCAGGCGGCCAACGCGCCCATCAACAACTCGCAGGTCCCCAAGCATGAGCAACTCCGGCTCATTATCCTCAAGCTTGCCAAGGAGGAATTGGAGCCCGGCGCCCGGCTTCCCAGCGAACGGACGCTCATGGATTCGTACGGCGTCAGCCGTATCACCGTGCGCGCCGCGATCGGCCGCCTGGTCAACGAAGGGCACCTGGTGCGGGTTCCGGCCAAGGGGACGTTCGTGGCGGACTCCCCCGTCCAGTCCACGCTGCACCTTGCCTCGTTCACGCAGGAGATGGAGGCGATGGGCCACGTCCCCAGCACGGTGGTGCTGGTGGCCGAACAGGTCGCAGCCCCCGAAGACACGGCAACCGCACTCAGTCTCCCCCCGGGCGCGGAGGCATTCCACCTGAAGCGACTCCGCCTGGCGGACGGGCGGCCGGTGAGCGTGGACGACGCCTGGTACAACCCCCAGCATGCGCCCGGGCTTCTGGGCATCGACCTCACCGGGTCCGTCTACAAAGCCCTGGCTGCGCAGTTCGGCCACCAGATCGACCGGGCACGCCAAAGCGTCAGGTCCGAGGGCGCCCCGGCCGACGTCGGGGCGCTCCTCGGGACGGGAACGGGCGCGCCGGTGCTTGCGTTTGACCGAGTGTCCTATTCAGGCACCCTGGCCATCGAGCATTCGCGCTCCTGGTACCGTTCGGACCGCTATTCGCTCACCATGGAAGTGCGCCTGTAAAGCGGCTCAGCCGAGCGTAAACAGCAGTTCGCCAGCGGTTACTGTCACGGCCTCCACCAGGGTTGCGGTGTCCGGCTTGGTATCCAGTACGACGACGGGGCTCACCATTGAGTAGCCGGCGGCCAGGGCTGCGGTGGGATCCACGTGCATGACCGGCTCGCCGGCTTCGACCACGTCCCCTTGGGCGACCAGCAATTTGAAGCCTTCGCCCTTGAGCTTGACGGTGTCGATGCCCACGTGCGTCAGCACGCCCCGGCCGGACGACTCCACCACCACGAAGGCGTGCGGCAGCATCTTCACCACTTTCCCCGCAACGGGGGACACGACGTCGAACGCCACCCCGGCCGGCGGCTCCACCGCCGCACCGGAACCCACCATCTGACCAGCGAATACGGGATCCGGCACATCGGCCAACGGCACAACTGAGCCGCCGATCGGAGCATGGACCGGCAAGGACTGCGCCACTAGAGGAGGTCCTCGATGTCTTCGGCGAGCGTGTCCGCCTCGGGGCCGACAATTACCTGCACGGCGGTGCCGGCGGCCAGGACGCCGTGGGCTCCTGCCGCCTTGAGGGATGCCTCGTTGACCAGTGAGGAGTCCTTGACCTCAGTGCGCAGCCGCGTGATGCACGCTTCCACTTCCAGGATGTTGGCGGCTCCGCCCAGGCCTTCGATGATTTTTTCTGCTTTGGACATGGCTGCCCTTTCTGACGGTGCCCGCGCGGAGCACATCTTCCAACACCGGAGCCGGCGGCCCCGGTACGACCAATGATGGCTTCTTTTGCCACGGGCGGCCCGTCACGGAGGGGAAATTCCTTCCTTGACACCGGACCGTGGGATGAATCACACTGAACTGGTCATAACCAGACAGTACCGGCTGGAACCGTTTCTTCACAAGCCCCCACCCGAACCCCGCAGAGGTGCAACCATGTCAACATCCGAGACCACCGCCCTGGCGCCCGAGAAAAAGCCAAACAGGGCCTTCGCCACCCTCCAGCGGCTGGGCCGCTGCCTCATGCTCCCCATCGCAGTACTTCCCGCCGCCGGTATCCTGCTGCGCATCGGCCAGGCCGACCTGCTCGGTGCCATTCCCGGCTTCGAAGGCGGCGCGTCCGTCATCTCCGCCGCAGGCAACGCCGTCTTCACCTGGCTGCCGCTCATCTTCGCCGTCGGCATCGCCGTCGGCTGGGCCAAGAAGGCAGACGGCTCCACAGCTCTCGCAGCGGTGGTGGGCTACATGGTGATCGACGGCGTCTTCAAGGCGATGTCCCCCCTGGTCCTGGACGGGCAACTGGACCCCGCGGGGAAGCCGGCCATGATCAACTACGGCGTCCTCGCCGGAATCGTGGTGGGCCTCCTATCCGCCGGATTGTGGCAGCGGTTCTACCGCACCAAGCTGCCTGACTTCCTTGGCTTCTTCAGCGGCCGCCGCCTGGTGCCCATCCTCACGTCTGTCACCAGCCTGGTGGCCGGCGTCGTCCTGGCCCTCCTGTACCCGCTCTTCAACGCTGGCCTTTCCGCAGTGGGCCAGGCCGTGGCGGGCAACGCGGTGCTCGGCGGCGGAGTCTACGGCTTCGCCAACCGCATGCTCATCCCGGCCGGGCTCCACCACATCCTGAACTCCGGCGTCTGGTTCCTCATTGGCGACTACACCGACGCTTCCGGCCACCTGGTCCGCGGAGACCTCAACCGCTTCTTCGCCGGCGACCCCACTGCGGGCACGTTCATGACCGGGTTCTTCCCCATCATGATGTTTGGCCTGCCCGCCGCAGCCCTGGCCATCTGGCGCCACGCCAAGCCCTCACAGAAGAAGATCGTGGGCGGCATCATGCTCTCCACCGCGCTCACGGCGTTCTTCACCGGCATCACCGAACCGCTCGAGTACTCCTTCATGTTCGTCGCTTTCCCGCTCTACATCGTCCACGCAGCCCTGACCGGAACCTCCATGGCCCTGGTGAACGCGCTGGGCATCCACGACGGCTTCACGTTCTCCGCCGGCCTGATCGACTTCGTCCTCAACTTCGGCAAAGCACAGAACGCGTGGATGCTGATCCCGATCGGCCTTGGCTACGCGGCCATCTACTACTTCCTCTTCTCCTTCGTCATCAAGCGCTGGAACCTGCGCACGCCCGGCCGCGAAGACGACGAGGTGACGGTGGAAACCGAAGCCGCAAAGTAGCCCCTCCAACAACAGCAACCTCCAGCCGAAAGCATCAGACCGCATGGAAATCATCATTCTTCCCACCCCTGACGACGTGGCCCGCACGGCCGCGGATGCCATCGAGGAACAGGTCCGCCGGGGCCCGTCCGTCCTTGGACTGGCCACGGGCTCCACTCCCCTGGGCACGTACCGGGAACTCATCGAGCGGCACCGGAATGGCGGGCTGAGCTTCGCCTCGGCCCAGGCCTTCCTGCTGGACGAGTACGTGGGCCTGCCTGCGGGGCATCCGCAGTCCTACCATTCGGTCATCCGGGACGAATTCACGGCAAGCGTGGACTTCGGCGCCGGAGCGGTCCACGGGCTGGACGGCCTGGCCCGGGATCCGCAGGCGGAGGCATCCGCGTACGAGGCCAGGATTGCCGCTGCCGGAGGGCTGGATATCCAGATCCTGGGCATCGGGACGGATGGCCATGTGGGCTTCAATGAACCCATGTCCTCGCTCGCCTCCCGCACGCGGATCAAGACGCTCACCCGGCAGACCCGCCTGGACAACGCCCGCTTCTTTGACGCACCGGATGACGTGCCGGACCATGTGCTGACCCAAGGCCTGGGCACCATCCGGGAGGCCCGGCACCTGCTGCTGCTGGCAATGGGCGACGCCAAGGCAGAGGCTGTGGCGGCCGCCGTCGAAGGTCCGGTCGCGGCCATCTGCCCGGCGTCGGCCCTCCAGCTGCACCCGCACGTGTCGGTGCTGGTGGACGAGGCCGCGGCTTCACGGCTCGCCCACCGCGAGTATTACCAGGACACCTTCGGCCGGAAGCCGGCATGGCAGGGACTCTGAGCTTCAGGCGGGTGCCCGTGGCCGGAACCGTGCCGCAGCTGGAGTTGGCGGTGGAGCATGCCGACGGCGTGCGGCTGGCCGCCGCCGTGGGCGCGGCCCGCGTTGAACTGTGCGCCGCCCTGGCGGAGACAGAAGGCATCACGCCGAGCATCGGCACCATCGGGCAGGCGTGCCGCCTGGGCCTTCCCGTCCATGTCCTGGTGCGGCCGCGGCCCGGCAACTTCACTTATGCGCCGGACGAGCTGGATGTCATTGAACGCGATGCCACCGCCGCTTTGGCAGCCGGAGCTGCGGGCGTGGTGGTGGGTGTCCTGTCCCCCGACGGCAGCCCGGATATCCCGGCGATCCGCCGCATCGTGGCGGCGGCGCGGGCCGTGAAGCCGGACGCCGAAGTCACGTTCCACCGCGCGTTCGACGCAGCCTTGGCGGCCGGCGTCGACCCGGCCGAGGCGCTCTCCCGGCTGGAGCACGCAGGGGTGGACCGGGTCCTCACCAGTGGGGGCGCCCCCGACTGCGCCGCGGGCTTGGAGATGCTGGGCAGGATAGTGGAGCAGGGACGCCGGAGTGCGCCATCGGTGCAGATCATGGCAGGCGGGGGTGTCACCCTGGCGCTGGTACCGTCGCTCCTTGAAGCGGGAGTCCATGCCGTGCACACCTCGGCGCGGCCCCGGCACGGGGGCGCTGCGGGCGGCGGGGACCGGGCTGGAGCCGCGGACCACCGCCTGGCCGCCCGCATGGCTGCGGCCGTGTCCGCCGGGCCGCCGATGCTTTCGACGAACAAGGGACCTTGAATGATGGGCGATGAAGTAGTTCTTCGCGGCCGTATAGTCACCGCCTCGCTGGATATTGCGGACGGGGTGGTGGCAGCCCACGGCGGCCTGGTCACCTTCGCTGGCCCGGCGCAGGACTTCCCGGGGGTGCTTCCGCCGGAGGCACCCGCCGGCCGGGTCCTGGTGCCCGGCCTGGTGGACGTGCACTGCCACGGCGCCTACGGCTCCGATTTCTCCGAGGGCGATCCCGGCGGCGCCGAGCGGGCTGCACGCTACCTGCACAGCCGTGGAACCACCACGGTGGTGGCAAGCCTGGTCACCGGAAAGCCCGGGGACTTGGTCCGGAACCTTGGAATGTTGCGGGAGCTGGCAGGCCTGGGGCTGATTGCCGGCTCGCACCTGGAGGGTCCTTTCCTCTCGGGCCACCAGTGCGGTGCGCATGATCCCGGCCTGCTCCTCGAACCCGATCCGGATTTGGTGGCCCGCATGCTGGCCGCGGCAGGTCCAACCCTGGCGTCCATGACCCTGGCGGCCGAGCTGCCCGGGGCATTCGATCTTGCCGGCCAGCTTGCGGCCCGGGGCATCATCCCGTCCCTGGGCCACACCGCCGCGGACCATGCGACGGCGGCGGCTTTCCTGGCGCGCGCGGCGGTGGCTTTGGCCTCGGCAGGCAACTCCACCGGGAGGAACCGCCCAACGGTAACCCACCTGTTCAATGCCATGCCTCCACTGCACCACCGCTCCCCCGGTCCGGTATCTGCGAGCCTCAGTGCGGCCAAGGCCGGGCAGGCGGTGGTGGAGTTGATCGCCGATGGTGTGCATCTGGCACCGGAAACCGTGAAGTTGGTATTTGACCTCGTGGGGGCGCAGAACATCACATTGGTGACCGATTCGATGGCCGCCACCGGGCTGGAGGACGGACAGTACAGGCTGGGGTCCCTCTCCGTCACGGTTGCAGCCGGCGTAGCACGGGTTGACGCCACGGGCGCCATTGCCGGAGGCACCAGCACGTTGCTGGACGTTGTCCGCTCCTGCGTGGCTGCCGGAGTGCCTTTGCGGGATGCTGTCACCTCAGCTTCGGCCGTCCCTGCCTCCCTGCTGGGTCTCCCGGCGCAGGCGGGTGACCTGCGCGCCGGAATGCAGGCCGACGTCGTAGTCCTTGACCGGGACCTGAACCTGACGGCAGTGCTGCGAAGGGGCGAATGGGTCAGCGCACCCGGCTAAGGATTGGCCGTCGACTCCAGGATGATCGTGCCCGGACGCAGCAAGATCCGCAGATCGTCACCTGCGTCGGTTGCGGATCTATTGGCGCCGTTTAGTCCTTGTCGAGTTCCTCAAGCAGCGACTTTGCCGCCTTGGCGATGTCGTCGTGGTTGTTTTGGGCGGCTCGGCTTTCGATGGCCAGTATCGCGCACCTGTGCAGTCGGCGGAAATCCCCGAATGGGAAGCTGTATCGACCCTTCGTTTCGGGCGTCTTGTCGCTGTCCTCGCCCAGGTGCCAGGTGCCGTATTCCGCGTAGCCGTGCTTGTCAATGAACGCGTTTTCCTGCTTTGTGTCCGGGGCATGTTCGCTCCAGTCGTCGCGGGCATCGCGTGCGATTCTGGAGTCCTTGATCAGCTGACGGGCGTGACGTAGTGCTGCGTCGTTCAGCTTGATGGTCATGAGTGGGACCTCCGCCCTGTCGTAGTCTGCCTGGTCCAATAGATTTCAGACTATTCAGTCTGCTTAAGGTTCTTGTCGATCGTCAGGATGTCCTCCGTTTGAGCACGCACTTTGTACATGCACTTTGTACATGCACTGCTCACTGAGAACTTTAGACCTGAACAGCATCGTAGGAGTCGCCTCCGGAATGGCAGCGGCACTTCGATCGCCGCGCGCTAAACAGCGCCGGGCGCTCCCGCGGCGCGGCGGCGAAACGCGATCCGCTGCTTTGGCTCCTTCGCGGCCAGAGCCCGCAACCGGGGAACGACCCCAAAAGCCAAGGGCTGCCCATGGCCGGGCGCCAGCAGGCGGGGTCCCAGTTCGGCGAGCCGTGTGACGGAGTCCTTGGCCAGTTCCATGTTCCATGTGGTGTACCAGGGCGGCCCGGACAAGTCCGGCAGTCCCAGCAGGATCCCGCGGAAGGAGTTCAGGTTTACGGTCACAACAGCGTCGCCGGTGATGAGGATGCCGTCGCCGGCGTGCCAGTAGGCAACGTGCCCGGCGGTATGGCCAGGCGTGGGTACGACGACCCACCCTGCCAGGCCCGGCACTTCACCAGTGCGGGGAAGTGGCCGCACGAGGTCTGAAATATCCCCCATAGCCTCAATCCTGCGACGCGCGCGGGCCGGCAACGACCACATCAGCGGGGCTGTGATCCACCGGTCCAACGGCATGGACCGCGCTGGAACGTATCTTCCTGCCGCCATGGGCAGCTCGGCCTGGTGAGCGTACACGGGTATCCCCCACCGCCGGGCCAACGCGCCCGCGGCGCCGGAGTGGTCCGGATGGATATGGGTCAGGAAGATCGCTTCAGGTTTTACCCCGGGCCCAAGTATCCGCTCAACGGCCGTGTGCACCGGTTCCGCGCTGCCGCCCCAGCCGCAGTCGACCAGCGCCCAGGCCGGGCCGGACCGGACAAGGTAGAAGTTCGAGGCCAGAGGCCCGCTGCCGGAGGTGAGGAGCAGGAGGCCGGAGGCGATCTCCCGGGGTTCAGAAATGCGCATCGTCCAGTCACACCTCCGCGTGGCGAATCAGCGAACGCAACTCTCCAGGGACACTGCAGCGTCGCCATGGTTCCACTCCGCCGGCTCCGGCCATGAGCCCAGTCTTTCGTCGATCCAAACTGCGGAGTAGGGCCGAACGGCCTTCCCGCTCAGTCGGCACCAGGCAGGCATACCTCCACGAGTCCGTCCGTGGTGCGGGTTTCGAAAACCGGCTGGCGGGCCGTAGCAGGCCCGGCTTTGACCTCGCCGGTCCGCAGTGAAAAGGTGCTCCGGTGCCAAGGGCAGACGACGCAGGGGTCCCCGCCGTCGTCCTTGATCTTGCCCTCATGAAGCGGTCCGGAAAGGTGGCTGCAGACGTCGGACAGCACGTTGACGGTATTGCCGTCGCGGTGGACCAGCAGCGGGATCCCGGCCACGTCACGCTTGTGGAGGCCGCCTTCGGGCAGGTCCGCCAGCGGCGCCAGGGGATGCCAGCCGGAGGGGAACCGGTGCGGGATTTCCTCGCTGTGGTTCACACCGGCGGCCTGCCGGTAGGTGAGATGGCCGCCCAGGAAACCGCCGGCGCTCACCGTGGCCAGCCCCAAGTACGCCAGCACCTTTCCACTGCCTTGGCTGCCCCTCGCCCGCTGGACCAGCGAGGCAAGGTAGAGCCCTGTTGCCGTCACGTTGGCCGCCGCGTGCACCAGCCCCACCCGCTGCTGCTGCGGGTGCAGTTGTGACCAGTCGGTGAACCCGGCCAAAGCCGACGGAAGCACGCTGGCGGTTCCAACTCCGATCAGGAGCCTGGCGGCCTTCTCACCGCCGGGGACGGCATCAAGCACGCCGGCGGAAAGCCAGGCGCCGATTGGCACCTGGACGGCGAGCGGGTGGACCGGGTGGCCGATGGGGACGCCGTGCAGGGCATCGCGGGCCCAGCGGGCCGGAATGACCTTCTTCACGGCTTTCCGGACACTCTTGGCCAGGGGATCAAGCCAGTCGGCATCCTCAAGGCGGGTGACAAGTTCAAGCGCGGGCAGCGGTTTCATGTGTCCTCCTTACCCCGATTACCGTAGTCCACTCAGGCTGAAATGGTCCCCGAAAGCCGGGACTGATTTCTCATCCGGCTTTCGGGGCAGTTCAAGGAGGGCCGGCCCAACAGCCTTACTGCAGCGGCGAGCCCAACACCGTGAACCGGTGGCCGCCCATTTCCCCGGAAAGCAACGGCATGGCCTCGGCGATCGCTGCGCGCGTGCTGTCCAACTGCAGCGATGCCTGATGCGCCTCCGCGGACTCCCAGAGTTCGGAGACGAACACAGTGTCCGGTACGTCGTCGTTGATTCCTACCTCGTACAGCAGGCAGCCGGCTTCCTTCATCCCGGGTTTGGGCCGGAGCAGGATGGCCGCGAGGGCATCGCGCTGGCCGGGTTTGGTTCCGAGCATTCCTACATTGGCAAAAGTCATAGGGACAGTGTGCAGCATGGCCCGGACAATAGGCCCGGCGACGACAGCACAGGCGGAGTCGGCAGCACAGGCGGCGGGGGTGGCTGAACCCACCGGACCAACCTTCGGCGCATTGGCCACCGGCTCCACCCGCACGGCGCCCTGGTGCGTGATTTCGACGCCGGTTCCCGCCGCTTACCCTTGCGGCACCGCGGCAAGGACCGGCTGTCCTGCCTCTGCCGTCGTCGTGCCCCCGCCGGCGGGTTCCGTCGCGGCGTCCTCGCCGGCGAAAGCCCGGAGCATGGCCTCGCGATCGAACTGGCCCTCCCATTTGGCCACCACGAACGTTGCCACGCAGTTTCCCAGCAGGTTCACCACAACACGCATGGAGTCCATCAGGCGGTCGGCGCCGAGGAGGAGCGCGACGCCGGCTACCGGGAAGATGCCCAGCGCTCCGGCCGTGGCGGACAGGGCAAGGAAGGCAGAACCGGGAACTCCTGCCATGCCCTTGGAGGTCAGCATCAGGATCCCCAGGGCCGCGAGTTGCTGGCCCAGGTCGAGGTTGTAGCCGAAGGCCTGCGCCAGGAAGAGCAGGGAGATGGAGAGATAGATGGCTGCACCGTCCAGGTTGAACGAATAGCCGGTGGGAACCACCAGGCCGGTGGTGGCGCGGGAGCAGCCGGCGTTGGTCAGCTTGGTCATGATTCGCGGCAGGACAGACTCGGTGGATGCCGTGCCCAGCGCCAGGAGGAACTCCTCCCGGGTGTACTTGAGGAACTGCCACAACGGCACGCGGGGGTACACCCATGCCACGACGAACAGCAGACCGATGAACACCGCTGCGGCGCCGTAGCAGGCCGCAATCAGCACTGCGTAGGTCCCAAGGGAATCGAGGCCGTACTGGCCGATGATGAAGGCCATGGCTCCGAACGCCCCCACCGGCGCCACGCGCATCACCCAGCCCATGATCTTGAAGAACAGTTCCAGCACGGTTTCCATCAGGCTGATCACCGGCAGGCAGCGTTCACGGCCGACGACGACGATCGCCGCTCCGAAGAAGACGGCGAAACAGAGGACCTGAAGCAGGTTGTTGCTGGCGAAGGCGCCCACAACGCTGGTGGGGATGATGCCGAGCAGGAAAGCGCCGGCGTCTTTGGGCGCGGAGGTGGAGGTTTTGGCGTTGAGGGCGTCCTGGGACAGGGTGGCAGGATCGATATTGAGGCCGGCACCCGGCTGCACCAGGTTCGCTACCACCAGCCCGAAGACCAGGGCGAACAGCGTAGCGCCCGTGAAGTAGGCCAGGGCTTTGACCCCCACCCGGCCCACGGCCTTGACGTCACTCACCGCGGCGATTCCTGTGACGATCACCAGGAATATCAGTGGCGCAATGATCATCTTGATCAGCTGGATAAAGCCGTCGCCGAGCGGGCGGAATGCTGCGCCGAGGTCCGGCCAGAAGTGGCCGATCAGGACACCCGCCACTACCGCCACGAGGATCTGGACAAAAAGGGACGTGTAAAACGGCTTCCTGCGTGCGTCGCGTGCCGGCGGCCGCGGCGAGGCGGGGGCGGTGATCTTCATTCTGTGCCTGTTCGTTGGGAAGGACACCGCGCGGGGAACGGCGTCTGCTTCGGGATGCGGCGCCAAGAACGCCGCAGGGTCATCCCAAAAATAGGAAACTCATGTTTCCGGAAAGATAAATCCGTAATGCGGAACTATTAAAGTATTTATTCCAAACGCTGTATTATTGCTGCGGCTCCAGTCCACCAAGCCGGGACTGCACCGGCGAACCGGCTGCATCAGAGAAACCGGACGCATCAGCGAACCGGACGCATCAGCAAACAAAGGGAACCCAATGGAAGACCGCGCGGAGGACAAGACCGGCTCAACAACCGGCTCAACGCAGGACAGCGGGACATCCGTCACGGACCCAAGCTCCCGCCGCCCTGACCGGACCGCCCACCGGCGCGGCGGCCGGACTCCGGCAGCGGAAACCGGCCTGGCCGTCCTGCTGGGCATCGCTGCCGCACTCGTGGGGCTCACCCCGTGGCTGATCACGGGGGCCCGGCTTCCGCTGCAAAATCTGTGGGCCAACGACGCCCTTCCGCCGGACATGCCCCTCACGTTCCTGCCGCTGAGCCAATACCGGGGAACCACCATTGTGGCGTTGTTGACGGTAGGCGCATCGGTTGCGGGCCTGGCCCTCCGTGTTTGGAAACCGGCCCGCCGGGGCCTCGCTACGGCCGGCGCCCTGTGTGGCGTGCTGCTGGTCCATGTCGGCGCCACCGTCCAATCGTTCAGCGCGCTCAACGACGGATTGGCACCGGGACCCAGCTCAGCGTTGTATTTCGCCGGCCTGCTGGGCGGCACCATCGCCGCAATAGCCGCCGGCGTGCTGGCGCTGCTGATGCTCGCGGCAAGGTCCCGCGCTGCGGCCGCCCTGGGTGTCGGCTTCATGGCGGTACCGTTCGCCTCCTGGCTTGCCGCCGCCACAACGTTCGCGGCGGGCGCGGACGCCGTCCCTGCCTCGATCAGCGTGGCATGGCGCTGGCTTCCGGCTGTCCTGGTTGGCCTGGCCTTGGCGTGGTGTGGATTCAGGCCGCTCGTCCGGCTCCTGGTGTGGGCGGCCGATGTGGCGCTGCTCTGGCTGGTTCCAGCGCTGTTCACCAGCGTGAACTACGTCCTGGGCACCCGGGTCTACCTTGGCGACTTCCAGGAGATGGCCGTGTTGTCGCGCCAGATCCTGGCAGCCACCCTGGGGCCGGCCGGCGGTGCCGGACCCAGCGTCCTGGTGGCCCTGGGCATCGGGATTGCCGGGGCATTTCTCCTCAGCGTCCGGGAGAGGAAGAACCTGCGGGCGGCACATAGACGGGCAAATACAGAGGACGACGGCGGCGGCGCGGCCTAGCGCAGCGTGCCCTCACCCAGCAGTACCCACGCTCGCTTCATGCACCACGGCGCCGGTCGCCGTCGTATCTTCCCTCAGCATCCAGCCCACCCGCTTGACTGTCCGCAGCATCACCGCGCTTTCGACGATCTCGATGCCGGGCACCTTCTGCTGCAGCGCCAACTCGGCTGACATGATGTCGGCGAGCGAGTGCAGCCACATAATGATCACGAAGTTGGTGGGTCCGGTGGTCGAGGCACTAAGCCTGACGTTGCTGATGGTGCGTATCCCGGCCGCCGCAGCCTCGTGCTCGCCTGCCGGTACGTTGACGAACCACTGGCACGTCACGGGAAACGAAGAATACCGCTGGGCGATTTCACAACGGAAGGACAGGATGCCGCTTGCCAGCACCCGGTTCAGCTGGCGCTGGGTCGTGGCCGGATGGCGGCCCAGCGCGCGTGCAATGTCCGCAGCCGTGGCACGGCCGTCCCGGGCCAGGAACGGCAGGAGGTCGAGGTGGCTCTCCGGGAGCCGGCCCGTGGCCGGCGCCGGCTCGGGCCCCGCCGGCGTTCCGAGCGTCCGGAGCGCGGCCAGCTGCGAGCGGCTCAGGACGTTCAGGCGCCAGTCGTCGCCACTGCTGTGCAGGCGCGTACACAGGGCCACCTGGTACTTGGTCAGGCCCTCGATGGTCTTGAGCCTGGAGATGACCTTGTCGCTGAATTCCTCCAGCGAGCGGGTAATGACGGTCAGCATCAGGTCCCGGTTGCTGGCCGCCTCTTCCACGGTGACGATCTCCGGAACGGCTGCCAGCTGGGCCGTGACGCTTTCCCGTCGGGTCATCTCGCAATCCACGGCAACGTAGGCCAGGAGCATCTGCTTCGGGTCCCCGGCAAGGTGGGCGGTGACCCACGACGCTCCGCTTGCCGTCAGCCGCTCCCAGCGGGCCGCCAATGTGGTGGCGTGTACGCCAAGGACTTTGGCGGCGTCCGCCCAACCCAGCCGCGGAGAGGCCTGCAGGACCTGGATCAGCGCAAGATCGTCCTCACTCAGTTCTTCTGACATTCTTCTCCATTTGCGCGATTCCTGTTTCAAGACGTTGTTCTGAGCATAATTCCAGCGGTTTTGCCGAGTGTGAGTCACGCCACTCCAGAATAGTCCACAAGCCCGGATGCCAATTGCCAAGGAGTGACACGTGCCCATTACCGCTGACGCCAAGGACCTGCAGGAAGACCTCATCCGCCTGCGCCACGATCTTCACCGTAAACCGGAAATCGGGCTCCAGCTCCCCCGCACCCAGGAGAAGGTCCTCCAGGCACTGGACGGCCTCCCCTTTGAAATCACGCTGGGCAAGGACACGACGTCGGTTACCGCAGTCCTGCGCGGCGGGCACCCGGGGGCGGGGGCCGCCGGGCCGCGCCCTGCAGTCCTGCTCCGAGCCGACATGGATGGGCTGCCAGTCCAGGAGAAGACCGGCGTCGACTTCACGTCACAGGCGGACGGGGCCATGCACGCCTGCGGCCACGACCTGCACACCTCCATGCTCGTGGGAGCCGCCACACTCCTGGCCGACAAGAAGCACCTGCTCGGCGGCGACGTCGTCCTCATGTTCCAGCCCGGTGAGGAAGGGTTCGACGGCGCCAGCTACATGATCCGCGAAGGCGTCCTGGACGCCGCCGGAACCCGCGTCCAGGCAGCGTATGGAATGCACGTGTTCTCGTCGCTGGAACCGCACGGCACCTTCTGCACCAAGTCCGGCGTCATGCTCAGTGCCTCCGACGGACTGGAGGTCACGGTGCTCGGCGCCGGCGGCCACGGCTCCGCCCCGCATTCGGCGAAGGACCCGGTCACGGTCGCCGCAGAGATGGTGACGGCCCTGCAGGTGATGGTCACCCGGCAGTTCAACATGTTCGATCCCGTAGTCCTGTCTGTTGGCGTGCTGCACGCCGGCACCAAACGGAATGTCATCCCCGAATCGGCCCGCATCGAGGCGACCATCCGGACATTTTCCGAAGCGTCACGCCAGAAGATGATGAACGCCGTGCCGCGCCTGCTCAAAGGGATCGCCGCAGCGCACGGGGTGGAGGTGGCCGTCGACTACCTGCAGGAATACCCGCTCACCATCACCAATGAGGACGAAACGCACACCGCCGAAAAGGTGATCACCGAGCTGTTCGGCGAGCGCCGGCTCTCGCGCTGGGCAACCCCGCTGAGCGGTTCCGAAGACTTCTCCAGGGTGCTGGCCGAGGTGCCCGGCACCTTCGTGGGCCTCAGCGCCGTGGCCCCGGGCGGCGACCCGGCCACCTCACCGTTCAACCACTCCCCCTATGCAACGTTCGACGACGGTGTGCTGGCTGACGGGGCCGCGCTGTACGCGGAACTCGCCATGTCACGGCTGGGCGCCCTCGCCCCGGTCTCCTAGCATCCGGCACCAGCGCCGCCAACCGCCCCCAGACCAACCGACCAGGAAGAACACCATGTCCGTCGCAGTAAGCAAGCCCCAGACTGGACGCATGTCCACCGCGAAGACCATCGTCGGCACCGGCATCGGAAACGCCGTTGAGTGGTACGACTGGGCAATCTATGCCACGTTTACCCCCTTCATCGCCAGCCAGCTCTTCAGCAAGGAAGACCCGGCGTCGGCCGTGTTGTCCACCTTGGCGATCTTCGCCGTCGGCTTCGTGGCCCGGCCCTTCGGCGGGTTCCTGTTCGGCTGGATCGGCGACCGGGTGGGCCGGAAGACTTCCATGACCTTCGCCGTCGGCCTCGCCTCGGTGGGCAGCCTGATGATCGGTGTTGCGCCCACCTTCGCCAACGTTGGGGCCTTCGCGTCCCTGATGCTCCTGGTGGCCCGGCTGGTACAGGGCCTGGCGCACGGCGGCGAGCTGCCGTCGTCGCAAACTTATCTGTCCGAAATGGCACCCAAGGAACACCGCGGATTCTGGGCCACCCTGATCTACACCTCCGGTACGGTGGGCATCCTGTTCGGCACCCTGCTGGGGGCCGTCCTGAACATGGCGCTGAGCACCGAGGCGATGAACGCCTGGGGCTGGCGGGTCCCGTTCCTCATCGGCGCGGCCATGGGCCTGTACGCACTGATCATGCGGTCTCGGCTGCACGAAACCGAAGCGTTTGAGGGCGAGGCCGTCACGGCCAAGCGTGCGGCGATCTGGCCGCAGATTGTCCGCTACCGCAAGCAGGCACTCCAGGTAATCGGCCTGACCGTTGGCCTGACGGTGATCTACTACATCTGGGGCGTCGTGGCGCCAAGCTACGCCACCACCGCCCTGAAGATCGACCGCGGGGAGGCACTCTGGGCCGGCGTGATCGCCAATATCGTCTTCATCGCCGCGCTGCCGGTCTGGGGCAAGCTCTCCGACCGGATCGGCCGCAAGAAGGTCCTCTGGGCCGGTGCCATCGGCTCCGCCGTGCTGCACTTCCCCATGACGTGGCTGCTGAAGGACTCCGCATGGCAGCTGGCCGTGAGCATGTCCGTGATGTTGATTTTCGTAGCAGCGAGCGCTGCGATCGTGCCCGCGGTCTACGCCGAGCTGTTCCCGACGTCGATCCGCACCGTGGGCGTGGGCGTCCCCTACTCCATCTGCGTGGCAGTTTTCGGCGGCACCGCCCCCTACCTGCAGCAGTGGCTGGGTTCCTCGCTGGGCGCGCCACAGGTTTTCAACGTCTATGCGGTACTCCTGCTGGTGATCAGTGCGGCCTTCGTGTTCACCATCCCCGAAACGAAAGGCAAGGACCTGACGCACTAGCGTGTCCCTCGGCAGAAGGTCCCCGGCGCGAATCCTGGGGCCGGGGACCTTCTGCCGAGCAGGCTTGCTCCTTACCGGGCTGCCGGTTCCGTGGCAGTCTGGACGCCCAGTCCGGGCGTGGCCCTGATGGCGTTGGCTGCCCGGTCCGCGACCACCTGGGCTTCGGTTCCGGAGTCAAGGATCGTGTTCCGGGTGGATCCGGCATCGACCTGTACCGCCGTAACGGCGAGGCCGTTGGCAGCGCCGGTGGTCAGCAGCGCGTCCACCTGCGCCTCAAAGCAGGAGTCACTCGACGTGGCATTAACGTCGAGGGCAACCACATGGTTGCTGGAGACGAAGTTGGCGGCCCCCTCCATCAGCCGGATGATCACCGGGGTGGCGCCTTCCGGCCGGATGGTCTGCGAGTCGATGACTTCAGAAAAGTGGTTGCCGATGACCGAATTGTTGTTGCCGCTGACGCAGAGCAACCCGTGAAGGTCATCCAGCCCGTTATCGATCCCCAGGAACGGCGTCCAGGGCTCATGGTCGCGCAGGAAATGGTTGGTGGCCACGAGGTTCTCAGAACTGCCCTCCGCCAGGACCACCATCCCCGGATAGAACGAGTGCAACCGGTTGTTGCTGACGCTTGAACGCGTAACCCCCTTGAGGTGGACACTGCTCGCACCGCGCGGGAAGACGTTGTTGGCGGTAATCAGCAGTCCGCCGTGGTTCTCGGCGTAGATCGAGTGGCCCTTGAAGCCGGCGCCGATCAGGTTGTCAGTGATCTTGGAAGCCTGCCCCCAGCCGCGCAGCTCAATGCAACTGCCGCATTCCGCAATGAAGTTGTCGTGAATGGAAAGTGCGTCCGCGTTGTGGATGGTGAGTGCGTTCTCCAGGTAGACGAACCCCATGCCGTTGATACGGAACGAATCGTTCGCGCTCGCCACGTAGATGCCGGTCTTACCGTTGACGTAGGTGTTTTCCGGATGCAGCCCCGAACCATCCGGGACGAAGTGCAGCCCATCAATGCAGAAGTTGGCGAACTCCACCGAACTGATCCGGGGGCTCCCGCTTCGCTCAACCCGGAAGGCGGCTCCGGTAGCAGCCTCCGTGCCTGCGCCCGCGGGGAGGTCAACGAGGATCCGGCTCCCGCCAGGCCAGAGTTCATGAAGGTCTGGCCACTCGTTTTCGGGCACATTGAAGCGGATGCTTGAGGACGTGAAGCCGTGCCCCGAACCTTGGATTCTGAGGAAGCTGATGTCGATCAACACTTGGGTACGGAGGCGGTAGTCGCCCGGTGGGAGGTTGATCACCGCGCCGGGCTTCCCGCCGCTGTCCACCTCAGAGGTAGCCTGCCGGTCCTTGACGTCGGCGATAATGCTGTTGATGACCGCCCCGACATCATCGAACGGATCGCCGTCCTGCCACGTCGTCACATCGTAGTAATTGCTGCTGGACATAGGTTCTTCCCTTGCTGTTCTCACTGGTGCGCCGGTTGCTGTTCCGGAACGTCTGACTGCAATTCATCCAGCGTTGGCGGCTGCGCGCCCGGGCGGCGGACGGTGATGGCGGCGGCCTTGGACGCCATGCGCCCCAGCGATTCGAGCACCGACGGCGCCAGCCCATGGGCCCCGCGCATGAGGAGTCCGTAGATCAGGGCAGACATGTACGAGTCGCCTGCCCCAATGGTGTCCGCCACGGCGGACCTGACGGGAGGTATGGACACCCTTGCTCCTTCCGCTGTGAGCAGCGATCCCTCCGCCCCGGTGGTGACGGCGACGAGGCCGGCTCCAAGGTCAAGGATGTGCCTGGATACTTCGTCCGGGGACAGCCGCGGATAAAGCCACCGGGCGTCCTCGTCGCTTAGCTTAACCACATCCGTGAACGGGACGAGATCCTCGAAAAGCATTCTTGCCTCGGACTGGCTGCCGAGCAACGCAGGGCGGATGTTGGGATCGTAGGTGACCACGCAGCGTTTGTGCGATTGCTCCACAAGCTCCCTGACGACGGCCGCTCCCGGCGCCAGGAAAGTAGCGATCGAGCCGGCGTGCAGGATTTTGGGCAGCGTGGCAGGCGCCGTTCGTGGCAGGTCCCAGCGGATATCGAAGTCGTAGTGCGCCGAACCATCTGAAGCAAGGACCGCGGTGGCCGTCGCGGTCGCACCCATGGTCTTTGACCCGGGGAGAAGGCGGACACCGGCGTCCCGCAGGTGCCGTTCGATGGTGCCGGCATAGTGGTCGTCACCGATCGACGTCAGCAACGCGGTGTCCACACCCAGCCGCCCGAGTCCGTAGGCCACATTGGCGGGCGATCCGCCGGGGTGCTCCACGGTTCCTTTGGCGGAAACAACGACGTCCACGAGGGCTTCACCCACCACAATGACGTCAACGGGCTGGGTGCTGTCCTTGGCAGGCAGGATCGCGGGCATGGGTGGTCGGCCTTTCGAATGGATCTCGGTTTGATTGAACATGGTCATCGACGGGTCCAGGAGGAGAGGGTCCGCAGCGTTGCCGGCCCCCCTCGCACCGCCAGACGGTTCTCCCGGCACTCCTGATCTGGAAACACCAAATCTGTCAGGACAACCTTTCCGCCTTGGGCAAATACCTCGACCGAGCAGTGGTCAACGACTATGCGGAGATTCAGTGCCCCGTCCTCCAGGCACACCGGGACGGTTTCAACGGACGCGAACTTCTCGTGGAAGCCGGTGGATCCGGAGTTCCTGCGGTCCAGGACGAGTTCAGCGGCCGCCATGTCATAGCGGAGGAACGTTCCGCTTTCCGGATCATTGCCTCCGAACAGCCGGAACTCCAACTGGCGCGCGGCTCCCGGGACGATGTCCGCGTCAATGACCTGGGCCGTGCCGGGCACGGCGGCAGGCAGCCTGAGTTCGGTGTCCGCCATGACCAGGTCCTTGGCCAGGATGACGGGCTCATCTGCCGAAGGGCCTGCCGGCAGGACTGCCTGCTGCACCAGTCGGGCGGAGCCGTTGACCGTGGCGAGCCGCAGTTCGCGTGCCAGGGTCATTGACGACCGCCAGGGGTGGGTGGGCAGTTCGTTGGCGTAGTCCCAGTTGTTCATCCAGCCAATGATGATGCGCCGGCCGTTTGGGGCGTTGCTGAAGGAGACGGAGGCATAGCAGTCGCGTCCCCAGTCCAGCCACAGGCATTGCTGCAGTGCCGCTGCGGCGGCGGAGGCGTCCAGCGAGCTGACCCCGGCCGGCGCAGCGAGGGAACCTGCGTCCGGGACGAACCGGTCGCCGTCGAACTGTCCCACAAAGTACTGGCCGCCGGAGCCTCCCGCCACCGCGCCGGGGTTGACGTTCACGATCAGGACCCATTTGAGGTGGGCCGGGTCCCCGTCCACTGCGAGGGGAAAGAGGTCGGGGCACTCCCAGTCGCCGGCGTCGGCGTTGGCCGGGCCGAAATCGCTCAGGAAATCCCACGACTTGAGGTCATCCGAACGGTAGAGGACCACCTTCTGATGATGCGCTTCGACAGCGACCATGACCCAGTACGCGCCCTGGTCCCCTTGGTAGCGGAACACTTTGGGATCCCGGAAGTTCGCCGAATTCCTGGTGAGGACAGGGTTTCCGTCGTACTTCTGCCACGTCATGCCGGCGTCGGTGCTGTACGCGAGGGACTGGGCCTGCGTGCCGCTGTGTTCTGACGCGGCCTTGAAGGCACTGGTGTAGATGGCCACCAGGGCGGGTGACTCCGCAGTACCAAAGCCGGATGTGTTGCCGTGGTCCACCACGACGCTGCCGGAGAAAATGTCCTCGGCCTCGTCGCAGGCGATGGCAACAGGGTGTTCGGTCCAATGCAGCAGCTCGGCAGAGGTGGCGTGGCCCCAGGACATGTTGCCCCAGACGTTGCCGTACGGATTGTTCTGGAAGAAGAGGTGGTAGAGGCCGTCGTGGAACACCAGGCCGTTGGGATCGTTCAGCCAGGTGTCCCGTGCAGTGAAGTGGATGGCCGGACGGAACCTGGTGGTCGCGGCCGGAGGTGTTTCCGGACGTGCGGCATCAAGGAAGGCAGACATGTTTGGTGCGGTCCTCTGGGAAGTGGAAGGGTTGGCTGCTCAGTGGCGTGGGGCCGCGATGGAATCGCGGCGTACCAGCGGGCAGCCCAGGATGGTCGGGTGCAATGCCATGAGGGAAAGGTCCGTTTTCCCCTCGACGGCGTCAATCAGGTGTTCGGTGGCCCAAGCGCCCATCTCGTAATGGGGCAGGGCCACCGTGGTAAGGCCCGGGTGGAGATTGGCGGCGATCAGTTCCTGGTCGTCAAAGCCCACCACGGAAAGGTCCCCCGGGATGGACAGTCCCAGCTCCGCGGCGGCCCGGTAGGCGCCCATCGCCATCCGGTCGTTGTAGCAGAAGAGGCCGGTGGGGCGGTCGCCGCGTGCCAGGATCCGCAGTGCCGCCTCATAGCCGCCCTGCACCTCCGAGACTGCCGACTCCACAGGCGCCGCACCGCCGTCGAGCCCTGCCTCCGTCAAGGCCGCGCGGAATGCCTGGAGCCGCTGGCGGGTTGCGGGGACATCATCGGTGTTGTTGATGAAGCCAACCCGGGTGTGGCCTGCTTCGAGGAGCGCCTCCACGGCCGCGCGCGCCCCGCCTTCCTCGTCCGGAATCACGGCGGTGATGTTTCCGTCGGTAGCCACCGAGTCCACCAGGATGGAGGGCACGCTGCCCAGGTTGGCCGGCAGCTTGACGGTGCGGTGGTACATCGTGGCGTAGAGGATCCCGTCAACCCGGCGCTCCAGGAGGGCCTCAACATCGGCCTGCCGGGACTCAAGGCTGGCCGAGCCCGACGTATTGATGATCATGAGGTTGTACCCCCTGGCCTTCGCAGCCTCATCGGCACCGAGGATGATCCGGCCGGCATGGGGCGTGGTGGCGATGTCCTCGCTGACCAGTCCCAACATCCCGGTCCTTTGGGTGCGGAGGGCCTGGGCGAGGCGGTTGGGCCCGTAGCCCAGCTGCTCAGCGACAGACCTGACCTTATCCCTGGTTTCGGGGCTGATCCGGGCATAGGAAACCTCGTTCAGGACGTGGGAAACGGTGGTCACGGACACGCCGGCGGCAACGGCCACGTCCTTGATACCGATATTCCTGTTACTCATCTTCGTCCCACGTCCTTATGGTTGGTGATGCCCCTGGGGGTTACCAGTAGGCTACTCGTTGCTTGTGGTCTATCCCTTGACGGCGCCGAGCGTCATGCCTGCCACGATCTTGCGCTGCAGCAAGAGGGTAAGGAGGATGACCGGGATGGAGTAGACGGCGGCCAAGGCTGTCATGGATCCCCAGTCCAGGCCGAACTGGGTCTGGAAATTCGCGATGACCACGGGCGTCGTCTGGGACCGGATCGCCGTCATGAGCAGTGCGAAGAGGAACTCGTTCCAGGAGGCCAGGAAGGCGAAGATCGCGGTGACGGCGATACCGCCGGACACCACCGGGATCACCACCCGCCACAGGGCCCCCAGCCTGCTGCAGCCATCCACCGTCGCAGCCTCCTCCAGGTCTTTCGGCACAGCCTCGAAGAAGCTGGACATCAGCCAGATGGAGAGTGGCAGCGAGATGGTGGTGTGCGCAATGGACAGCGCAATCGGGGTGTCGGAAAGGCCCATCGACGCCATCATGGACGCCAGCGGGATGCCGATGGCTACCGGCGGCACCATGCGCGTCACCAGCGCGGCCATGATGAAGATCCGGCCGCTCAAGGTCTTGTACCTGGTGATGCCGTACGCGGCGGGTACCGCCAGCACCAGTGAAAGCACCGTGCTGATGATTGCCGTCTGGATGCTGTTGATGAACGACGCCGGTACGCCGCTGCGGCCCAGCGCGTTGACGTAGTTCTCCAGCGTCCACTCCCGGGGCAGGATGGTGGGCGGGACGGCGATGGTGTCAATGGGCGCCTTGAACGACGTGAAGATCAGGTACAGGAACGGAAACCCGTACAGCACCATGGCCGCTGCGAGCAGGATCCACAGCAGGGTGCGGGTTCCGCGCCGGCCTGCTTCCAGGCCTTCCCGGTTGACGCCGTGGCGCTTGCGCGGCAGGACGGCGCCGGGCCCGGCGGAAGGTGCCGCGGACGCCTTGCGCCGCGTCCCGGCGTCGTGATTGACGGTTTGTGCGGTGCTCATCAGGTGTCCTTTCCGGGCCGCCAGATGGTGGCCACCGCGAAGAATGCGACGGCGAGCATCGCCAGCAGGTAGATGGTGCCCATGGCACTGGCCAGGCCGGGATCGCCAAAGCGGATCATGGTTCGGTAGATCAACAGGCTCATGGTCTCCGAGGCCGACTGCGGGCCGCCATTGGTCTGGATGAGGATGGTATCGAAGGCCCTGGCCGCGTCAATGCCGCGTACCACCAGTGCCACTGCGATAACGGGCCGGAGCAGCGGAAGGATGATCCGGAACAGAAGCGCGGTGGCCCGGGCGCCATCCAGCCGCGCCGCCTCGATCAGGTCACCGGGAATGTTCTGCAGTCCGGCAAAGAGCACCAGGCACATGAACGAGGTCGTGAGCCAGATGTCCGGGATGGCCACTGAGAACAACACGATGCCGGGATCGGACAGCCAGCCGATCTGGTTGGGATTGGACAGGAGGCCCGCTTGGTGCAGGAGGGTGCCGATGAGGCCAAAGTTATCGATCATCAGGAACTTCCACAGCAGGCCGGCCACGATCGGGGCGATCATCAGCGGATACATGAACACGGTCCGCCAGATCTGTGAGCTCCTGCCCAGCATGGTGAAGAGCAGTGCCATGCCAAGGCCAAGTGCGAATTCGAGCGTCACCACCACCAAGGTGTAAGCCAGGGTGCGCCACCCTGCACCGGTGAAGGCCTCGGAGGCAAAAGCCCGGAAGTAGTTGTCCAGGCCCACGAATTCGCGGGGGCCGCCGGCGATCGGGGAGATCTTGAAGAAGCTGTCCGCGACCAGGCGGAACAGGGGGAAAGCAACAAAAATTGCCAGGAACAGCGCCGCTGGTGTCATCAAGAACAATGCGAAGCGGCGATCGGAGATACGCACGGTTTTCTCTTCCGCTGGTTGGGGCCGCGGCCGGCGCCGTTGAGTCAGGCGCCGGCCGCGGGGGTCTTACTTGAGGAGGTCCTCGATCTGCTTCTTGGCATCGGCGAGGAGGGTTGCGGAGTCACCACCGGCTACGGCCTTCTGCAGCATGGGAACCAGCACGGTGTCCACGATTTGCTGCCACTTTTCGGTGGCCGGGCGGGTTGCCGTGGCCTTGCCGCTGAGGGTTTCGATCAGTGGCTTGAAGCTCTCGTAGCCCGGCTTGTCCTGGTACTTCTCGAATGCGGAGATTCGTGCCGCCAGGCCAAGGCTGGACTCAATGCCCTTGTCGTTGTAGTCGTAGGCGCACTTGACGAACTTCTTGGCCGCGTCCGCGTTCTTGGTGGCCTTCGGCACGGTCAGGTACCAGGGGCCCGGGACACCGCCGACGCCGGCGGACCCGGCAATCATGGGAGCGGCTCCGACCTTTCCGGCCACCGGGGAGTCCTTGGGGATCTGGCGGTAGGCGTGGGCCCAGAACCGGGTCATGGCGGTCTTGCCCTGGTTGAACAGGTTCTGAGCGGCAGCCCAGTCCACCTGTGCGGCGCCGGATGGCGCGTCCTTGACCAGGCTGGTGTAGAA
Source organism: Pseudarthrobacter sp. YAF2 (assembly GCF_052113345.1). Classification (NCBI taxonomy): domain Bacteria; kingdom Bacillati; phylum Actinomycetota; class Actinomycetes; order Micrococcales; family Micrococcaceae; genus Pseudarthrobacter; species Pseudarthrobacter sp. YAF2. The sequence continues at coordinate 22,412 of NZ_JBFRDA010000013.1, read as the reverse complement.
GTCCAGGGCTTCCTTGTGGGCGGCGTTGTCGATTACCACCTTGTTGTTCTCGTCCAGCACCATGGGCGAGCCGGCTTGCAGGACGTGGGCCAGCCATTCGGTTTCCACCCCGCCCTTCACGTCGGTGCCGAACATGCCGTCCTTGGTGAAGAATGCGGAGATGTCCTGGTACTGCTTCCAGGTGGTAGGGGCTGCGAGGTCGTACCCGTACTTGGCCTTGAAGTCGGCCTTGTTCTTGGCATCCTCGAAGAGGTCTTTGCGGTAAAGGATGATTTCGGCGTTGGTCCAGGCAGGCATGCCGATGAAGTGGCCGTCCACGTTGGCTTCCTTAACCAACGCCGGGAAGATGTCTTTCTTTGCCTCATCGGTGAAGAGTTCATCGATGGGCTGGACGGCGTCCTTGAAGCTGGGCAGCCAGACCGAATCCAGGGCGGCGACATCGAAGGAGACGTTGCCGGAGGAGAATTCGCTGGAGAGCCGGTTGAACATGCCGTCGTAGGGCAGTTCGACGAAGTTGACGTCGACGCCGGCATCCTTCCTGCACTGTTCGGCGATGCCGGTCAGTTCTGCGTGGCCGCCGGCCTCGACCAGGACGTTGACGGTGTTGGTGCCGGCGCTTCCCGACGTAGCGGCCGGGCCCCCTGCGCCGCACCCGGAGGCGACCAGGGCGACGGCGGTGCAGATGCCGCCAATGGCGAGCCTGGTGATGAATTTACGAGAGGACATCGCTGTCGACTCACTTTCTCTCGAACGGAATGGTGAGAATGAGCTTGGGGTGAAAAATCGTTTTGCCAAAACGACTTGGCAACACTTTAGGACCTGCTTCCGCGGGGTGTCAAGGATCACAACGGAAGACGAGGCCGCTCACGCCGCGACGGGCAGCACTAGGAGATAACCCACCGGAAGCCCACTGCTCCATCGGCGCGGCTCCCTGACCACGAACTGTGTCGCGAGCTGTTCCGGGCTAATGAGGCTGTTGGGCGCCGGCGAGGGTCCCCACTGCCCGCTGCCGTAGGGATACAGCGGATCCAGGACACGAATGCCGGTCACGGAGAAGTCGGCGAACTGCCGGGGATCGCCCACCGACTCGAATCCGCTCATCACCCATGCATGGCGTCCACTCCACATAACGAGCCCCACCGGCCTGCCCGTTTCGGTGATGGCGCGTGAGGCCGCACGGAGCGCCTCACCATATTCGGGAACGCTGACCACCCGGTAGGGCCCCATCCCCGATTCGGTGAGGACCTGCGCCCAGCCGAAGGGATTGGCGCCATTGAACGAGTCGGACGAGCGGGCGCGGGCCATTTCCCACAGCTCGCCCTGCTGCGCCCTGTCAGCCCAGGTACCCCCGCCCGTGTCGTCGATCAGGTTGTGGGCCATCTGGATGCTCGCCGCCACGCACCAGTCGAAGGTGTACTGGGGCACAAAGTCACCTTCCCGGTACAGGTCGACGGCGAACGGCTGAGGAACCGGGGCTGGAACCGGGGCCTGGGACGGAACTGGGGTCGGCGCGGTGTCCGTTGCAGGTGCGGGCGCCTCAGTCTGAATGGCGGCCTCCGACGGGGCGGGGGCCGCGCCGGACGCCCCCTGCTGCGAACCGGCGGCGCCTTCGGCGGTGGCCACTGCGGACGGCGGAGCGCTGACGGACTGTTCCGCATACGTTCCCGGCGTGCAGGCCGCGAGGAATCCAGCCAGGGCGACGAGCCACACCAGAAAGCGCAGACGGCCGGCGGTCATGGCCACTCCCAACTGTTCCTGGTATGCGGGTTGCTTCATACCAGTTTCCTGCCCGCGCCTCCCCTTGACTACCCCACCCCACGTTCCCTACACTTTTCATAAAGCAGAATCTAACTTCCACAAAGCGGAAACGGTGAAGAGCCGGGAAGCAAGGGAAGATAGATCAAAGCCCTCCTCGGAAGGACCTACGATGACGTACACAGTGAACTGCTCCATCCTCCTCACGGAGCTGCCCCTGCTCGAGCGCCCTGCCGCCGCCAAGGCCGCGGGCTTCGACGCCGTCGAGTTCTGGTGGCCCTTCGAAACCTCCGTCCCGGCCGACAGCGACATCACCACGTTCGAGAACGCCATCATGGATGCCGGCGTCCAGCTCACCGGATTGAACTTCAACGCCGGCAACATGCCGGGCGGCGACCGCGGCCTGGTGTCCTGGAAGGGACGCTGCTCCGAATTCAAGGACAACATCGACGTCGTCGCCGGCATCGGCGAGCGCCTGGGCTGCAAGGCCTTCAATGCCCTCTACGGCAACCGGCAGGACGAGTCCACACCTGAAGAGCAGGACGAACTTGCCGTCAAGAACCTGGCCGCGGCAGCCGAAGGCGTCGCCCGGATCGGTGGCACCGTCCTCCTCGAACCGGTCAGCGGCGCACCCAAGTACCCGCTCCTCACGGCCAACGACGCGCTCAAGGTCATCTCCCGCGTCAAGGAGGAAGCCGGCGTCGGGAACATCAAGCTCCTCGCCGACTTCTACCACCTGGCAGTCAACGGCGACGACGTCGAATCCGTCATCGAAAGCCACGCCAAAGACTTCGGCCACATCCAGATCGCCGATAACCCCGGGCGCGGCGCCCCCGGCACCGGCACCCTCCCCCTGGGCGAATGGATCGCCCGCAGCCGCGAACTCGGTTACCAGGGCTACATCGGCCTCGAGTACAAGGAACCGCAGGCAACCGCCTTCAGCTGGGCCATCCGCGAACACGTCAGCCAATAACAGGGCTTGAGCGAGTCGAAATCCGGTTTCGACAAGCTCAACCACCGATTCATACAGACTTCAGAAAGAGAACCATCATGAGCAACGTCGCAGTCATCGGACTCGGAATCATGGGCCTGCCCATGGCCATCAACCTGGTCAAGGCCGGCCACACCGTCACCGGCTTCAACCGCAGCCAGGACAAGATCGACAAGCTCGTCTCCGAGGGAGGCAAGGGCGCCGCGAGCATCGCTGACGCCGTCAGGGACGCCGACGTCGTCATCACCATGGTGCCGGACTCCCCCGATGTCGAGGGTGTTGTCAGCGGCAAGGACGGTGTCTTCGCCAACGCCAAGCAGGGCGCCCTGTGGATCGACGCCTCCAGCATCCGCCCGGACGTCGCGGTCCGCCTCGCAGGAGAAGCCAAGGAAGCCGGCATCCGCCCACTCGACGCACCCGTCTCCGGCGGCGAACAGGGCGCCATCGACGCCGTCCTCTCCATCATGGTGGGCGGCGACAAGGCGGACTTCGACGACGCCCAGGACGTCCTGAACGCGGTCGGCAAGACCATCGTCCATGTGGGCCCCTCCGGCTCGGGCCAGACCGTCAAGGCAGCCAACCAGCTGATTGTCGCCGTCAACATTGAAGTCCTCGGCGAAGCCATCGCCTTCCTCGAGGCCTACGGTGTGGACACCGACGCCGCGCTCAAGGTCCTGGGCGGCGGCCTCGCCGGTTCCAAGGTCCTGGAGCAGAAGGGACAGAAGATGCTGGACCGCAACTTCGACCCCGGCTTCCGCCTGGCCCTGCACCACAAGGACCTGGGCATCGTCACCTCCGCCGCCCGCGAGGCCAACGTCGCCATCCCGCTCGGCGCCATCGCCGCCCAGCTGGTCGCCGCCACCGTCAACCAGGGTGACGGCGCACTGGACCACTCGGGTCTCTTCAAGCAGGTCCTCCAGCTCAGCGGCAGGAAGTAACCACCCGGCAAGGCCGGAAACAAGCACCTAAGCAGGGAGCCCGCCGTCGTGAATTACGACGGCGGTCCCCTCAGCACACCCAAAAACAGGTTTCGACAGGCTCAACCACCGGGCCTGACCTCAAGCTTCCAAGGAGCACACCATGAGCAAGATGCGTACCGTTGATGCAGCGGTTGCCATCCTGGAAAAGGAAGGCGCCATCGAGGCGTTCGGCCTGCCAGGCGCGGCAATCAACCCCTTCTACTCCGCCATGCGCGCCCACGGCGGCATCCGCCACACCCTGGCCCGCCACGTTGAAGGCGCCAGCCACATGGCCGACGGCTTCAGCCGCGCCAAGGACGGCAACATCGGCATCTGCATCGGCACCTCCGGCCCCGCCGGCACCGACATGATCACCGGCCTCTACGCCGCCTGGGCCGACTCCATCCCCATGCTCTGCATCACCGGCCAGGCACCCGTGGCCAAGCTGCACAAGGAAGACTTCCAGGCCGTGGACATCGAGTCCATCGCCAAGCCCGTTACCAAGATGGCCATGACCATCCTGGAGCCCGGCCAGGTTCCCGGCGCCTTCCAGAAGGCCTTCCAGCTGATGCGCTCCGGCCGTCCCGGCCCCGTCCTGCTGGACCTGCCCATCGACGTGCAGATGGCCGAGATCGAGTTCGACATCGACACCTACGAGCCCCTGCCCGTCGAAAAGCCCAAGGCTTCCCGCAAGCAGCTGGAAAAGGCCCTGGACATGCTGCTCGCCGCCAAGCACCCGCTGATCGTGGCCGGCGGCGGCATCATCAACGCCGGCGCCTCCGCGCAGCTGGTGGAACTGGCCGAGACCCTCAACGTTCCGGTCATCCCCACCCTGATGGGCTGGGGCACCATCCCGGATGATCACCAGCTGATGGCCGGCATGGTGGGCCTGCAGACCAGCCACCGCTACGGCAACGAAAACTACCTGCAGAGCGACTTCGTGATCGGCATCGGCAACCGCTGGGCCAACCGCCACACCGGCGGCCTGGATACCTACACCGCCGGCCGGACGTTCGTGCACATCGACATCGAGCCCACGCAGATCGGCCGGGTATTCTCGCCGGACCTGGGCATCGCGTCCGACGCCGGTGCGGCGCTGGCAGGGCTGGTTGAACTCGCCAGGGAGCGCAAGGCGGCAGGGTCCCTGCCGGACTACAGCGCATGGGTCGCCGAATGCCAGGAACGCAAGGCCTCCCTGCACCGTAAGACCCACTTCGAGAACATCCCCATCAAGCCGCAGCGCGTGTACGAGGAGATGAACAAGTCCTTCGGCCGCGACACCACCTACGTGTCCACCATCGGGCTCTCCCAGATCGCGGGGGCACAGATGCTGCACGTGTTCGGCCCGCGCAAGTGGATCAACGCCGGCCAGGCAGGCCCGCTGGGCTGGACCGCCCCGGCCGCGCTCGGCGTCGCACGTTCCAACCCGGACCAGACGGTCGTGGCCCTCTCCGGCGACTACGACTTCCAGTTCATGATCGAGGAACTGGCCGTGGGCGCGCAGTTCAACCTGCCGTACATCCACGTGGTGGTGAACAACTCCTACCTGGGCCTGATCCGCCAGTCCCAGCGCGGCTTCAACATGGAACAGAACGTGTCCCTGGCGTTCGAGAACATCAACAGCGCGCACCTGTCCGAGGAAACCCGCGGCTACGGCGTGGACCACCTCAAAGTGGCCGAAGGCCTGGGCTGCAAGGCCGTCCGGGTGGAGGACCCCAACGACCTCGCCGCCGCGTTCGACAAGGCCAAGGCCCTGATGGGCGAGTTCCAGGTACCCGTGGTGGTGGAAGTGATCCTGGAAAAGGTCACCAACATCTCCATGGGCGTGGAAATCAACGCGGTGAACGAGTTCGAGGAACTGGCCGAGACCGCCGCGGACGCACCCACCGCCATCCTGGCATTGCAGGGCTAACCATGCGCGTGGTTATTGCCCCGGACAAGTTCAAGGGTTCGCTGTCCGCCCCGGAGGTGTGCAGCCACCTGGAAAAGGGCCTGCAGCGCGGTGCGGGCGGCAACCTTGAGGTGGTCCGGATTCCGGTGGCCGACGGCGGCGAGGGCACCCTCGACGCCGCCGTCGGCTCCGGCTTCACCCGCCGCACGGCAACGGTCACCGGGCCCACCGGCCAGCCGGTCGCGGCGGACTATGCCATCCGGGGACACGAAGCCGTCATCGAGATGGCCACCGCATCCGGTCTCGCCCTGGTGCCCCGGACCAGCAAAGGGGGGCGGCCGGACTCCGCAGCCGCCACCACGGCAACGTCCCTCGGGACCGGGCAGCTGATCCGTGCAGCACTGGACGCCGGCTGCCGCCGCATCGTGCTGGGCGTTGGGGGCAGCGCGAATACCGACGGCGGCGCGGGACTCCTCCAGGGACTCGGCGCCCGGTTCCTGGACAACAGGAACAACGAACTCCCGCCCGGCGGTGCGGCCCTGGCCAACCTGCACAGCATCGATTTCACCCACTTCGAGCCCCGGCTGGTGGACACACGCTTCGTGCTGGCATCCGACGTCGACAACCCGCTGCTGGGTGCCCAGGGCGCCGCGGCGGTCTTCGGCCCGCAAAAGGGTGCCACACAACAAGACGTCGGCATGCTCGACGCCGCCCTGGCCAGGTTTGTCGAAGTCCTGGCCAGGGAAATCGGATTCCGCGCCGTCAAGGCTGCAGAGGCTCCCGGAGCCGGGGCAGCCGGCGGTGTGGGCTACGCCGCCATCGCCGTCCTGGCCGCAACGCGGCGGCCGGGCATCGACGTCGTCCTTGAATTTACAGGACTCGCGGACCGGCTGGCCGGCGCGGACCTGGTGATCACCGGCGAAGGCAGCCTGGACGAACAGAGCCTGCTGGGCAAGACGCCCATGGGCGTTGCCCGCGCGGCTGCCGCGCACGGTGTTCCCGTCATCGCCGTCTGCGGCCGCACCACCCTGGACCATGACCAGGCGGCAGCCGCAGGCTTCGGGGAGATCCACGCTTTGACGGAGCTCGAATCAGATGTAAACAGGTGCATAGCAGAGGCAGGACCCCTGCTGGAGCAGCTGGGCACCCAGATCAGTGCGGGGCTGGCGGCCAACAGGCCCGGCACCGCAAGTACCAAGGAGGACCTCCGTGTCTGAAGAACGCTTTGACCTCGTCATCCGGGGCCGGCGCATCCTGACCACCGCCGGCGTCGCCCCGCGCGAGGTGGGCGTCCGCAACGGCAGGATCGTGGCCATCGAACCGCTCGGCAACGGCCTGGCCGGAGCCGAAGTGATCGAACTCGCCGACGACGAGACCCTGCTGCCCGGCCTGGTGGACACGCACGTCCACGTCAACGAGCCCGGCCGGACGGAATGGGAAGGGTTCGCCTCCGCCACCCGCGCCGCAGCCGCCGGCGGGGTGACCACCATCATCGACATGCCGTTGAACTCCGTCCCACCCACCACCACGGTGGAAAACCTCAAGCTCAAGCGCGAGGTGGCAGAAGACCAGGCGTTCATCGACGTCGGATTCTGGGGCGGCGCCATCCCCGGCAACAAGGCCGACCTGCGCCCCCTGCACGACGAGGGCGTCTTCGGCTTCAAATGCTTCCTCCTGCACTCCGGCGTGGACGAGTTCCCGCACCTGGACGCGGACGAGATGGAGGAGGACATGGCCGAACTCAAGTCCTTCGACTCGCTGATGATCGTCCATGCCGAGGACTCGCACGCGATCGACCGCGCCCCGCACCCCGGCGGCGACCACTACTCCACGTTCCTGGCCTCCCGCCCGCGTGGTGCCGAGAACAAGGCCATCGCCGAGGTCATCGAACGGGCCCGCTGGACCGGTGCGCGGGCGCACATCCTGCACCTGTCGTCGTCGGACGCCCTGCCCATGATCGCCAGCGCAAAGCGCGACGGCGTCAAGCTCACCGTCGAAACGTGCCCGCACTACCTGACGCTGATGGCGGAGGAAATCCCGGACGGCGCCACGGCCTACAAGTGCTGCCCGCCCATCCGCGAGGCCTCCAACCGCGAGCTGCTCTGGGAGGGGCTGCTGGACGGCACCATCGACTGCATCGTCTCGGACCATTCCCCCTCCACCTTGGACCTGAAGGACCTGGAGAACGGCGACTTCGCCGTGGCCTGGGGCGGAGTTTCGTCGCTGCAGCTGGGCTTGTCCCTGATCTGGACCGAAGCTCGGCACCGCGGCATCCCGCTGGAGCAGGTGGTGTCCTGGATGGCGGAGAAGCCCGCCGGCCTGGCCCGGCTCGGCAACAAGGGCCAGCTCGCCCTTGGCTACGACGCCGACTTCGCCGTGTTCGCCCCGGACGAGGCCTTCGTGGTGGACGTTTCGAAGCTCAAGCACAAGAACCCCATCACGCCCTACGACGGCAAGGCGCTGTCCGGGGTGGTCCGCAAAACCTTCCTCCGCGGCACCGTAGTGGACGGCCAGACCCCCACGGGCAAGCTGATCCGCCGCGGCGGCGTATAAGGACCCGCCATGGCAGTGGAAGCCCATCATCCCCGGCCGGCGGCCGCGCATCAGGTTCCGGCCAGGCGCGCCACCGCGTACGGGCTTGCCCTGTGGGTGGTTCCGGCCGAAGGCACCAGCCCGGAAGTCCTGCGCCACGCCGCCCACATGGTCCTTGCCAAAGCCCTGCAGACTGCTCCGGAGGCGGAAGTCCATTGGCCTGCCGCCGGAGCCCCCACGTCCGCCGCGGAGGGAGCCGCAGACCACTCCTCCCGCACTCCCTCCGCGGCGGAGAACCCTGGCCCGGGACGCCCAGTGGACGACGACGGCACCCTGCTGCCGCCGTCGGCCGGCCCGGTCAGCCGGGTTGCCGTGGACCTCGCGGCCGATACCGTGCTGCTGGACGGCATTCCGGTGGCCCTGACCGGCGTCGAATACAAGGTTCTGCGTTACCTGGTGACGCATCTGTCACGCACCGTAGGGCGGGAGGAACTGCAACAGTTCCTGGAGTCGCTGGCCTTTCCCGGCGCCACCGCGCGGTCCATCGACGTGTATGTGGGAAGGATCCGCAGGAAACTGGGCAACGCCCGCCATGCCGTGGCCACCGTTCGTGGCGGCGGTTACCAGTTTGTTCCGGGTCCGCACGCAACCGTTCGTGGACCGGCGGAATACTGCATATGACGCCCGAGTTGTATCACTAAGCGGCAAACCGCTTCACTGGATGTTTGGCCATCACTGACCGAGTCTTACAAAGGAACGCCATGAGCCCCACCCTGACCACCAAGCTTCAGCCCGGCACGCCGGCTCCTGAGTTCACCCTTCGGGACGCCCAGGGCCGCGAGACCTCGTTGGCCGATTACCGTGGCAAGAACGTCATCGTGTACTTCTACCCGAAGGCCGCCACCCCCGGCTGCACCACCGAGGCCTGCGACTTCCGCGACAGCCTGTCCTCCCTGCAGGGCAAGGGCTACGAAGTCGTCGGCGTCTCCCCCGACGCCCAGGAGGCCCTGGCCGGCTTCACCGGTGATTTCTCCCTGACCTTCCCGCTGCTCTCGGACCCCGACCACGCCGTCGCCCTGGCCTACGGCGCCTGGGGCGAGAAGCTGGTCAACGGCGAAATCCACGAAGGCATCGTCCGCTCCACTGTTGTGGTGGACCCCGACGGCAAGGTCACCCTGGCCCAGTACCAGGTGCAGGCCGACGGGCACGTCGCCCGCCTGAAGGAAGCACTGGGCCTCTAAAACGCCATCGCTTCCTGCAGCTTTTCCCGAACGCCCCTGCACTTTTGTGCAGGGGCGTTCGGCGTTTCCGGAGCGGCCCGGGTGCTGCGGCTGGACCTGGCCTGGACCTTCCCCGCGCGCGTTGCCGGCGGCCAGGGCCGGTGGAAGGATGGCGGGATGGCGATCGAGGTACGCCCGGCAACTGTTTTCGAGGACGTCCGGACCATGGTGGGGCCCAGGCGCCCGGACGCGACAGTCTGCTGGTGCCTGAGCTACCGGATCCCGTCCAGGCAGAACGTCTCGCTGCGCGCTGAGGAACGTGGTGCGCTGGTCAAGGAGCTGGTGGCCCAGGACCCGCCGCCGGGTGTCCTGGCGTACGACGGCGGCGAGGCTGTTGGGTGGGCAGCGGTCCACCCCCGTGCGGACACCAGCTTTGCCCGGAACCGGAAAATCCCGCATGTTGACGGGCTGGATGCCTGGTCCGTGTGGTGCCTGCGCGTGCGTCCCGGCCACCGCGGCAAGGGCATCTCGCACGTCCTCCTGGCAGGGGCCGTGGATATGGCCCGCTCCTACGGGGCGCCGGCCATCGAGGGGTATCCGGTCGACAATGGCGGCAGCAAAGTGGACCTCACCATGGCCTACGTGGGCACCCGCAAACTCTTCGAGGACGCCGGGTTCGCCAAGGCCGCGCAAACGGACTCCGTGCTCAATGGCTTCCCCCGCGTGCTGATGAGGCTGGCCCTGCCCTGAACCTTCCCGGCGGGAGCCTTATGCTGGAAGCTCACGGGCCGGCAACGCGGAGGTTGGGGATGTCCCAGGCAATGGACGAGGTTCTGGCCGAACTTGCGGTCCTCGAAGATCCGAAAGTGCGGGAGGCCAACGCGAAGCGCGGGGATGACCACGGCGTCAACCTTTCCAGGCTTCGGGCCGTGGCCAAGCGACTGAAAACCCAGCACAGCCTTGCCCTTGAGTTGTGGGCCACCGGCGATACGGCGGCGATGCTGCTGGCCATCTTGATCTGCCGGCCCAAGGACTTCGGCCGCGACGAGCTGGACACCATGCTGCGCCAGTCGCGGGCTCCGAAAGTCCACGACTGGCTGGTCAGCTATGTCGTCAAGAAGAGCGCACATGCCGAAGACCTGCGCCGGGCGTGGATGTTGGACCCGGACGCTGTCGTGGCCAGCGCCGGCTGGGCGCTGACCACCGAGCGGGTGGCGAAGAAGCCCGAAGGGCTGGACCTGTCCGGGCTGCTGGGCACCATCGAGGCAGAAATGAAAGGTGCACCCGACAGGCTTCAGTGGGCCATGAACCACACGCTGGCGCAGATCGGGATCGAGCATCCGGTGCACCGCTCCAGGGCCATCAGCATCGGCGAACGCCTGCAGGTGCTGAAGGATTACCCCACCCCGCCCAATTGCACCTCACCGTACGCACCGGCGTGGATCAACGAGATCGTGCGACGCCGGCTCGGAAGCCAGGATGCCGTCCCTCCGGATGGGGTCGAGCGGCTTCCCTGACGGGTCCGGGACGGGCGGGGCGCTACTTCCGGCGCCAGTACTTTCCCCAGTCAACCTCCATGGCCCACAGCGCCAGGAGCAGCGCATCCATGGTCATGAGTCCCGCCATTAGGTACGACCAGCCGAGCAACAAACTCACAGCAATCTCCTGACTATCCCCAGCCAATCGATTGCTGCTAAGTGTGGCACCTACAGCGCCGCTAAGGAATGCCCCCAACCCGCAGTCTTAAAGAGATGTGCGAACCTGATGTGCGCCTCGGTCTCCACCTTGAGCCGCCGGGTCAGTTTTTCCACGTGCCGGGACATTTCCTCCCCCACCGGAAGCCGATCGCCGGGCCAACTGGATACTTCCCGCGAATCGGCGAGCGCCTGCTCCAGTTCCTTGGACGCGGCCCGCACTTTCCGTGAGTGGAAGTACAGGCGAAGCAGGGCCCTGGCCTTGGCCGCCCCTTTGTTCTTGACTTCTTCCACGGGCTTCCCCCCCTTTCCGCAAGCTGTACAACCTCCGCGCGGTCGTCGTCGTGTCCTGATTCGCGGAAGCTGCTGCGTTCTTTCGAGTGTGCGCGGGGTTCCTCAACGTCCCGGCAAGCAGGTGCCAAGATTTCCGCAAGATCTGTTGGATGGCGCCCGCAGGAGGGGGCATAAAGGCCGGCAGTCCTCTTGTCAGGCAAGTCACCGGAAACTGTGAAGCATAAGACATGCCCTGTGCGGCTTAATACGGTTAAGTAGAGCTATGGTCTCTCCCTCCGAATCCCGCCGTGCGGTGGTCATCGAAGATGACCCGGACATCCGCGGACTGCTGGTCCGTGTCCTGGCGAAGCAGGGCTTCGACGTCACCCACGCCGGCGCAGGCCTGCCGGGGGTGGAGGAAGTCCGCCGCCGCAAGCCCGACCTCGTGACCCTGGACCTGAACCTGCCCGACCTCGACGGGCTGGAAGTGTGCAAGCTCCTGCGCGAATTCTCGGACGCATTCATCGTGATGCTCACCGCGCGGGCAGATGAACTGGACAAGCTGACAGGCCTGGACAACGGCGCCGATGAATACATCAGCAAGCCGTTCAGCCCGCGGGAACTGCAGTCCCGCATCAACGCGTTGTTCCGTCGCCGCCCGTCGGCCGCCGCCGAATCCGCGGCCCGTGGCGAGCTGGAACGCGCCACCGAGGTGCAGCAGAGCCTGCTGCCCAAGGAGGACATCCGGGTGGACGGCTATGACGTGGCCGGCATCTTCCGTCCCTCCCGCAACGTGGGCGGCGACTTCTACGACTGGTACCAGACTCCGGAGGGTTTGCACCTGACGTTCGCCGACGCCATGGGCAAGGGCATGGGCGCGGCGCTGATCGCGGCAACGGTCCGGGCCGTCATGCGCTCCACCGGCCAGCGGCAGGACCTCGACGCCGGGTTCGCCTCCGCCAGCAAGGCGATCGCCACGGACCTGGACTCCTCCAATTCGTTCGTGACCCTGTTCCACGCCCGGCTCGACGCGGCGTCCGGCAAGGTCAGTTATGTCGACGCCGGGCACGGCCTGGCGCTGCACATCCAGCCCGTCGGCCCGGCGGAACGCCTTCCCTCGGGCGGACCACCGGTGGGCGCCTGGCCTGGGACGCAGTGGCCGCACGCGGAACTGGAGCTGGCCCACGGGGACACCCTGGTAGTGGTCAGCGATGGTGTCCTGGACGTTTTCGAATCGGTGGAGGACTTCACCGATGCCGTCCAGGCGGCCACCCAGTCCGCCGGTTCGGCACAGGCGGCCAGCAGCGCCATCCTGGCCCTGGCACCGGCCGAAACCGCCGAGGATGACGTCACGGTGGTTGTCGTCCGCCGGCTGCCGGAAGAGGACGCAGCCGCATGACCCGTTTCTGGACCCGCCTGGTAGTGGTCCTCACCGTCCTGACGGGCCTGAACTACATCGCCTGGCGCTGGATGTCCTCCCTGAACTGGGACGCGTGGTGGATCGCGCTGCCGCTGGTGGCCGCCGAAACCTACAGCCTGATCGACGTCATGCTCTTCGGCATGACGGTGTGGAAACTGAAAATCCGCAAGGGCGCGCCGGAACCGCCCCATGACGCCACCGTGGACGTCTTCATCACCACGTACAACGAGGATCTGGACATGGTCCTCACCACGGCGCTGGCAGCCCAGAAGATCCGCCACCCGCACAGCACCTGGATCCTGGACGACGGCGCCAGGCCCGAACTCAAGGCCCTGTGCGAACAGCACGGCCTGGGCTACGTCACCCGCAGCGAGGACTGGACCAAGGACCTCCCCCGCCACGCAAAGGCCGGAAACCTGAACAACGCGCTGATGGTCACCCATGGCGAATTCCTCCTGATCCTGGACGCGGACCAGATCCCCGAACCGGACATCCTGGAAAAGACCCTGGGCTACTTCAACAACCGGCGCGTGGCCTTGGTCCAGACTCCGCAGTACTTCAGCAACGTCCCAGCCGACGATCCGCTCGGCAGCCAGGCGCCACTGTTCTACGGCCCCATCCAGCAGGGCAAAGACGGCTGGAACGCCGCGTTCTTCTGCGGCTCCAACGCCATCCTTCGCCGTGAAGCCCTGATGCAATTGGGCCTGGTGGGCTACGTCAAGGAAACCGAGAAGAGCATCCGGCGGGCCTTGGCCGCATCGCGCGCTGCCATCGGGCAGGCCCGCAAGTCAGCGGACGTCGAGTCGCCCCTGGTCGCCGGGGTTCTCGACGAGGTGGAGGCCGCCACCCGGGAAGCCCAGCAGGAAGTGGACGCCGGCCAGCCGCTGGGCGAGGTCACCTACCGGGTGCGCCGCCGCGTGGATGCCGCGGTACAGACCCTGGTCCAGGCCGACGTCGCAGCGTTGCAGGCGGACCTCGAAGAGATTGCCGCGATGGAACTGGCGCACGTGGGCGAGTCCGGAGTTCCGGTGGTGGCGGACGACGCCGTCCAGCGCATGTCCGCCCGCGACTGGTCGCCGCTGGGCGCCCTGGAGTCGGTCCAGGCCGTGCTGGACGCCCTGACAGTGGAACGCACCGGCGAGGCCCAGCCGGTCATGCCGCTGGCCACCATTTCCGTCACGGAGGACATGGCCACCGCCATGCGCATGCACGCGATGGGCTGGGAGAGCGTCTACCACCACGAGATCCTGGCATATGGCCTCGCACCCGAGGACCTGAAGACCATGCTCACCCAGCGGCTCCGCTGGGCCCAGGGCACCATCCAGGTCCTGCTGCGGGAAAACCCCTTGGTGCAGAAGGGCCTCAAGCTCGGGCAGCGCCTGATGTACTTCGCCACCATGTGGACCTACCTGAGCGGGTTCGCCGCTGTCATCTACTTCGCGGCCCCCATCATCTACCTGCTGCTGGGCATCCTCCCTGTCAGCAGCCTGAGCTGGGACTTCTTCATCCGGTTCATCCCGTTCATGGTGGTCAACCAGCTGCTGTTCGCCGTGGCCGGCCGCGGCATCCCCACCTGGCGTGGCCAGCAGTACAGCCTTGCCCTGTTCCCCACCTGGATCAAGGCCTGCACGACGGCGGCCCGCAACGTATGGTTCGGCCGTCCCCTGGGGTTTGCGGTCACCCCCAAGGCGCGCCAAAGCGGCGGACCCAGCTGGAGCCTGATCCGGCCCCAGATCGTGGTGTCCATCCTTCTGGCGGTCGCGGCCGTCGTCGGCATCATCCGCCTGGCCACCGGGCTGGCGGAGCCGCTGGGCACCCTGGTCAACGTCGTCTGGGTGGTCTTTGATCTGGTGGTCATGAGCATCCTGGTCCGCGCTGTGCTCTACAAGGGGTACGAACCGGCCGCAGAACCTGAAAAAAGAGAGGAATCCTGATGGAGTTCAGTTATGAGGTCAAAGACTCATACGCGGAGGTCAAAGCGGACGGACGGCTGAACATGGTCTCCGCGCCCAAGCTGCGCGAGTTCGTCACGGACGTGATCGCCGGCGGGTCGAACCGGATCGTCGTCAACCTGGAAAACACCGCGTTCATGGACTCGTCCGGCCTTGGCGCGCTGATCGGCTGCCTGAAGGCGGCCCGCCAGGCCGGCGGCGACCTCCGGATCGCGGCCGTGCAGCCGCAGGTGAACATGGTCCTGAAGCTGACCAGCATGGACAAGGTCCTCACCGCTTACGCCACGGCCGAAGAGGCGTTCGGCAATGACTGAGATCCTGGCCTCGCGCACCTTTCGGGGACCGGCGGCAGAGGACGCCATCGAAGCCGTCCACAACGACCTCGACAGCCTCTGGCTGGACGTTCCGTTCGTCAACGACATGGACCAGATGACGTTCACGACGGCGGTGATCGAGTCTGCTTCGAACATCGTCCGGCATGCCGAGCCGGCCGGGGAGCGGGACGTGGAACTGGGCGTGGAAACCACTGTGCGGCCCGCATTACTGCAGGCCCGTGTCAGTGCCTACTACGCCAAGCCGCCGTTCGGCCCGATGGAACCCGCAATTCCCGGCGAGGACGCGGAATCGGGGCGCGGCCTGGCGCTGATCGAGGCGCTGGTGACCACGGTGACGTTCGAACGCCAGGACGGCACCAACACCTGGGTACTGTCCCGGACGTCCTCCCAGGACTAGGGTCCGGCCGGCTACGGGCGGGCGGGGAACAGCACCGATAGTGTTGCGCCCCCGCCCGGCGCGTCAGCGATGGACATTTCTCCGCCGTGCGCCTGCGCTATGCGGCGGGACGTCGCCAGCCCCAGGGCCCGTGGTCCTAGCGGCTGGGCCAAACGGCTGTTGTACGCTCTTGACACGGACGGAACCCTGATCTTAGATATTACGTATGCTGAAATAACAGTTCCATGATGCGGAAGCCGCTCGGAAGATCGGCGCCGGGTCAACCGGCCTCCGCATAGCCGTCACCATGGATGCCAGCATGACCATCAAGGAATACGCCAGCATGAAGCTTGCCGAATTCAACGCCGCGGAGCATGCCGCGGCCCAGGCCACCCTCCGGCCCTGCATCGACGTCACCCGGTGGGTGGAGGCGGTGGCAGGAGCCCGGCCGTTCGCCAGCCGGGACGGGCTCCTGGCGTTTGCCGCCGAGGCAGCCAAGCCTTTCACTCCCGCGGAGGTCGAGGCCGCCATGGCCCACCATCCGCGGATCGGGGAACGTCCGACGACAGCCGGCACCGAGGCATCCATGTCCCGTTCCGAGCAGGCCGGGGTGGACCCGGCGGATACCGATGCCGCCGAGGCCCTGGCCAGGGGGAACCGGGAGTACGAGGAAAAGTTCGGCCGGGTCTTCCTGATCCGGGCCGCCGGACGCACCGCACCGGAAATACTGCAGGCCCTGAACCAGCGGCTCGCCAATTCCCCCGCAGAAGAAGACACCCTAGTGGCCCAGCAGCTGCGCGAGATTGCCGTGCTGCGGCTTGAAGGACTGATCAGCGAATGAGCGTTTCCCACGTCACCACCCACATCCTTGACACCGGTGCCGGGCGCCCGGCGGCGGGGGTCGCCGTCGTCCTTTCAAAGAACGACGCCGGCACCTGGCGCGAGCTGGCTGCCTCCAGCACGGACGCGGACGGCCGGGCGAAGGACCTGGGTCCCGAACAGCTGGAACCGGGGCACTACAAACTGAACTTCGCCACCGGGAAGTACTATGCCGGGCTGCAGACCGCAACGTTCTTCCCCGAAGTGGACCTGGTCTTCGAGGTAACGGGCTCCGAGCACTATCACGTGCCCCTGCTGCTGAGCCCGTTCGCGTACTCCACCTACCGCGGGAGCTAGCCGCGGTTCAGGGGCCAAAGCGTCAAGCATGTTAACCGGATGTCACGGCCGTCACAGTTTCGGGCATAGGATCAGGAAGTATGGCTTCGAATAGAGACCCTGAATCCGATACCGACGCCGAGGGCGGCCAGTCCGGCGGCGTGCAGTCCGTTGAGCGCGCCCTGACCGTCCTGGAGATCCTGGCCAGGGAGGGGCACGCGGGCGTGAGCGAAATAGCCGAAGAGATGGGCATCCATAAGTCCACCGTGTCCCGGCTGATGGGGTCCCTGGTCACCCGGGAGATGGTCCACCAGAACAGCGAGCGCGGCAAGTACCAGCTCGGGTTTGGGATCCTGCGCCTGGCCAGCTCCATCCCCGGCCGGTTGAGCCTGGTCCGTGAGGCACGGTCCGTCCTGGAAAGCCTGGCCGAGGAATTCAAGGAGACCGTCAACCTTGCCGTCCTGCGGTCCAACTATGCCGTGAACGTGGACCAGGCCATGGGGCCCTCCACACTGGCCACCTATGACTGGGTGGGGAGCCTGACGCCGCTGCACGCCACCTCCAGCGGCAAGGTCCTCCTGGCCGCACTGGACGCCGACGAGCGTGGACGCATCTTGAAGGAGACCGGCCTGGCTGCCCGGACCGCCCGCACCATCACCAGCCGGAAGGAACTGGACGCCCAACTCCTCGACGCGGCCGCCAAGGGGTACGCGGTGGTGCGCGAGGAATTCGAGATCGGACTCAATGCCGTGGCCGTCCCCGTGTATAACCACCAGGGCACCGTGATTGGCGCCATCAGTATTTCGGGGCCGGCATTCCGCTTTGACCCGGAGAAGATTCCGGGCCTGCTGGAGGGGCTGAAGGAAGCGGGCCTCAGGGTCAGCGCCAACATGGGCTACAACAGGCACTAGGAACAGCCAGAAGACCCCCGGGACGTCCCGTCCCGGGGGTCTTCTGGCGTTTAAGCAACACGTTTTAGCGCAACAAAAGGCGCACTGCGCAACGAGGAAATGAATACTCCACCCCTGTCAAGGCGTATAGGGAGGCGTGGCCGACAGTTCCGTAACATCCGGACTTCAAGAAAGAACCCTTGACAAAGGGAGTGGCGTAAATCACTCTGTTGCGTAAGACGAAGTGCGTTGCTGCTAACACAACTCACTTGGTCACCCGAAATGCAGCAAGTCGACCGCAGCCTGGCTGCCCTACCCCGCTTTGACTTCGTGCAGCAAGCACAATTCACCACGTTCCCCGACGTCGGGCCCAGAGCCACAGCGGATTCCTTCTGCGCCGGCGCCCGGCAAAGTCTCTACCCCACCCAAGCATGCGGTTCCAGCCTCCATCCAAGCAGGAGTACAGCCATGAACAACCCCGCCATCTCAGTTCGCGACCTTTGGAAGGTCTTCGGACCAGGGGGAGAGAAGATCCCGGGAAACCGGGATCTATCTGCCCTTAGCTCTGCAGAATTGCTTGAACGCACCAGCTGCGTTGCCGCGGTCCGCAACCTGAGCTTCGACGTCGCAAAAGGCGAAGTTTTCGTGGTCATGGGATTGTCCGGGTCAGGCAAATCCACCCTGATCCGCTGCCTGACCAGGCTCATCGAGCCGACGTCCGGACAGGTCCTGGTGGACGGCAACGATGTCCTGCAGGCAGGCGTGGCTGAACTTCGGGAACTCCGCCGCCGGAAAGTGTCGATGGTTTTCCAGCACTTCGGGCTGCTGCCGCACCGCACAGTCCTGGACAACGTCTCGTATGGACTGCAGATACGCGGAACAGCGAAGAACGAACGCCACACCAAGGCCCGGGAAATCATTGAACTGGTTGGGCTCAAAGGCTACGAACAGCACTACCCGGACCAACTGTCCGGCGGTATGCAGCAGCGGGTCGGCCTGGGCCGGGCATTGGCGGGAGACCCCGACACCATCCTCTTCGATGAGCCCTTTTCAGCTTTGGATCCGCTCATCCGGCGTGACATGCAGGCAGAAGTCATCCGGCTCCACAAGGAGATGGGCAAGACCATGGTGTTCGTTACCCACGACCTCGCGGAAGCGCTGAAACTCGGAGACCGCATCCTGATCATGCGCAACGGAGAGCCTGTCCAGTGCGGCACCGGAGACGACCTTGTCGGGTCCCCGGCGGACAAGTACATCGAGGACTTCGTCTCGGAAGTCCCCCGAGCCGACGTCTTGACCCTCAAGTGGATCACACGGCCGCTTGCCGACACCACGCCCAGGGATGCAGCAGTGCTCAACTCAAGGATGATCATCCGCGACGCCATCCCGGCCGTAATGCACTCCTCCTGCCCGGTCCTTGTCGAAGAGGGCGGCAGGATCACGGGACAGATCGACCGCGACAGCATTCTTTCGGTGCTGCAACCGGCAGAAGCGGCGGCCTGATGTCCGCCCTCCTCGAAAAACAGAAAACCGTCCCGTCTGCCCCCATTGTCCCTGAAGCACGCCGCAGGCCCAGCCGAAGGACAGTCCTCCTGCTGGCCGCCGGTGCACTCTGGATCCTGGGATTCCTGCTCCTCAACGGCACGGCAACCCTGGCGTTGCCAGCCTCAGAACTGACGGACCTGCACCGCTCACTGAACCAGTTCAACGCCTGGGTCGCGGCAAACCGGGCTGACAACCCGGTCTTCCTCTACTTCTTCACGCCACTTCGGACCGCCGTGGATGCCGTGGCGAACCTGTTTACCACCACCTTCGCAGCAACGCCCACCGGCCTGCGCCTTCCAGAAATCGGCTGGCTGGGAACGGTGGGACTGCTCACCTGGATCGCGCTGGCCGTTGGCAATGTACGGGTAGCCCTGCTGACGGCTGTGGTCTTTGTCTTCTTCGGTTTCCAAGGCCTGTTCGTGGAAGCGACCTACACGTTCGCCCTGGTTCTGACTTCCGTGCTGCTGACACTGCTGGTGGGCATCCCGCTCGGCGTGCTGTCCGGCATCTACGGCAGGGTAGCCGCGGTCATCACCCCCGTGCTGGACTTCATGCAGACCCTGCCCACCTTCGTCTACCTCGCCCCGCTTGCCCTGGTCTTCCTGATCGGACCGGCGTCGGCAGTGATCGCCACGGTGATCTATGCTGCTCCACCGGTTATCCGCCTGACCGCACATGGTATCCGCCGCATTCCAGAGAACACCCGCGAAGCATCCGACTCGCTCGGCACCACAGGCCTGCAACGGCTGCTGACATTGCAGCTGCCCATGGCACGCCGGACCATCGTGATGGGTATCAACCAGGGGACCATGGCCGCCCTGTCCATGGTGACCATCGCCGCCCTGATCGCAGCTCCGGGCCTTGGCCAGACGGTTGTCCGGGCACTGCAGTCCCTGGACGTTGGTACTGCAGTCAATGCCGGCCTCTCCATCGTCCTGCTGGCCATCGTGCTGGACCGGGTGACCACAGCGGCCAGCCGCCGCGCAGAGCCTGGCGCAGCCGCCAAACGCCGTTTGGGCCGCAAGGCCCGCGCCGGGCTCCTCGGGATCGCGCTGGCCGTGGTCCTGGTCATGGTGCAGTTGTCCAGGACCATGCTTTGGGCAGCAGCCTTTCCCCAGGACCTCAACGTGGGACCGGCAATCGTTCAGGCCGTGAACACCGCCAGCCACTGGCTGCAATCGAATGTATCGCTCTTCACGGTATCTCTGCGTGAAGGTGTTACCGGCACCATCCTCAACCCGTTCCAGTCGTTACTGACCGACACGCCTTTCTTCATCCTCGTCGCAGTGATCGCCATCGTGGCCTACGCACTGGGCGGCTGGAAGCTCGCTGCCGTAACCACTGCCTGCCTGGGGGTCATCATCTACCTCGGGCTCTGGAGTGACGCGATGGTCACCCTCGCCGGTACCCTTGTTGCCACCGCCGTGGTGATGGTTTTGGGCATTGTCTTTGGCGTGGCCATGGGCCGGTCCAGCCGCGTCGACCAGCTCATGCGGCCCCTGCTTGACGCGGGCCAGACCATGCCCTCCTTCGTCTACCTGGTGCCCTTCCTTGGCCTCTTCGGAGCCACACGATTCACGGCGATCATCGCGGGCATCATCTACGCCGCCCCGGTCGCCATCAAGATCACGGCCGATGGAATCGCGGCGATCTCCCCGACTGTCGTCGAGTCCGCGATCGCCAGCGGTTCGACACCGTGGCAGGTGATCACGAAGGTGCAGCTGCCCATGGCCAGGCAATCCCTGGCGCTCGCTGCCAACCAGGGGCTGATCTACGTCCTGGCCATGGTGGTGGTGGGAGCCCTCGTCGGGGCAGGCGGCCTCGGATACGACGTCGTCGCGGGATTCGTCCAGAGTTCCATTTTCGGTAAGGGCCTCGCCGCCGGCCTGGCCATCGTGTTCCTCGGAATCATGATGGACAGGATGACCCAGGCTGCCGCCGCCGCTCCGGCCCGCAGAATCCCAGTGTCCAAGTCCACGGCGTGAGCGTTCCAGTCCTGCTTACGCCCAGAAGTACGCCCCCTGAAAGCTTGCCTGCGACAAGGCGAGAAGTCCTGTATGCCCCAACAAGGAGACCCACCATGAAAAAAGCTGAAAGGCTGATAAAACGCACCTTGCCGGCAATGGCCGGAGCTGCTGCCGCCGCCCTGTTCCTCGCAGGCTGCGGCGGTGCATCGGTAAACCAGACCGCTGCGGCTGGCGGTGCCACGGGAACGCCCTGTGGCAGCGTGAACGTAGCAATGAACGCCTGGGTCGGTTACACCGCTGACGCCGCCGTCTACAGCTACGTGGCGAAAAACAAGCTCGGCTGCAGCGTCGTCCAGAAGGACCTCAATGAGCAGGTCTCCTGGCAAGGCTTCGCCTCAGGCGAAGTGGACCTCATCATCGAAAACTGGGGCCACGCCGACCTGGCCAAGCAGTACATAACCGACCAAAAGGTGGCCGTTGATGCCGGCCCGACAGGAAACGAAGGCCACATCGGCTGGTATGTCCCGCCATGGATGGCAGAGAAGTACCCGGACATCACCGACGGCCAGAACCTTAACAAGTACGCTTCGATGTTCACCACCTCGGAGTCCGGCGGAAAGGGGCAGGTCCTTGACGGCGACCCCGCCTTCGTCACCAATGACGAGGCACTGGTGAAGAACCTGAACCTTGACTACAAAGTGGTCTTCGCCGGCTCGGAAGCGGCACTGATCCAGTCATTCCGGACAGCGCAGCAGAACAAGACACCCCTTCTCGGCTATTTCTACGAGCCGCAGTGGTTCCTTTCCGAGGTTCCGTTGAAGAAGGTGAGCCTGCCGGCGTGGACCGAGGGCTGCGACTCCAACCCGGAAAAGGTTGCGTGCGACTACCCGACCTACAAGCTCAACAAGATCATCTCCAAAAAGCTCGAGGACAGTGGCTCCCCAGCCGCCAAGCTGGCCAAGGCATTCACCTGGACCAACGAGGACCAGAACTCGGTTGCTACGGATATACAAGGCGGTATGACGCCTGAAGCGGCTGCAAAGAAGTGGGTGGATGCCCACCAGAGCGTGGTGGATGGTTGGCTTAGCTGACAAGCATTCCTGACGCCTCCTGATCGACGGCGGCCATGGCCCCGGCGCCCACTGCGCCGGGGCCATGGCGTTTAAGGAACCGCGAGCTTAGACCACAACGAGGCATCCTTGCAGCGGGTTCGGTGCCGCAAGCGCCGGAGCGGCTTCCGCCGGCACCTCCATGGCGGCGCGTCCGACGGCGGTGAGCACCTCCCCGAAGACGGAATCGGGGTCGAGGCGGCGGAGTTCTTCGGCGAGGCAGTCGCGGAGGCTGCGGCGTGGGAGGGTGATGCGTTGGGCGGGTTGGCCGGGTTGGGTGAGTTCGGCGACGGAGAGTCCGGGGCGGAAGAGTTGGACGTCGCCGCCGGGGCGGGTGAGGCGGACGCG
>NZ_JBFRDA010000012.1:0-132474 GCF_052113345.1 Pseudarthrobacter sp. YAF2 | reverse complement strand
CGTCCATGGGCCTGCTGGGACAGCAGGAACACCCCGAAGTGCGCGCCGCCGTCGAACACTGCCTGTCCGCCGCCAAAGCGGCCGGCAAGCCCGCCGGCGTCAACGCCTTCAACCCGGACACCGCCCAGCACTACCTCGCGAACGGCGCCGGCTTCATCCTGGTGGGGGCCGACGTCGCCCTCCTGGCCCGCGGCTCCGAAGCCCTCGCCGCGAAATACATTTCCCAGGCCGGCGGCGGAACCCGCGCCAGCTACTGACACCCTAAGGACTTCCCCATGACAGTTACTACTGCACTGCCCCCTGCCATCTCACCGGAGCGCGAGGCGTCCCTGCTGGCGTCCGTGCCCACCGGCCTGCTGATCAACGGCGAATGGCGGGAGGCGTCCGACGGCGGCACGTTCGACGTGCACGATCCCGCCACCGGGGAGGTGCTCGCCACCCTCGCCTCCGCCACCAGCGCGGACGCGGTCGCCGCACTTGATGCGGCCGACGCCGTGCAGGCGTCCTGGGCACGCACCGCACCCAGGACCCGGGCCGAGATCCTACGACGCGCCTTTGACCTGGTCACCGAGCGGGCCGAGGACTTCGCCCTGCTCATGACCCTGGAAATGGGCAAACCCCTCGCCGAAGCCCGCGGCGAAGTCACCTACGGCGCCGAGTTCCTGCGCTGGTTCTCAGAGGAAACCGTCAGCGACTACGGCCGCTACCTCACCACCCCCGAGGGCAAAAACAAGATCCTCGTCCAGCACAAACCGGTCGGGCCCTGCCTGCTCATCACGCCGTGGAACTTCCCGCTGGCCATGGCCACCCGCAAGGTCGCACCCGCCGTCGCCGCAGGCTGCACCATGGTCCTCAAACCCGCCAAACTCACACCCCTCACCGCGCAGTACTTCGCGCAGACCATGCTCGACGCCGGCCTGCCCGCCGGCGTCCTGAACGTCGTCGCCTCCTCCTCCGCGTCCGGGATCTCCGGGCCGCTGCTGAAGGACTCCCGCCTCCGGAAGGTCTCCTTCACCGGCTCCACCCCCGTCGGCAAGCGCCTCATGGCCGACGCCGCCCAGAACGTCCTGCGCACCTCCATGGAACTCGGCGGGAACGCCCCGTTCATCGTCTTTGAGGACGCGGACCTGGACCGAGCAGTTGAGGGGGCCATCGCGGCCAAGATGCGGAACATGGGCGAAGCCTGCACCGCAGCCAACCGCTTCCTCGTCCACGAATCCGTAGCTGCAGAGTTCACCGAAAAGTTCGCCAGCGCCATGGGCGCCCTGACCACCGGTAGGGGCACAGAGCCCACCACTCAAGTAGGTCCGCTTATTGACGCCGGAGCCCGCGACGACGTCCACGCACTGGTAAGTGCCGCCGTCGACGCCGGTGCTGTTGCCGTCACCGGCGGGGCGCCCGTGGACGGGCCCGGCTACTTCTACCAGCCCACCGTCCTGGCCAACGTCCCCAACAAGGCCGCGATCCTGGGCCAGGAAATCTTTGGCCCCGTCGCCCCGGTCACCACCTTCGCTACCGAAGAAGACGCCATCCGGCTCGCCAACAACACCGAATACGGGCTCGCCTCCTACCTCTACAGCAAGGACTTCAACCGCCTCCTCCGGGTAGCAGAACAAATCGAATTCGGCATGGTCGGGTTCAACGCCGGCGTCATCTCCAACGCCGCCGCACCCTTCGGCGGCGTCAAACAATCAGGCCTCGGCCGCGAAGGCGGAACCGAAGGCATCACCGAATACACCACCACCCAATACATCGGCATCGCCGACCCCTACGTCGGCTGACATACCGGCCGCACTGGCCCAGCTTTAAGCTGCGGGACCCCGGCAACACCGGGGTCCCGCAGTCTTTGACCCCTAAAACCGGGCCAGTGCAGCACTGCGTCGACCAGCGTCTGCCTGCCGCCCCAGGTCGAAGTGGGTGGCAGGTGCTTTTTGATGTGGGTCAGCCGACGCAGGTGCAGCTGATCTCAATCTCCCCCGCCCGGGGCCGCCGGAAGTGTCACGTATGTGCCCTGGACCTTGCTGCCGTTTGCCGGCAGGGCTCCAGGCAGCGAGACATAGCTGCCCTTCGGCTGCGGCGGCACCTCCTGTCCGGCTGGCAAGGTGGCGTAACTGCCCTCCGGCTGCGGCGATACTTCAGACCCTGCCGGCAACGTAACGTAGCTGCCCCCTCGCGAGATATCGGTAGCTGCTGTTGCGGGCACTGCAGTGCGTTCGGCCTTTAAGGTCATGATGTTCTCCTGCTTGTGTGGGGTGACGGCGCACAATAACCCAACATCTCTGCCACGGTGGCGCAGTAAGAGCCGTGATATCCACTGCTGGGTGCTCGGTGGGGTCGTTTGCCTGTATCCGGGGAGGAGTTACCCGGCGGTTCTTGAGGGCTTCGCCGGCCCGACGTCGATTCTACGGCTTAATCTGACTAGTTCACAATAAGGCGGGCCGATTTTTTTGCCGTTCACTCCACGCCAAGGGTCCTGCGCCCAAACACAAGAGCGGAGGCCGGGCTGTCACCCAGACTGGGGAGTAACCCGCTACGCCGACCGGCTGGCGTCCTTGCCTACTCGAAGTGGAGTATCCCTTGGAAACCTACGATGCGCTCCTCGCGTCCATTGCCCCCGCCGCCGGCACCGGCCGGACCATCTTTGACCCGGCAACCGGTGAAGCTGTGGGCGAAGCCCCCATCCATAGCCTCGATTACCTGGAAAATGCCGTGGCCGCGGCCGTCGCTGCCCAGCCGGCCTGGGCTGCCATGGGACACGACGCCCGGTCCGCCGCGCTCCTGAAAGCAGCCGACGCCGTCGAACGCTCCGCCGAGGAGCTGGCCCGGCTGCTCTCCCGTGAGCAGGGCAAACCGCTCAACGGCCCCAACGCCCGGTTCGAAGTGGGCGCCTGCGTCGCGTGGCTCCGCGCCACTGCCGGCATGCCGCTGGAACCGGAAACCATCGTGGACGACGGCGAGACCCGCGCCGAACTGCACTACCGGCCCATCGGCGTCGTCGGCGCCATCGGCCCGTGGAACTGGCCCATGATGATCGCCGTCTGGCAGCTCGCCCCGGCCCTGCGCATGGGAAACGCCGTGGTGGTCAAGCCCTCCGGCAACACCCCGTTGTCCGTCCTGGCCCTGGTCAAGGTCCTCAACGAGGAACTCCCGGAGGGCATCCTGTCGGTGGTGTCCTGCGGCCGCGAAGTCGGTGCGCGCCTTACCGATCACCCCGCGATCGGCAAGATCATGTTCACCGGTTCCACCGCCGGCGGCCGCGCCATCATTAAGTCGTCGGCGGACACCGTCAAGCGGCTCACCCTGGAACTGGGCGGCAACGACGCGGGTATCGTCCTGCCCGACGTTGATCCCAAGGCCATCGCCCAGGACATCTTCTGGGGCGCCTTCATCAACACGGGCCAGACCTGCGCGGCCCTGAAGCGGCTGTACGTCCACGACGACATCTACGACGCTGTCTGCGAGGAGCTCACCGCCGTCGCTGCCGCCATGCCCATGGGCAACGGCCTGGACGAGAACAACCTCCTTGGCCCCCTGCAGAACAAGGCCCAGTACGACGTCGTGGCCAACCTCGTGCAGGCCGCAAAAGACTCCGGCGCGCGCGTCCTGCTCGGCGGAAACCCGGACGCCAGCCAGCCGGGCTACTTCTACCCCACCACCCTGGTGGCGGACATCGACAACGACAATCCGCTGGTGGCCGAGGAACAATTCGGCCCCGCCCTGCCCATCATCCGCTACAGCACCATCGACGAAGCAGTGGAAAAAGCCAACGGGCTCGACGTCGGCCTCGGCGCCTCTGTCTGGTCCCGGGACCTGGCCGCCGCCCGCGAGGTGGCGGCGCGGATCCAGGCCGGCACCGTCTGGATCAACAAGCACGGCGCCGTGGACCCCCGCATCCCGTTCGGCGGGGCCAAACAGTCCGGCTACGGCCTGGAGTTCGGCGTCGAAGGCCTCAAGGCCCTCGGCGTACCGCAAGTTATCAACGGCTGACGTTGAGTCGGGAGCCCGGCACGCAGCTTGCCAGTGCCGGGCTCCCGAGGTTTGCGGCGCTAGGCCATGGCCGGGGCGGCGGCGGTCCGGCCGGCGAACTGCCGGCGGGCCCAGCGGGCGAGCTTCTTGCCCTTGCCCTTCCACCAGTTGTCTTCGTCCTGGTTGTGGTGGAAACGGAAGACAATGGCTACCAGGACGAACATGCCCATCACCACGTCCACCCACGACGACATCACCAGGGCGACAAAGACCGTCAGGGCATTGGCGACGATGGACGGGATAGCCAGGGTCCGGAACACGGTGCTTGCCACGTAGCGGCGGTGCGACCTCGGGACGGACAGTTCACGGACCATGTCGAAGCAGACGCAGACCACCACGATGGTCTGCCCCAGGGCCAGGAGCATCTGGCCCGGCATTGAGCCGCTGAACGCAGCGACGGACTCCATTCCCGGGCTCATGGCCGGGCCTTGCGGTTGACGCCTTTGCTGAATACACCAAACACGGAAAACCCCCAGAAACTTGCGGAACCACCGCCGCTGATCCGGCGATGGTTCCATTCAAGGTTCGGGGGGCTCTGGGGTCACGAGTAGTGGGTACTCTAGTTTTCGCTGGAGCCCGTCGGCTGTACTTACTTGCCGATGGCGCGCGGCCGCCACAGCATGACAGCCTGCGACCTCGGACGGGGCCGTTGCCCGCGGGAGAGGCTCACGACGTCGCCTGCGGCACCGGCCGCGAAGATGCGCGAATCCACCGCCCGCGGCCGGCGCCCCAGTTCCTCGGTAAGTTCCGAGATCCGGCTTTGGAGGGCAGCCACCTGGTTTTCAAGTTCCAGGATGCGCTTGATTCCCTCCAGCGACACGCCTTCCTGGGACAGCCGCTGCACTTCCCGCAGCATGTTGACGTCGCGCTGCGAGTAGCGCCGGGACTTGCCGGGGGCACGGCTGGGCTTGACGATGCCAAGCCGGTCGTACTGCCGCAGCGTCTGCGGGTGCATGTCTGCAAGCTCGGCCGCCACGGAGATCACGAAGATCGGCTGGTCAGCACTGATGTCCACGGCTCACCTCCGCTCCTAGAGCCGGGCCTTGGCTGCCAGGCCCTCACGGACGTCCGCCGACGACGTCGCCTCGGCGAACGCCTTGACCGCAGCTTCGGCGTCCTTGTTGAGATTCTTGGGAATTGCGACGTCGATGGTCACCAGCAGGTCACCGGTTGCCTTGGACGTCTTCACCCCTTTGCCCTTCACCCGCAGGGTTCGGCCCGACGGCGTGCCGGCCGGAACTCGGACCTTCACCTTGTCGCCGTCAATGGTGGGAACTTCGATGTCAGCGCCCAGGGCGGCCTCGGGGAAAGTGACGGGAACGTGGATGCGCAGGTTGTCGCCGTCGCGCGTGTAGAACGCATGCGGCTGCACCGCGACGGACACCACCAGGTCTCCATTGCCGGCGGCACCCGGCTGGCCCTTGCCGCGGACCCGGACCTTCTGGCCGTCCTTGATGCCGGCCGGGACGCGGACGTCGATCACCTCGCCGCTTGGCTCGCGCAGGCCGATGGTGGTGCCGCGGATGGAGCCGGCGAACGAAATGCTCGTGGACGCGGTGCGGTCGGCGCCCTTCTGCGGCGTGCGCTGGAATCCGGGGGAACCACCGAAGCCGCCGAACAGGTCCGCAAACTCAGGCGGGATACCGCCTGCGGACGGGTTGAAGCCGCCCGAGTGGCGCCCCGTGTTCCCCGTGAACAGGCCACCGAACATGTCCTCGAACCCGCCGTTGGTGGCACCGGCGCCACCGGGGGCAAAGCGCGCCCCGCTGCCCATGGCACGAATGGCGTCATACTGCTGGCGCTCGTCGGGGTCCGAAAGCACCGAATAGGCCTCGGAGATGTCCTTGAACTTCTTCTCGGAAGCAGCGTTCCCGGCGTTGGTATCAGGGTGGTGCTGCCGCGCAAGCTTCCGGTAGGCCTTCTTGATATCGGCTTCGGAAGCGTCCTTGGCAACACCAAGGATCTTGTAAAAGTCCTTGTCCACCCAATCCTGGCTAGCCAATGGCGTTTCCTTTCTTGTACTTCTTACAGTTGTGCCCACGCTCTCCGCGATACATGGGCCCCCGCCCCTACGCGTGGCTTAGGTCCGTAGGACCAAGCCGCCACGCGTAGGGGCGGGGCCCCCTTATCCGTCCGGCGCGGTCCCAGCGAGGGCGTAGCGCCGGAAGTACCCCGACTAAGCCGGGACGGCCACAATCACTTGCGCAGCCCGGAGGACGCGGTCTCCTGATTTGTAGCCTGAGCGGAGGACCTGGCTGACGGTGTCAACCTCGATGTCTTCGCCGGGCTGCTGGATCAGGGCTTCGTGGATCGTGGGATCGAACTCCACGCCGGTCTCGTTGATCCGGACCAGGCCGTAGGTCTTCAGCGCGTTCTCCAGCTTGGTGGCGATCGCGGCGAAGGGACCGTCGGTCAGGTCGCCGTGCTGCCGTGCGGCGTCGACGTCGTCCAGGACCGGGAGCAGGGAGTTCAGGACGCCGATGACGGCCATTTCCCCTGCCACGGCGCGGTCGCGTTCAACCCGCTTGCGGTAGTTGACGTACTCGGCCTGCAGGCGGAGCAAGTCGTTGCGCAGTTCGGCTGCCTCGGCGTTGCCGGAGCCGGCCTTGGTGCCCTGGGCCACGGACTCCTCTGCCGGCACGTCCACGCCGTTGAGGATTTCCTCCGCCTGGGCCAGCGCGTCGCCGTCCGAATCCGCAGCTCCCTGCCGGGGGGCAGCCCCGGAGGCGTGGCCGCCCTCGGGGTGCCGGGCCTGCCCGGTCACCGGGTCAACCTTGCGGTTGTCCCGGATGACCGGCTCGCCGTTGCCCTGCTTGGCCTCATGGTTCGCGGATGAGTTGTGCTCTTCCTCGTTACCGTGGTGCGGCATGGCTACTTCTTCGCTTCGTCTTCGTCGATGATCTCGGCGTCGACGATGTCCTCATCGGCGTTGCTGCCCGCTGAGGTACCGGCGGCACCCTCGGCACCGGGAGCACCGGCACCGTCCGGCGAACCGGCCTGCGAGTAGATGGCTTCGCCCAGCTTGGTCTGCGAGGCCTGCAGCTTCTCGAACGCGGCCTTCACGGCGGCGTCATCAGTGCCCTCGAGGGCCTTCTTGAGGCTGTCGACGTCGCCTTGGACCTCGGTCTTGACCTCTTCGGGCAGCTTGTCCGCGTTGTCGGCGATCAGCTTGTCCACGGAGTACGCGAGCTGCTCGGCGGTGTTGCGGGTGTCGGTTGCCTCGCGGCGGGCCTTGTCCTCGGCTGCGTGCTCCTCGGCGTCCTTGACCATGCGGTCGATGTCTTCCTTGGAGAGGCTGGAACCGCCGGTGATGGTCATGGACTGTTCCTTGCCGGTGCCCTTGTCCTTCGCGGAGACGTGCACGATGCCGTTGGCGTCGATGTCGAAGGTGACCTCAACCTGGGGAACGCCGCGGGGAGCCGGCGCGATGCCGGTCAGTTCGAACGTGCCCAGCGGTTTGTTGTCGCGGGTGAACTCGCGTTCGCCCTGGAAGACCTGGATGGCCACGGACGGCTGGTTGTCGTCTGCGGTGGTGAAGGTCTCGGACCGCTTGGTGGGGATGGCGGTGTTGCGTTCGATCAGGTGCGTCATGACGCCACCCTTGGTTTCGATGCCGAGGGACAGCGGGGTGACGTCGATCAGGAGGACGTCCTTGCGCTCACCCTTCAGCACACCCGCCTGCAGGGCTGCACCCACGGCGACGACCTCATCCGGGTTGACGCCCTTGTTGGGTTCCTTGCCGCCGGCCAGTTCCTTGACCAGCTCGGAGACGGCGGGCATACGGGTGGAGCCACCGACCAGCACGATGTGGTTGATGTCCGAAAGCTTGATGCCAGCTTCCTTGATGACGTCGTGGAACGGCTTCTTGGTGCGCTCCAGCAGGTCCTTGGTGAGGTCCTGGAACTTGGCGCGGGTCAGCTGCTCGTCCAGGTGGACCGGGCCGTCGGGGGTGACGGAAAGGTACTGGAGGGAGACGTTGGTGCTGGAGGAGGAGGAGAGTTCCTTCTTGGCCTGCTCGGCTGCCTCGCGGAGGCGCTGGAGGGCGATCTTGTCCTTGGAGAGGTCGATGCCCTTGACCTTGAGCTGGTTCAGCAGGTAGTCAACGACGCGCTGGTCCCAGTCGTCGCCGCCCAGGCGGTTGTCACCGGCGGTGGCGCGGACCTGGATGGTGGAGAAGTTGTCTTCGTCCTTGCCGACTTCCAGCAGGGAGACGTCGAAGGTACCGCCACCGAGGTCGAAGACCAGGATGAGTTCGTCTTCCTTGCCCTTGTCCAGGCCGTAGGCGAGGGCTGCGGCGGTGGGCTCGTTGACGATGCGCAGGACGTTCAGGCCGGCGATCTCGCCGGCTTCCTTGGTGGCCTGGCGCTCGGCGTCGTTGAAGTAGGCCGGGACGGTGATGACGGCGTCGGTGACCTTTTCACCCAGGTAGGACTCGGCGTCGTTCTTCAGCTTCATGAGGATACGCGCGGAGATTTCCTGCGGGGTGTACTTCTTGTCGTCGATCGCGACGGTCCAGTCGGTGCCCATGTGGCGCTTGACGGAGGCGATGGTGCGGTCGATGTTATTGACGGCCTGGCGCTTGGCGATCTCGCCGACCAGGACTTCGCCGGACTTGGAGAATGCAACGACCGACGGCGTGGTGCGGCCACCCTCGGCGTTGGCAATAACGGTGGGCTCGCCACCTTCGAGAACGGAGACGACGGAGTTGGTGGTTCCGAGGTCGATACCTACTGCACGTGACATGTGTTGCTTCCTTCTTTCCTTGGAAACTGGCTGGCGCCCAATGGTTGAGCGTTCTGGGCTCAACTTTACTCAGGGCTCAACAGATGTCAACCGAAGTTGAGTGAACTACGCTCAACTTTGCTCTGGGCGTACAAAAAGGGCGTACAAACAGGGCGTACGACGGCGGCCGGCGCCACGGCACGAAAGCGTCAGTCCGGGCCGGGGGCGTCCAGCACTGCCGCGAGCAGTCCGGGGAACCGAGCATCCAGGTCCTCAGTGCGCAGGGTCAGCCGGCGGCCGCGCCCATTGGCCTCGTTGCGGATCACGCCGGCCTCGCGGAGCACCTTCATCAGGTGGGACTTGGTGGACTTCGGCATGTCCGGGTTGCTCAGGGCGCACTCGGCCATATCAAGGGGGCCGGCGCGCAGTTGGCGCGCGATCTCCAGCCGGTCGGGATCACTCAGGGCAAAAAGCACGCTGGGCAAATGGAGGTCCGCGCGTTCGGGATGGGGGAGGTTTGCCGGTGTAGCCACAGTTCGACTTTAGTTGAACTATTGACGCCGCTGCCAGTAGGCTGATGTTTCGATTATTTTCGAACCAAACCCACCCTACGCAGAAGGCGGCTCATTTTGACGCACTCCCCCGCAGTCCGGCCCCAAGAGGCCCGCCGGCGGCTGGGCTTTGTCCTAATCGCGGCCGCGACGGCAGCGATGATGGCAGGAGCCAGCGCGCCATCGCCCTTCTACCCCACCCTGCAGGAGCAGCTGCACCTGCTGCCCGTGGCAACCACCGGTGTCTTTGCCGTCTACGCCGTGGCATTGCTGGCAGCCCTGCTGGTCTTCGGCTCCATTTCGGACCACCTGGGCCGCAGGCCGGTCATCAGCGCAGCCTTCATCCTGCTCGCATGCAGCGTCACGGCCTTTTTGGTGGCCGATTCACTGGCCATGCTCCTGGCAGCCCGCGTACTGCAGGGCATCGCCAGCGGCATCCTGCTGACCACGCTCTCCGCAGCCATCGCGGACCTGGAAGCCGAGGACCATCCCGGCTCCAGTGCCGCCTGGAACACCGTGGCGCCGCTGGGCGGCCTGGCCCTTGGCGCCCTGATGTCCGGGCTGTTGCTGGATCTGCTGGCGGAGCCGCGCACCCTGGTGTTCGTTTCGCTGACCGTCCTGTACGCGGTGTTCGCCGGGCTGGTATGGGCCGCCCCGGAGACCTCACCCCGGACCCCGGGCGTGACGGCTTCGCTGAAGCCGCACCTGACCTTGCCGCCGGCCGCCCGCCGCGGATTCATCACGGGCGCGCCGGCCGTGTTTGCCGGCTGGGCCACGGGCGGGCTGTACCTCTCGCTCGGCGCCGCGATCGTCCACACCACGTTCGGCATCAGGGAACACCTGTGGCAAGGCATGGTGATCACCATCCTGGCCGGCACCGGCGCCGCCACAGCTGCCTGCCTGCACCGGTTTGGCGCCCGCACCATCACGATCTTCGGCACCACGGCCCTGGCCCTGGGGACCGCGCTGTCCCTGCTGGCCATCGGCCTGGACTCGTTCGGCCTGTTCCTGGCTGCCGTGGTGGTGGCCGGTGCCGGCTTTGGCACGGCGTTCATGGGCGTAATCCGGTCAATCAGCCCCCTGGTGGAGGACCACGAACGTGCCGGCACCTTTGCCTCGCTCTTCGTGGTGGCCTACACGGCGTTTGGCGTTCCTGCGGTGCTGGCCGGGCTGCTGGCCCCCGTGCTGTCCCTCCCGGTCACCACCTACGCCTACGGCGGCCTGGTGACGGTCTTCGCTGCCGTCGCTGCGATCAGCCGCGCCCGCAGCAGGGACGCCGAACCGGCCGAAAGCGTCAAAATGGCGGCGCCGGATGCCGGGCCGCACCCGGACACCACGGAGGGATCCGCCGTCGGCGCAGTTCCGGAATCCGCCCGCCGCTAGGCGTTCCGTCCCGGGAATGACGACGGCGGCCCGTCACGCAGCTGCGCGGGAAACGTACCGGCAGGGGTGCTTACCGGTCGGAGTCCGGGCGCCCGTGCAACGGACCACGCTCTTCCGTGGTCGCTTGGACCTGGCCGCCGGTCAGGCCTTCACGGATGGCTTCCTCCGTGCGCGCGGCGCCGGTGCTTCCGGCATCGCCGTAGTTGCCGTCCTCATATTCGCCCTCCGGGTCCCTGTCGGGTTCGTTGACGGTGCCCGCCGTTCCGTAGTCCCCGTCCACATACTGCCCACCTTCTCCTTCCAGGCCCGGGGCACTGCCGCCCTTGCGGGGTTCCTCCGCTGCAACTTCAGGGTTCTCAGTCATGGTGCATCTCTCCTTCGAGGCTCCGCGTCCGGGCGGGCGCACTGGCAGTCTACCGACGCCGCACGGCTGCCAACAGGGCTGTACATACCCCTCGCAGGACGCCTACGCCTGCAGCCCTGCCACACCGGCAAGGACGGCAAGGTTGTGGTCGAAAAGTTCGGCCGGAACGCTGAAGGTGTCGGGCCCGTATTGCCTGAAGGCCTCAAAGCTGACGGCACCAAACACCGCACTCCATACCAGAAGTCCCCGGGCCACGAGTTCCTCGGGGACGGTGAGGCCGAACTGATTTCGGATGGCCGCCAGGTCGGCCTGGAGCGCGGCCGGGATCCGGGCCAGCGCCCCACCCTCCACGGCCAGCCGTCCCGCCCGGAAAGCAGACTCCAGGATGCCGACCAGGGCGATTATCACGCGGGTACCGGGGCCGGTGGTCCGCTCGGCGGGCGCGTTGTAGCCGGGAACCGGGCTGCCGAACAGGAGCGCGTAGCTGGCCGGCTCGCGCAGTGCCCACGTCCGTACGGCGCCGCCCCAGGCCATGAAGCGGCCGGCGTGGTCATCACCTGGAACCGCGTCGATGGCGGCATCCACCTCGTCCCCCAGCTCGTTGAAGGCATCAATCAGCAGCAGCGTCAGCAGCTCATCCCGGCTTTCCACATAGCGGTACACCGCCGAGGACACCACCCCCAGATCCCTGGCCACCGCCCTGAGGGAGAGCGCCGCGGCCCCATGCAGGGCCAGGTGGCGCCGTCCCAGCCGGACGATGTCGGCCACGGTTTGCGTCCGGGCCCGCTGCCTGGGCGTCAGGACCCGGGCGGAAGCCGCCGGGGTGGCTGTTGCGTCCGTCTTTTCTGTGTCCGTCACAAGCTCCAGCATGCCATAACCGAGAGCGGTGGCATCAAATAAGAGCAGCGCTCTTGACAAGACCGGGGACCCAACTCATGCTGATATCGAGAGCACCGCTCTCGCAATCAATTTTCCCAGGAGGAACATATGTCCAAGAACTACGTCGTCACCGGGGCGGGGCCGGTGGGCTGGACGGTAGCCGAACAGCTCGCGGCCGATGGACACCGCGTCCGGGTGGTCACCCGGTCCGGCAGCGGGCCCGAACACCCGCTGATCGAGCGGATCAAGGGAGACGCAAAGGATCCGGAAATGCTCCGGAGCGTCATCGCCGGCGTGGATGCCGTCTTCCACTGCATCCACGGCTCGTCCTACAGCGCCGCAGCCTGGGAAGCCGAACTGCCCGCAGCCGAGCAGGCGGTGTTGAACGCGGCGCATGAGGCGGGCACCGTCGTCGTCTTTCCGGAAAGCCTGTACTCCTACAGCGAGCCGGACCGCGTGATGACCGAGGACGGCCCACGCCAGGCAACCGGCGGCAAACGCGGCGTGCGCACCCAATTGCTCCAGGCCAGGCAGGCGTCGGCAGCGTCTACCGTCAGCGTGGTGGCTGGCGACTTCTTTGGCCCGCGGGTCCGGATGGCGCACGGCGGCGAGCGCATCGTGGTCCCTGTACTTGCCGGCCGGAACGTCAGCGTGGTGGGCAGCGCCAGCCGGCCGCACTCCTTTACCTATGTCCCGGACCTCGCCGCCGCGATGATCTCCGCGGCCGCCAGTCCCGCTGCCTGGAATTCGGTATGGCACGCTCCCACCGGACCGGCCCTGACGCAGCGGGAGCTTGTCCAGGCCTTCGCCCAGGCTGCCGGCGTGCGGGCACCCACGGTCCGCGTCCTGCCTGGCTGGGCCCTGCGGGCGGCGGGGTTCTTTTCCACGGACATGCGGGAGCTGGCGGAGACGCGCTACCAGTTCGAGCACCCGTTCGTGATGGATTCGGCGCGTTCGGAAGCCGCCCTTGGCGTCCGGCCCACACCCTTGGATGCGGCTGCCGCCGCCACCGTGGACTGGTGGCGGCGGCAGGGCTGAGCGTCAGCGGGTGGGAACCTCCGTGCGGGGCTCGACGCCGGGCTCCCGGGACTGGGTGCCCGCCCCTGCCTGGGCGCGGGCCAGTTTGCCGGGCCACCAGATCTTCGGGCCGATATCGTAGGCGAGCGCCGGCACCAGCAGAGAGCGCACCAGCACGGTGTCCAGCAGCACGCCGAACGCCACGATGAAGGCCAGCTGCACCAGGAACATGATGGGGATGACGCCGAGGGCGGCAAACGTGGCGGCCAGCACCACGCCGGCGGAGGTGATCACGCCGCCGGTCACGCCCAAGCCCCGCAGGATCCCGGGCCTGGTGCCGTGCTTGAGCGATTCTTCCCGGACCCGGCTCATCAGGAAGATGTTGTAGTCCACGCCCAGGGCCACCAGGAACACGAAGCCGAACAGCGGAACAGTGGCATCCGCTCCGGGGAACCCGAAGATGTTGTTGAAGACGAACGCGGACACCCCGAGCGCGGCGGCGTAGGACAGCACGACGGAGAGCACCAGCAGGACCGGGGCCACGATGGAGCGCAGCAGCAGCATCAGGATGAAGAGGATCACCACCAGGACCACCGGAATGATGACCACGAGGTCGTGCTGGGCGGTGGTGTTGGTGGCCAGGGCCGTGGCGGTGACGCCGCCCACCAGCGCACCGGGATCAACTGCCTTGACCTCGGTGCGGAGGGCCTTGATGGTTTCCTCGGCCTGCAGGGAATCCGCTGCGTCGTTCAGTGTGGCGTTGATGAGGATCTTCCCGTCCCTCACGTCCGGGGTGCTGGGAGCTCCGGGCGCTCCGGTGATGGGCACGCTGCCCGGGGCCAGGAGATAAGCCTCGCCCACGCCGTCGTCCGCTTTGACCCGGTCCAGCACCTCGGCGGCCTTGGCCTGGTCCGCAATCACGACGGCGGGACTGCCGCTGCCGGCGTCGAAGTGGCGCGCCAGCGCGTCCTGGCCGTCAACGGCGTTGGAGGCTGTGAGGATGACGTCCGTTTGCGGCACGCCGTTGGCCTTGAGCTGCAGCAGGCCGCCGGCGGCCACCAGGAGCAGGAGGACGGAGGCCACCCATACGGTCCTCGGCCGGCGTGACACCAAGGACGCGGTGGCGCGCCACAGGCCCTTTTGGCCTTCCAGCCCGGTGACCAGTTCGGGTTCGCGCTGGTCGGCGGGGACCAGTTTGGGGCGGAAGGGCCAGAACGCGGCCCGGCCCAGGAGCGCCATCAGTGCGGGCAGCAGGGTCAGCGCGGCGAACAGGGCGCACAGGATGCCGGCGGCGGCAACCGGGCCGAGGGCCTTGTTGGAGTTGAGGTCCGAGAAGAGCAGGCACAGCAGGGCGATGATCACCGTGGCGCCGGAGGCCAGGATGGGCTCGAAAGAGGCCTTCCAGGCGGTCAGGACTGCGGCGGTCCGGTTGGTGGTGTGGGTGAGCGCTTCCCGGAAGCGGGCCACGAAGAGCAGGGCGTAGTCCGTGGCCGCGCCGATCACCAAGATGGAAAGGATGCCCTGGCTTTGGCCGTTGAGCTGGATCCAGCCGGCTTTGGCCATGCCGAAGACCAGGAGGATGGCCGCGCAGAGGGCAAAGACTGAGGTCAGCAGCACCATGATGGGCAGCAGCAGGGACCGGTAGACGATCAGCAGGATCACGAAGACGGCGGACAGGGCCACGAGCAGCAGGATGCCGTCGATGCCGCCGAACGCGGCGGCCAGGTCGGCGGCCAGCCCTGCCGGTCCGGTTACGAACGTTTGCGTTCCAGCCGGTGCTGCTGCGGACACCGTGTCCCGGAGTTCCTTGACGGCGTCCTTGAGTTCCGTGGAGGACCCGATGGGGACAACGAACTGGACGGCCTTGGCGTCCTTGGACGGGATCGGGCCGATCACGGTGCTGCCCAGTTTGAGGCCTTCGAGGCTGGTCTTGAGCGTGGCCAGCTTTCCCAGCTCTGCGGGGGTGAAGGTGACTGTGTTTTCGATGACGATGATGCCGGGGACCTCGTCCGAGTCCCGGAACTTTGCCTGCCAGTCCTGCGCCTCGGTCGCTTCGGCGCTGGCGGGCAGGAAGGACGCCTGGTCATTGCTGGAGACTTCTTCCAGGCGGCCGAACGTGGGGCCGCCCACCCCGGCCAGTCCCAGCCAGGTCACGACCAGGACGACGGGAATGAGCCAGCGCAGCCAGAACGGGACGCGCTCTTTGGCAACTTTTGTTCGTTTCATGATGCCTTCCATCCAGGGTGCCGCGAGTAGGATTGATTCCATCATAGATTATCTCCATCATGGAGATAAGTGCCAGTCAAGGTTTTTTGAAGGCGCCGACGGCAGGTCCCGACCGTGCGGACAGGGCCGGGGCTCAGGCGGCTGAAGTAATATCCGTCAGTATGGTCGGGCAGAAACGGCCTGGCAGGAACGCGATCGTTAACGGCGGAAGGGAGGTGGGCATGGCTGGACAGAGTGCCCCCGGGTCCCCACCCTTCCCCCAGGCCGGACCCGAATTCGGCCCGCCGAACCCCCTGCTTCGGCTTCTGCAGGAGTTCACCATCGAGGCGAACCGGTACGTGGACGCAGCCGGAGACCGCAAGGACATGCACCGGACGGACATGAATGCCTTGGCGGTGATCATGCGCCACACCGCCAGGGGCGAGGTGGTAACCCCCGGCGTGCTGCGGAGGGAACTGAACCTGAGTTCTCCGGCCACCACGGCACTGATCGACAGGCTGGACAACTCCGGGCACGTGGTGCGCGAACGGCACGCCACGGACCGGCGCCAGGTCCAACTAAAGATGACGCCCAAGGCCTTCAGGGACGGCGGCGCCATCTTCGCCCCGCTGGCGCAGTACATGGACGGTGCCATGGCGGAGTTCTCCCCGGCGGAACTGGAAACGGTGACCCGCTTCATGACCGCGATGATCGAGGCCACCGCCGCGGCCCGGGCGGCATCCGACGAACAACCCAAGAACGGCCACCCCGGATAACCCCCCTCGGTTTTGTGGTTTCGCCTCCCCGCAGGAGCGGCAACCGCAGCCCGGTTGGGAGTAGCGTTTGGTTATGAGTGCGCAGCAGCCAGAGGAAGACGTCTACACGCACGGCCACCACGAATCGGTGGTCCGCGCCCATGCCGCCAGGACCGCCGAAAATTCGGCGGCGTTCGTCCTCCCGCACCTCACGCCGGGAACAGCACTGC
This sequence comes from Pseudarthrobacter sp. YAF2, assembly GCF_052113345.1. Classification (NCBI taxonomy): domain Bacteria; kingdom Bacillati; phylum Actinomycetota; class Actinomycetes; order Micrococcales; family Micrococcaceae; genus Pseudarthrobacter; species Pseudarthrobacter sp. YAF2. Next base: position 116,342 of record NZ_JBFRDA010000012.1, on the reverse strand, counting down.
TCGACGTCGGCTGCGGGCCGGGCAGCATCACCTGCGACTTTGCCGCGCTGGTCAACCCCGGGCACGTCACCGGCTTGGACCGCTCGCCCGACATCATCGCCCAGGCCCAGGCCCTCGCCGTCGAACGCGGCGTTCCCAACGTTGAATTCGTTGCCGGCAACATTTATGACCTTGACTTCGCCGACGAAACGTTCGACCTCGTCCACGCGCACCAGGTGCTCCAGCACCTGACCGACCCCGTGGAGGCCTTGCGTGAGATGCGCCGCGTGGCCAAGCCCGGCGGCATCGTGGCGGTCCGTGATGCGGACTTCCACGGGATGAGCTGGTACCCGGCCATCCCGGAGCTGGACGAGTGGATGGACCTGTACCAGCGGATTGCCCGCCGCAACGGAGCAGAGCCCGACGCCGGGCGCCGGCTGGTCAGCTGGGCCCAGTCCGCGGGGTTCACCGACGTCGCCCCCAGCAGCAGCAACTGGTTGTACGCCACGGCCCAGCAGCGCCGCTGGCAGGCGCGGGTGTGGGGCGAACGGGTGCTGCATTCAGCCTTCGCCGAGCAGGCACTGGAATACGGATTCGCCAACCCGGCGGACCTGGCCAGGATTTCCGCCGGCTGGCACCGCTGGGGCTCCACCGACGACGGCTGGTTCCTGATCCCCAACGGCGAAGTCATCGCCCGGGCCTAGCTCTGAAGCCTGGGCGTGCTGCCCGCCGTAGGATTGATGAGTGCAATTTTCCCTGTGGCTGGCCCTCGCGGGTGCCGGCGCCCTCATCAGCTTCACCCCGGGCGCCGGGGCCATCAACACCATGAGCAACTCGCTGAACGCGGGGTTCCGCCGGTCCATCTGGGGAATCCTGGGGCAGCAGGCGGCCCTGGTGGTGCACGTGCTGATTGTGGCCCTGGGTGTGGGGGTGCTGGTGGCAAGCTCGCCCGTGGCCTTCAACGTGATCCGTTACGCCGGTGCCGCCTACCTGGTGTACCTGGGCATCCGCCAGTTCCTGAGCAAGCCCACGGCCGCCCAGGCGGAGGCCGCCGCCCTGCGCAATGAGCCGGCGTGGTCCATCTTCCGGCGCGGATTCTGGGTCAACCTGCTGAACCCGAAGGCGATCGTGTTCTTCCTGGCGTTCACTCCGCAGTTTATCCGGCCGGAGCAACCCCTGTTCACGCAATACGCGGTACTCACCGCCACCATCGTGGTCATCGACATCCTGGTGATGTGGTTCTTTTTCGCCGCAGCCGCCAGGTCCTTCCAGCGCTTCACCAGCACCGAGCGGGGCCAAATCGTCCTCAGCAGGGTCTTCGGTGCGCTGTTCGTGGGCGTTGGCATCCTGCTGGCCCTGATCCACTAGCAGCAAGCGGACGGCTTAACAGCCACAGGACCTGTACCCATATGACAGCCAGTAATGCACCTTTACAAACCGGTAAAACATTGTGAACAGCCCGCTAGCCAAGACGGGCAACCAGCGCGCATGCTTAGCTTCATGAACTCAACGTCGAGCCCATTCCGTGTCATCACCGTCTGCACCGGCAACATCTGCCGGTCCCCCATGGCCGAGCTCATGCTCGCGGCAGCGCTGGAACGCGAGGGGCTGGACGGGCTGGTGGAGGTGGACTCCGCCGGCACCACCGGGTACGAGGCCGGCAGGCCCATCGATCCCCGGGCCGCCCGCCGGCTTGCCGCAGCACAGTTGGCCTCCGAAAACCATGTCGCCCGGGAATGGGACCCACGCTGGTTCAGCGAGCGGGATCTGATCCTGGCCCTGGACATCGACCACTACGCCTGGCTCACCGAGGCAGCCCCCGGCCAGGATGCACTCCAAAAGATCCGGATGCTCCGCAGCTTCGATCCCGCCATGGCCGCCCGGGACCCGCTGGACCAGGGCATCGAGGACCCCTGGTACGGCGGCCACGCGGACTTCGACGCCGTCTGGCACCAGATCCACTCCGCCCTCCCCGGGATCGTGGACCACATCAAGGCCGAAGCCCTGCGGAACACTGAACTGCAGCGGCAGGCGCACTGAAAACGGTACGCTCTAGTCCATGAGCCCAGCCCCCGTCATCATCGCCATCGACGGGCGCTCCGGCGCAGGGAAGACTACCCTCGCAGTCGAACTCGCGGCCCTGCTCCGCGCCCACCACAAGGTGTCCGTGTTCCACCTCGAGGACATCTACCCGGGCTGGGACGGGCTCGCTGCCGGCGTCGAACGCTACGTCTCTACCGTGCTCACGCCGCTGAGCCGGGGCGAGGCCGCCACCTGGACCAGCTGGGACTGGGCAAACCATTACGACGGCGACGCCCGGGTAACACTGCCCGCGGAGATCGTCATCGTGGAGGGCGTGGGCGCCGCGTCGGAGGCTGCCCGCCCTTTCCTGAGCGCTGTGATCTGGGCGGAGTCACCGGACGATGTCCGCCGGACCCGCGCCCTTGACCGGGACGGCGACACCTACACACCGTTCTGGGACCAGTGGGCAGCCCAGGAAGAAGAATGGCTGGACCGCGACGACGTCCCCGGCCGGGCAGACGTCCGCGTCAACAACCTCGCCGACGGCTCCGCACGCGGCGACCTGTTGCGGCTCCTCCCGTACCTGCCTGCGCTGGCGCCGGTCCTCGCGCCGGAACTGTCTGCCCGCCGCGGCCTCCGCCTGCACGCCGAGCGCCTGGACCTGGCACCGGACGCACCGGCCCTGTTCCATTCCCTGTATGGCAGCTCCCCCAACGCCGTCTGGCTGGACTCCTCCAACCACCGGGACGCACCAGAAGGCCCAGGGCAGGACAGGACCGCCGCCGAACGCAGCCGGTTCAGCATCATGGCGGACGACGCCGGAACGTTCGGGCAGTTTGTCACGCACCGTGCGGGGGTGAGCCGGATCAGTGCAGGCTCGTCCACGGTGAAGGTTCCAGGCCCCTTCTTCCGCTGGCTCAATACCGTGTGGGGCCGGCGGGCGGTGCGGACTCCCGAAGACTATCCGGGCCAGTTCACCCTGGGCTGGCTGGGCTGCCTGGGTTACGAGCTCAAGCGCGAGACCGGCGGCAGTGACCTTGCCGCGCCAACCCCGGACGCGGCCCTGATCTTCGCCGGCCGCGGCGTGGTGCTGGACCACGCCGAAGGCACCGCCTGGCTCCTGGCCCTTGAAGCACCGGACGCCGGCGAGTGGCTGGCCCGGGCGCGGACAGCCGTGCACGCCGCCGCCTCAGGTCCGGCCGGGGTGGTGGACGCCGCGGCCGCCGGCGGCAGCACCGGCGTCGTACGTCCCGGACCGCCCGCTTTCCGCAGCCGGGATACGGGCGCCCTGTACCGGGCCAAAATCGCCGCCGCGCAGCACGAGATCGCGCAGGGAAACACCTACGAAGTCTGCCTCACCACCACCCTGGAAGCCCGGATCCCGGCGGACACCCTGGATCCCTGGACCACCTACCTGGCGCTGCGCCGCCGCAACCCCGCCCCGTTCGCCAGCTACCTGCGGCTGGGCGGCCTGGCCGTCGCCAGCACCTCGCCCGAACGGTTCCTGAAAATAGCGTCCGACGGCGGCATGCGCGCCGAACCGATCAAAGGCACCCGCCGCCGGGCTGCTGATCCGCAGGAAGACTCGCAACTGCGTGCGGACCTGGCTGCGTCGCTGAAGGACCGTGCCGAGAACATCATGATCGTTGACCTGCTGCGCAACGACCTCAGCCACTTTGCGGTGCCCGGCTCCGTGACGGTCAGCCGGCTCTGCGCGATCGAGAGCTACGCCACCGTCCACCAGATGGTCAGCACCATCGACGCCCGGCTCCTCCCCGGGGCGCCGCGGGCCGAGGCGGTGGCGGCCTGCTTCCCCGCAGGTTCCATGACCGGCGCCCCCAAGATCAGTACCATGGCCATCCTGGACCGGCTGGAGGCCGGACCCCGCGGACTCTACTCGGGGGCCATCGGGTACTTTTCACTGAACTCGGCGACGGATCTCGCCGTCGCCATCCGCACCCTGGTGATTGACGCCCGGGGTGGCGGAGCGGCGCACCTGACGCTCGGCGTCGGCGGTGCCATCACCTCGGACTCCGTGGCGGAGGAGGAGTACGAGGAGATCCGGACCAAGGCCTTCGGTGTGCTCTCCACCCTGGGGACGGAGTTCCCGGACGACTGACCCCCGAGGGCCGGCCGGCTACTGCACGGTTGCGGTCAGGCGGGCCACGTTGTCCACGTAGCGCGCCGCGAGCGGCCGGTTGAGCCAGTCCGTCAGCCTGAGCTCGTGGGAGATGCCCCGGTACGTATCCTCCACCGCCCGCATCTTGTTCACGATGTCCTCCCCCAGGAGCATCACGGACACCTCAAGGTTCAGCGAGAACGAGCGCATGTCCATGTTGCTGGAGCCCAGGACGGCCACCTCGTCGTCGATGGTGAAGTGCTTGGCGTGCAGGACGAACGGAGCCTTATAGAGGTAGATGCGCACGCCCGCCTCGAGGAGGGCCTCGTAGTAGGACCGCTGCGCGTGGTGGACCAGGAACTGGTCACCCTTTTCCGAGACGAACAACTCCACGTCAACGCCCCGCTGCGCCGCGGTGGTGATGGCGTACAGCAGGGAATCGTCCGGGACGAAGTACGGGCTGCAGATGGAGATCCGGTGCTGCGCGGAGTAGATGAGCGTGTTGAAGAGCCGCAGGTTGTTTTCAGTGATGAACCCGGGGCCGCTGGGCACCACCTGGGCCGTGACGTTGCCGGGCTCCGGGTTGGCCGGGAGCTGCAACTGGTGCTCCAGTGATTCGTCGGTCTCGCTCAGCCAGTCGGTGGCAAAGACGACGTTCAGGGTGGTCACGATGGGGCCGCGCAGGCACGCCATCAGTTCCACCCACTCGCGGCCGGCTTTGCGGTGCCGGGGATTGTTGTAGGAGGGCTCGATCAGGTTCTGCGACCCCGTGAACGCGATTTCACCGTCCACCACCATGATCTTGCGGTGGTTGCGAAGGTCCGGGCGGCGCCACTGGCCGTGGATGGGCAGCAGCGGCAGCATCCGTTTCCACTGGATCTTGCCGGCCCGGAGGCGCTTGAGCAGCGTCCGGTAGCCCTTGATGCGGAGGGTACCGATGTGGTCGAACAGGAGCCGCACTTCCACGCCCCGCTCGGCGGCTTCCTCCATGGCGGTGAGGAGATCGTTGGTGACATGGTCCGAGCTCATGATGTAGAACTCTGCATTGACGAACTTCTTGGCTTTCCGCACGGCCTGCGTCATTTCCAGGATGGAATCCGGGTAGCCCGGGATGAGGTCCACTGAGTTGCCGTCCACCATGGGCAGCGATCCCAGCGTGCGGTTGAGTTCAGCGGCGGACTTCACCCACTCCGGGCCGGGGTAGTCGCTTTCCGCGTCCGAGAGCGCGCTGATGCCTGCCCGCACCCTGTCGTTGACCTGCTCCTGCTGTGCGCGCCGGCGGCTGGACAGCTGGAAGTTGCCGAACAGCAGGAACAGGACGATGCCCACGAACGGGATGAAGAAGATCCCCAGCAGCCACGCCATGGCCGTGGTGGGGCGCCTGTTGCCGGGGATGATGCCCAGGGCCAGGACCCTGATCACCAGGTCGGCAAAGCCCAGGAGCACCACAACCCACGTCGGCGCGGTGCCGGCAAGCGAAAAAGGCCACAACACGTCAATAACTCCCGGGGAGATCAGGCTCCGGGGACGGTTCCGGCCGGCGCACTCCGCCCAGCTTAGCGGCGCCGCCGCACTAAGCTGGTGCCATGAGCTCTCCAGCCCCCGTCGTTCTCGTCTTCCTTGACCCTGCTTACCCGGACGGCAGGATGGCGGACGCCGCCAAACCCCAGCTCCTGGTCACGGACCTGGGCGTCACCCGGGGCGACGGCATCTTCGAAACCATGCTCGCCGTCGGCGGGACGGTCCGGAAAATGCAAGCCCACCTGGACCGGCTCGCAGGCTCCGCCCGCGCGCTGGACCTCGAAATTCCGGAGCAGGAGGCATGGCAGCGCGCCATTGCGGCCGCCGTTGCCCGGCACCGCGCCGGGAACCCGCCGTCGGACGCTGACGCAGACGAACTGGTGGTCAAGCTCGTAGTGACCCGCGGCGTCGAGGGCGCCCCCGCCCCCACCGCCTGGGTGCAGGTATCGCCTGCGGGGGCTGTCGGCCGCCGCCAGCGGGAAACCGGCATTGACGTTATCCTCCTTGACCGGGGCTACGACAGCGACGTGGCCGACCGGGCTCCGTGGCTGCTCCTGGGAGCCAAGACGCTGTCCTACGCCGTGAACATGGCGGCCCTCCGGCACGCCCACAAGCAGGGCGCGGATGACGTCATCTTCGTGTCTTCGGACGGCCGCGTCCTGGAAGGCCCCACCTCCACCGTGCTGCTGGCGCACGTGGAAAAGTCCGACGACGGCACGGCGGTCAAGCGCCTCATCACGCCCCGGCTGGACAGCGGCATCCTGCCCGGAACGTCCCAGGGTGCCCTCTTCGCGGCGGCCAAGGCGGCGGGCTGGGAGCTGGGGTACGGCCCGCTGGAACCCCGGGACCTGCTGGATGCGGATGCGGTCTGGCTGATCTCCAGCGTCCGCCTGCTGGCCCCCGTGAACCGGATCGACGGCAAGGAGATCGGCGCGCCGGCCATCCAAAAGGAACTGACCGCCGAGTTGAGCGGGCTTTTCGCCGGGATCCAGTAGCCGCGCAACAGGGCCACCGGCCCTGTTGCCCTTCGGGCTTCAGCCGTAAGGTGTGGACCATGGACTCGCACAAGCTGCCGATCGAAAACCTCACCTTTGACGACTGCTGGGAACTCCTCGCCAATGACACCGTGGGCAGGCTGGCCATCGTGGTGGACGAGCATCCCGAAATCTTCCCCGTGAACTACGTCGTCCACCTGCGCAGCATCGTCTTCCGCACCGCGCCCGGCTCCAAGCTGTGGGGCGCCAAGATGGAACGCCCGGCCGCCTTGGAGATAGATGGCTACGACCCCGCCACCGAACTGGCGTGGAGTGTGGTGGCGCGGGGCGATACCGGGATCATCGAGGACCAGGCGGTCAAGGACCAGGTGGACGGCCTTGGCCTGGAACCGTGGCAGCCGGGCGAAAAGGCCAACTATGTCCGGCTCAACGCCAAGGCCCTGACCGGCCGCAGGTTCCAGGTGAACCGGCCGGATGTCTGGAACACCCGCGTGCAGGACCGCCGCCGGGCCTCGTTCGAGTAGGCCCGCGCTTGCCGCGCCCGCGTTAACTCAGCGGTACTGCCACCTGCCGGGAAAGCTGCGCTTCCAGCCCGGACAGCAGGATGGTGAGCCCCTGGTCGAGTTCGCTGGCGCCGTCGTAATCCGACAACGCCGGCGCCAGCGCCCGCAGCCGGGGAAATTCCTTGGCGGGCAGGCGGTGGAGCCCCAGCCGGAGCAGCACCTCGTTCTCTTCCGGGTCCACCACGAACTCCTGCAGTTCGTTGAGGATGTGGCCGTAGAGGAAGCCGTAGTACACGCGATAAACGTGCAGCGCGTCGGCCGGTTCGAATCCGGCACCCGCCAGCAGGGACAGGATCTGCTCCAGCGGCCGCAGCGTGCCCAGCGGGCGCAAACCCAGCGGGGTGGAAAGGGGCCGGGTGACCAGCAGGGGCACAACATTGGGATGCCGCAGCGCCAGCATCCGCAGGTTGTGGGCGATCTTCCGCAACTGGGCCTTCCAGTCCGGGTCCTCCGGCTGGATGGTGAGCTGGTCCAGGACCAGTTCCGTAACCCCGTCCAGCAAGGCGGCCCGGTTTTCCGCGTAGCGGTAGAGGCTCATCGGGTCCCGCCCCAGCTCCTGGCCCAGGCCGCGCATGGTCAGTGCGTCCAGGCCTTCGGCATCAACCATTTCCAGCGCTTTAGCCAGCACGATGTCCCTGCTGAGCCTGGTTTTGGCCTTGCCGGCGCGGGACGGATTGGGGGAGGTCATGGCTTTATCCTTGCTGGAGGCGGCCTCCCGGCTTCTTCCGAGAGGGTTGCCTCATATGTAGTCTACGAGTAAAGTCTACAGCGTAGACAGGCGTTGACGGCGCTAACGGCCCCAGTTTTTCCGGGGATCGAATCTATGGACCCGATTGCCACCAGTGCACGGCATCGAGTCCGCTGCTGTAGCCGAACGGCGGCGCCACGCACTTAGCGAAGGGACGCCCTCATGGCACATTCCCAGTTTGATCTCTTTCTCCAAGACGCCACCTACTTCGACCAAACATCGGACTCCACGCTGGAACGCGACCGCTTCTACGGCCTGTACATGAGCTGGTGCTTCATCAATCAGCACCTGCCGGGCACGGAAACAACGTTCTGGGCAGCGATGAAGGACCGGCTGCCGGGAAGCCGCAAGGGCCTGCGCATGAAGGGTGCGGCAGCCGCCGACTACATTGTCGCTTCCTACCCCGAACTGGTCTAAGGCACCGGGACTGTGGGGCCTGCCCCACCGAACATCCGGCACGTGAGTTAATGCTGTGGCACCAACAGTGCCACAGCATTTTTCATGCCCGGGCACCGCATACCCGGGTGGCCGCCCGGCCGCTAGGTGGGAATGATCCGGAACAGGAACCTGGTGCGGACCATCACCCACAGCAGGCCCAGCACCACGGAGTACGCCGCGGTATTGAGGAAGATGCTTTCCTGCTGGAGTGCCGGGATATTGGCTACGACGGCGATCAGCACCACGTGCATGATGAACACGTAGAGCGTTGCCCGGCCGAGCGGGATCAGGAACCAGCCCAGGGCCCGCTCCACCGGTTTCCAGTAGGCGCTGAGGAACGCGTAGGCCGCCACCACCAGGAAGACGACGTTGAGCAGGCGTCCGGGGGCCAGGTAGGTCCGGCCAAAGAGGGCGTCATACATTGCCCGGTAGGTGGCGTCCGGCATCAGCGCCAGCCGGACGTCGTAGTTGTTGGCCAAGTAGGGGTTGCCCCAGGACAAGAAGGCCAGGGCGAATGCGGCGACAGTGCAGGCCGCCACCACCCAGGCATGCGCCGACAACCACGCGATGATGCTGCGCCGGTGGTATCCCGCCACCAGCCCGAGCACGAACAGGACCTGCCACACCAGCAGCGGGAACGAGTCCTCGAACTGGGACGGCAGGATCCGGAACCTGGTTCCGGCGCCCACGGCGTACACCGCCAGCGATGCCGCCAGGACCCACACGGCCTTCCCACGGTTCAGGAGCGCAAGGATCAGCGGGCTGACCAGGAGAAGCACCACGTACAAGCCCATGATGTTGAACTGCCAGGGCCCGAACTGCAGCAGCATGATGGCCGGCAGAACCTGGGGCGGCACCGGGAACTGGAAGAGCGACGACATCCCGGCGTAGAGGTCGTAAGTCCGGCCTGCGCCGTTGTGCCCGGCCCCGCCGGTCCCCTGGTCCACGAAAGTGGTCAGCGCTTCGGTGTGGAAGAACGGAAGCAGTGAGATGAGGAAGACGCCGATCAGCACGGCCAGCGCGGTCACATACAGTTTCCCCGCACGGCGGGAGGTGAGGTCCACAACCTTCCCGAAGTCTTCCCTGGCCTTTGGCCCGTAGACCATGCCCACCACCAGGCCGGAGAACAGCACGAACAGTTCGGCGCCCGATACAAAGCCCACGGCTTCCTGGGTGAGCAGCTGGAACAGTGATGCCAGGCCCAGGTGGTTGACCACCACGAAGACAATGGCCATCCCGCGCAGCAAATCGACGCGCGAGTCCCTGTTTCCCGGGTCTTGGTAGCTCCACCCGGTGGCGGCGTTGACACGGCGGGGAACCTGCCACAGCGCCGCCAGGAGGATGACCATGGCCAGCGCCACCGTCCAGACGGCCGCCCCGGAGAGGGTGTTGGCCCGGACATACGTGCCGTCCGCGGCCACGTCGGTGACCGGGCCGGTGACCACGGGAGTGGATTTAAGCCTGTCCAGCGCAGCTTTGGCGATGGAGGGGTTCCCAGTCAGCAGCCAGTCGATGCTTGCCACGCCGGTATCCCTGGTGCTGGTGCGCTCGTCCCACACCACCGCGGCCGTCCTGGCGAACGCGGGCGAGGTGGCAGTACCCACCACCTGGTCCCACCAACCCAGCTTGATGTCCGCCTCCGGCGCGCCGCCCGCGGCAGGGGCGAAGAACGCCGCGGTCTGGAGCAGGAACGGCTTCTTGCGCCCTTCCGCGTAGGTGCCATAGAAGTTCGCGCTGCCGGAGCCGGTCAGCATGTCCTGGAGCTCACCGGCGCGCGGCACGGTGTTGACGGCAGCCCCGCCGGCGGTGTCGTCATGGTAGGCAGTCAGGCCCACCCAGTCCACGGCGTCGTCGCCCGGATAGTACGGAGCGTAGGCCGCATCGGAGCCGTTCCAGGCGCCGTCGCCGTTGGTGTCCAGGAGTGCGAAGCCGTCACTTCCCGGCTGCGGCGCGTTCCGGCTCTGGTCAAAGGGGTAGTCCTTGCCCAGGTACGGCGCCCAGACCATGGCGGCCCGGCCGCCGTCGTCCTTCCTGATGGCAGCCGCGACGGCCTTGAAGGCCTCCCGGTAGGCGGCCGGCTGCTGGCCCCAGGCCACCCAGCTCGAGTTCATGTCCGGGGCGAACCGGATCAACAGCTGGCCTTTGAACCCGGAGGCCAGGTCGCGAACCTTTCCGGCAAAGGCTTCTGCTTCGGTGGCGCCGATCTGGTCCAGCGCCACCGACGGCTTCACGGTGAGCATGGCGTGGGCGCCCTTGGCACCGGCCTGCTGGAGGAAACCCTCTATGTTGTTCCGGTCCGAGTCGCGGAACGGAAAGGCGATGTCGTGGCCGAAGACGGCCGGGCTCGCCCCCAGCCGGCCTGAGAATCCCGCGGCAGTATCCTCGCCCCACTCAAGGACGGCACCCAGCCAGGGCTTGCCCTGGTCCGGTGTCGCGGCGGCCGCATGCGCCGCACCTGCAGCTCCCACGAGGGCCAGGAGCGCGAAGACGGCGGCCAGGAAGGCTCCGACGGAACGCTGACGGGCACGACGGCCGGCCCGGTGGTGCGATGTTGCTGCTCGCATGCTGGCAAGACCCCCCGGTACTCCCACTGTGACGGCAGGGCGGCGCCCCGGTAGAAACCTTATCGGTCCGGCGGGGTTGCCGTGTTCCCATGACGCGCAGCGGCTGCAAGCTCTCAATTACGGAACATGACGACGACGGCCGTGCGGCTTGGCGCGGCAGGTGTTACGTTTTTGGGGAGTAATGAGTACCGGTGTTAAGCCCTGACTGGCCGGTCGGCAACCCTCCTCTCGCGGCGGGGTGCCTCAGGTGAATACTCGGCATATCGACCGATTCGAGCTGCAAGCGTGAAAGAAGGAGATCCGTCGTGTCTGACGCACCCGCCCCTGACGAAAAATTGTCCTACCGCCTGATTACGGGCCCGGACGACCGCTCCTTCTGTGAGCGGATCTCGGCTGCACTCGCGGACGGCTACGTCCTGCACGGCAGCCCGGCGGCCACCTTCAACGGCAGCAGCGTCATCGTGGCCCAGGCAGTTGTCCTCCCGGCCGCGATCGCGTCGGCAGACGCCGCAGTGGCCACGGCGGTTGATGACCTGGAAGGCGAGTTCGACGGCGAGGGCCACGCATGAGCTACGCAGGAGACCTGACGCCGCAGGAAGCATGGGCCAAGCTGGAGCAGGGCGCCATCCTGGTGGATGTCCGCACCGAGGGCGAATGGGCCCACATCGGCATTCCGGACACCAAGGCAACGGACAACGATCCCCTGTTCATCCAGTGGACCTTCCCCGGCGGCATCCCCAACCCGGATTTCGTGAAGGATCTGACGGAGCAGGCGCCCGAAGACCCCGGCGCGGAACTGGTGTTCCTCTGCCGCTCAGGACAGCGCTCCATCGCCGCAGCCATCGCCGCCACCCAGGCCGGCTTCACCTCCTACAACGTCCTGGAAGGCTTCGAAGGCGAGCCTGACCGCTACGGCGAACGGACCGTCAACGGCTGGAAGAACCGCGGCCTGCCCACCAACCTCGGAAAGAACTAAGTGACTTTCAATCAAGATGCCCCCGGCTGGAACCCCGATACCCAGGCGGTCCGCGGCGGGCTGGACCGCACCAACTTCCAGGAAACCTCCGAGGCCATTTTCCTGAACTCAGGGTTCGTGTACGAATCCGCAGCGGCGGCCGAACGCGCCTTCACCGGCGAGGACGAACGCTTTGTGTACTCGCGGTACGGCAACCCGTCCGTGGCCACGTTCCAGGAACGGCTCCGGCTGCTGGAAGGCACCGAGGCGTGCTTCGCGACGGCGTCGGGCATGTCCGCGGTGTTCACCGCCCTGGGCGCGTTGCTCGCCGCCGGCGACCGCGTGGTGGCCGCCCGCTCGCTGTTCGGTTCGTGCTTTGTGATCCTGAACGAGATCCTTCCCCGGTGGGGCGTGGAAACGGTCTTCGTCGACGGCCCGGACCTGGACCAGTGGCGCGAGGCCCTGTCCAAGCCCACCACCGCCGTCTTCTTTGAATCCCCGTCCAACCCGATGCAGGAAATCGTGGACATCGCCGCGGTGAGTGAACTCGCCCATGCCGCCGGCGCCAAGGTGGTTGCGGACAACGTCTTCGCCACTCCCCTGCTGCAGCGCTGCGGGGACCTCGGCGCTGACGTGATCGTGTACTCCGGCACCAAGCACATCGACGGGCAGGGCCGGGTCCTGGGCGGTGCCATCCTGGGCACCAAGGAATTCATCGACGGCCCGGTGAAGCAGCTGATGCGCCACACCGGTCCGGCGCTTTCGGCGTTCAACGCCTGGGTCCTGACCAAGGGCCTGGAAACCATGAGCCTGCGCGTCCGGCACTCCTCGGCCACCGCGCTGCGGCTCGCCGAATGGCTCGAAGAGCAGCCTGCCGTGAGTTGGGTGAAGTACCCGCTGCTGAAGTCGCACCCGCAGTATGAGCTGGCGGCGAAGCAGATGAGTGCCGGCGGCACCGTCCTCACCCTTGAGCTGGCTTCTTCCGGCGCGCGCTCCGGCAAGGAGGCCGCCTTCGCGCTGCTGGACGGCCTGCGGATCATCGACATCTCCAACAACCTCGGCGATTCCAAGTCCCTGATCACCCACCCCGCCACCACCACGCACCGCGCCATGGGGCCGGAGGGGCGGGCCGCCATTGGCCTCAGCGATGGCGTGGTCCGGCTGTCGGTGGGGCTCGAGGACGCGGATGACCTCATTCGCGACCTGGAACAGGCGCTCAAGCAGATCTAGCCGCGACGCAGGTTCTCAGCTGCGACACACCTGCGCGTTTGCGCTGCGCATGTTCCCTCGCGCGCACCATATTTCCGGTGCGGGAATGACCCTGCGGGTCGAGGGCGAATGTGGGTGTCGAAGACTGTCAGGCCTGGCGGACCCGCAGGAGTTCCGGGGTGTCCTCCACGTCTGAAAGATCCAGCGCGCCGCGCATGGTGACGTCCACGGCGTGCCGGACCACGGCGCCGAACCCCATGTCCTCGGGAGGTGGTCCGGCCAGCGCCCGGTCGCGGGCCCGGCGCTGCTCGGCGGCCCCGGTGCCGCGGGCGATGATGTGCTCCACGCCCTGCCGGGCCAAGGCCAGTTCGCCCTGTTCGTGCAGGACGGGCGCCAGGTAGTCCACCAGGGAACGGGCGACGTCGGCGGCCGGGGCCGGGCGGAAATTCCCAAAGTCCAGGAGTTCCCCGCTAAGTCCTGAGCTGCTGGCCTGCCACGACGCCATCCGCAACAGGACAGTGGGCACGGGGGCCGGATCCACGCCCTCGGACCATTCCCTGCTGGCTGATTCCACCAGCGCACGGACCAGCACGGCGATCAGGGCTGCGTCCTCGGCCCGGAGGCAGACGTCGGCCACGCGCACCTCCACGGTCGGGTGGTTGCGGGAAAGCCGCGCGTCGAAGTACAGCATCCCCTCGTCGAGCATGACGCCGGTTTCCAGCAGCCGGGTGACCACCCTCCGGTACGCGGGGTATGTTCCGTAGATGGCGGCCGGGCCGGCGGTCGGCCACCGGTTCCATGCTTGGGTGCGGTAGCTTTCGAATCCGGTGGGAACGCCGTTCCAGAACGGCGAATTGGCGCTCAACGCCGTCAGCACGGCCAGCTTGTCGCGGATCCGGTCCAGGACCGCGACGCCTTCTTCCGGTGATTCGATATAGGTGTGGACGTGGAAACCGCAGGTCAGCTGCTCCTGCGCCGTAAGGCCAAAGCGTTCCAGCATCCTGGCATAGCGCGGGTCCGGCGTCGTATGGCTGGTGGATGCCAGGGGTGAGGTGGCAAGGGCAGCGACCCTGGCACCATGTTTGGCGGCCGCGTGGTTGGCCATTGCCCGGCCGGCCCGGATCTGTTCGAGCAGGCCCGCGGATTCCAGGCAGGGCCGGGTCTGCGTCTCGATTTGCTCAAGCTTCAGCTCGGCACTCAAGCCCATCTCGTCGTCGTGGTCCCCCTGCTTCCCGGAATGGCGGACGTCCGGTTCCACGGGACGATCGTCCGCCGCGACACGGTGTCCGGCGAGCAGGGCGTCAGCCAGGGCAAGCGGCTCTCCGGACTCCGGATCCACAATCAGGAGTTCTTCCTCCACGCCGAAAGTACGCATACGAACATTCTGCGTCAGGGGCCGGAAATTCCGGGAGCCGCCACTGATCATGACGAACCGTGAACGCCTAGTCCTGGAAGTACTCCACTTTGGCGCCGATGGTGTTCAGGCGCTCCGCCAGGTCCTCATAGCCACGCTCAATCACGTAGATGTTGCGCAGCTCGGAGACGCCCCGCGCGGCGAGCATGGCCAGCAGCAGGCAGGCAGCGGGCCGGAGCGCCGGCGGGCAGCCCACCTCTGCAGCACGCCACTTGGTGGGTCCATTGACGTAGATCCGGTGCGGGTCCAACAACTGCACCTGCGCGCCGAGCCGGTTGAGCTCTGTCAGGTAGATCGCCCGGTTCTCGTACACCCAGTCGTGGATCATGGTTTGCCCGTGCGCGTTCGCGGCGATGACGGCGAAGAACGGCAGGTTGTCGATGTTCAGCCCGGGGAACGGCATCGGGTGGATCTTGTCCTCGGGGGCGCGCAACTCCGAGGGCTTGGTGGTCACGTCCACCAGCCGCGTGCGGCCGTTCCGGGCCATGTACTCACCGGAGACTTCGAGCTTCTGTCCCATTTGGCCCAGGGTGGCCAGCTCGATTTCCATGAACTCGATGGGTACCCGACGGACCGTGACCTCGGAGTTGGTGACGATGCCGGCCGTGATCAGGCTCATCGCCTCGATGGGGTCCTCGGACGGGAAATACTCAATCTCGGCGTCGATCGCGGCCCGGCCGGTGATTCGAAGCGTGGTGGTTCCCACGCCCTCGATGGTGACGCCGAGCATCTGCAGGTAGAAGCAGAGATCCTGCACCATGTAGTTGGGGCTGGCATTGCGGATCACGGTTGTTCCCGGCCGGTGCGCGGCCGCCATGATCGCATTCTCGGTGACGGTATCGCCCCGTTCGGTGAGGACGAAGGAGCGGTCCTGGTTGTCCGCAGGGGGCGCCTGGACAGTGTAGAAACCGGCGGTGGCCTCCACCGAGAGGCCGAACTCGCGCAGTGCCTGCATGTGGGGTTCCACGGTGCGGGTCCCCAGGTCGCAGCCGCCGGCGTAGGGCAGCCGGTATTCCCGTGACTCATCCAGCAGCGGGCCCAGCAGCATGATGACGCTGCGGGTGCGCCGTGCCGCGTCCACGTCCATCGCTTCAAGGTCGAGGACGGCGGGGCGGCGCAGGCGGAGATCGGTGTCGTTAAGCCAGGTGCATTCCACGCCGATGCTGGTCAGCACTTCAACGATGCGGTTGACTTCCTCGATCCGGGCCAGGCGGCGGAGCACGGTGGTGCCCCGGTTGATCAGGCTGGCGCACAGCAACGCCACACCAGCGTTCTTGCTGCTGTTCACGTCCACGGCGCCGGACAGGGTGCGTCCGCCCTCCACCCGCAGGTGCGTCATCCTGGGCTTGCCCACGTTGACGATGCTCCGGTCGAAGATGTTCTCCAGCCGTTGGATCATTTTGAGGCTGAGGTTCTGCTTGCCCTGCTCCATCCGGGCGACGGCGCTCTGGCTGGTACCGAGTTCGGAAGCCAGCTGGCCCTGCGTCCAGCCCTTCTCGCTCCGGGCGTCCCTCAACATGGCGGCCACGTGGCCGGCGGTCTCCTGAGTCATGCCGAAAATATATCATGAATGAGCTAGGTGGCTGCGGATCGCCCTGCGAGGCAGCCAATCGGGGACAACCTACCCGCTACATGCGATAGTACCCGCCGGTAACGGCCTAGCTGCTGCCCAGCCACACCATATTCCAACTGCCCGCGGCAAGTGCCGCGCCCAGGGCAAGCCCGGCCACCAGGACGCCGCCGCCCACCACCCACAGGTCCAGCACACTGAACGTGGATTCGCGGGCCCAGGTCCGGTCCCCGCCGCCGAAGCCCCGCGCTTCCATGGTGACGGCAAGCCTCGATGCTCGGCGGATCGCCTGCACCAACAGTCCAAAACTCTGCCCCAGGGTGGCCTTCACCCGCCGGACCACGTTCCCTCGCGAACCCACACCGCGGGCGCGCCGGGCCATGCCGATCGTCTGCCATTCCTCGGCCATAAGCCCCACCAGGCGCATCGCCGCCAGGGTTCCCAAAACAAACCGGTGCGGCAGGCGCGCCTTCTGCGCCAGTGCATCCGCGAGGTCGGTCGGATCGGTGCAGCTCATCAGGAGCACCGCTGGAAGGGCGATCGCGAAGCCGCGCAGCAGGAAGCCGATGCCCAGCTGGAGGGACCCTTCGCTCATGGTCCAGATGCCGGCGTCGAGCAGGATCCTTCCGCTGTCCGGCGCCAGGATGGACGTGCTCCACCCGCCGATGGCGGCAGCAAGGATCAGCGGCCAGCCCCGCTGCCAGAGCAGCGACAGGGTGAGCCCCGCGAGGGGAAACAACATCAGCTCGAAAACCAGGGCCACGGAAGCGGACACCCAGTCGATGGACAGCGCCAGGACCGCCGTGATGAGCACGACGGCGGCGAACTTGCTCAGCGGATTGGCTCGGGCCAGGAGGGCGTGGTTGCCGCTCAACGTCAGTTGCTGCCTCATGGCGCCACCGGTTCCGCCACAGCCATCCGCAGCTCCGCCCCGCCCAGGGCAGCGGTGAATTCGGCGTCGTGGGTCACGGACACCACTGCCGTGCCGGCGTCCAGGAGTTCGGACAGGAACGAGGCCAGCTCGGCCCAGGTGGTGGCGTCCTGCCCGAACGTGGGCTCGTCCAGGACCAGCACCTGCGGGCTGGCGGCGAGGACCGTGGCCACGGACAGCCGCCGCTTCTCACCGCCGGACAGTGTGTAGGGGTTTGCGTCCACCAGCTGGGTGAGCCGCAGCCGCTCCAACAGTTCCTCCACCCGGTCCTCGCCGTGGCCAAGATGACGCGGCCCGAACAGCAGCTCATCCAGCACCTTGCCGGTCACGAACTGGTGCTCCGGCTCCTGGAACACGGTTCCCACCCTCGAGATCAACTGCTCGGCCTTCCACATGTAGGGGTCGATCCCGGCACCGCGGCTGAGGTCCACCGTGGCGGACACTTTTCCGGACACCGGCTCCAGGAGCCCCGCGAGGGTCAGCGCGAACGTTGATTTCCCGGCGCCATTGGGGCCGGTGACGGCCAGCGCCTGGCCGGCCCTGACCTGCGCGGCAACACCTTCCTGGACCGGAACCGGCGGGATTTTCCGGAAACCTTTGCGGCGGGGACGCTCGCGGGAGACGCCGAGGTCTTCGGCTGCCAGCAGGAGGTTGCCGGTTCCGGCGGCTGGGACGTCCGCCCGGCGGCGGGTTGCCGGCACGTACCCCGGCACCCACACCCCGGCGGCCGTCAGCATGGCCCGGGCTTCGCTGAGCACCCGGTCCGGGGGCCCGTCCAGGAGCACGGCGGGATCCGAGGCGGAGCCCGGCTGCAGGACCACGATCCGGTCCACCAGGTCCTTCCACACGGAGACCCGGTGCTCCACCACCACCAGGGTGGCTCCGGTCTTGTCCAGGCAGCGCGCCACGGCGTCGCGGACCTCCAGCACGCCGTCCGGGTCCAGGTTGGCGGTGGGTTCGTCCAGCAGGATCAGCCCCGGGCGCATTGCGAGGATGCCGGCCAGCGCCAGGCGCTGTTTCTGGCCGCCGGACAGGGCCGACGTCGGGTGGTCGAGCGGGAGGTGGGACAGCCCGACGTCGGCAAGCGCCTCGTGCACGCGCGCCCAGATGGCGTCGCGGGGCACGGCAAGGTTCTCGGCGCCGAAGGCGACGTCGTCCCCGACCCGGGAGAGGACCACCTGCGTCTCCGGGTCCTGCTGCATGAGTCCCGCACGCCCGCGCTGGGCGCGGGGCACGGCGCCGTCAACCAGCAACGAACCGGACTCGTCCGCGTCGCCGGCCTCGCCGTCGTCGTTGATATCACCCAGCACCCCGGCGAGGGCATGCAGCAGCGTTGACTTCCCGGCACCCGAGGGACCGAGCAGGAGCACCCGCTCGCCGGGGCTGATGTCCAGGTCGAGGGCATGGACGGCAGGTTTTGCCCGGCCGGCATGCCGCCAGCCCCAGCCACGGGCAGTGACGGCGGCGGGGCGGACGGCGCCCTGGGCTGGTGCCATCAGGAGAAGACAGGCTCCGTAGCGGCCTTGCGGGACGCGAAGGAGCTCAGCACGCCGGTACGTGCCAGGCCGCGCGTGGCGAGCCAGGACAGGGCACCGGCGAGGATGGCACCGGAGACGGTGGTCAACACGATGTAGGCCAGCTTGTCCGCACCGGAGTAGGCGATGTTCCAGCCCCACGGCGCGAACGAGTCGTTCAGTCCGCAGAAGAACCCAGCCGCGGCGCCGGCCAGCAGGGATACGGGCAGGTTGAACTTGCGGTACACGAAAATAACGAAGATGATTTCGGCGCCGAGGCCCTGGATGAAGCCGGAGAAGAGAACCGAGGCGCCGTACTGGGAACCCATGAGGAGTTCCCCGGTGGCGGCCACGGTTTCACAGAACAGGGCGGCACCGGGCTTGCGGATGATGAGCATCCCCAGCACGCCGGGAATCATCCAGCCACCCGCCAGCAGCCCCGTCAGGGGCGGGTAGGCGGCATTCATGGGGGCAGACAGCGCGGCTGCTCCCTGGTCCCATGCCCAGAAAATGACGCCGCCCGCGATGGCCACCAGCGCGGCGACGACGATGTCCACGACGCGCCAGGACTTACTGGTGGTCTTCTTGATTGCTGCAGTACTCATGTGATCCTCCTGGGAAACAGGAGGGGAAAGTGGACCCGGCTGACGGCTGTTGCCGTGCAGCCGCGGCACTTTGAGAACTCGACTCCCTTGCGCCGGTACTAACCGGATCAGGTTCGAGGGTCTGCGGCTGTTCCGCACTCTCAGCGCCCACCTGCGGTTCCTGGCAAGCCAGGTTGTCCGACGGCGGCGCTCCCCTGTCGTTATTGGTGTTGTTTTTCGTTGGGTAAGGCTTTTGATTGCCCTTCCGGGGCGTGGTCAAGTTTACACCGGGCAGGGGTGGATAGCGGGCTATGAGCGCCATTCCACCGCATGTGACAGGATTCGGCGGGCGCCCAGCCGGAGGCCTCGCTGGAGCCGCGCCCCACCAGGACGCCGTCCGGTTGCCTACCCCTATTGCACGCTGCCTGCCCGGGCGCCAGTGGTCCTGCAGGAGCCTCCGTGCAAAGCCTGCTTAGCTTTTATTAGTAATCATGCTTACTATATTGTTTCCCGGGTTTTCGAGAGGACAGGGCATGGGGGTCACCATGGCGGTCCGGCCTTCGTTCCCGTCCCCGCGGCAGACCAAGGAGCACGATGAGAATCCCGGACACCAGAGGCCCCCTCACCAGCGCCCTGTTCACAGTCCTGGCCCAGGCACCGGACGCCGCAGGGACGGAGCTGGACCGGCTCTACCGCCTCGCGGCACGGCAGGTGGCCGGCACCGGTGACATCATTGGGGACGAGGACATCCAACTGGCACTCTTTTGCCTCTACGAGCTCCATTACTCCGGCCTGGACAGCGTCTCGGACAACTGGGAGTGGGAGCCGGCGTTGATCAGGGTCCGGCAGCTGGTCGAGGAACCGTTCGAGGCGGCCCTCCGCGCTGCCGCACACCAGGCGGCCGGAGACTTCGAACTGCCCGACCGCGGCGCCATAACCAGCGACGAAGTAGCCGACGTCCTGTTCGGCCTCGCCGCCATGGACACCGGTCCCAGCCTCTCCCGCTACGTTGCCAGGAAGGCAAGCCTGGAGCAGCTCCGGGAATTCCTGGTCCACAAGGCGGTGTACCAGCTGAAGGAAGCCGATCCGCACACATGGGCCATTCCGCGGCTCAGCGGACGGCCCAAGGCGGCCTTGGTGGAAATCCAGGCGGACGAATACGGCGGCGGCCGGCCCGAGCGGATGCACAGCGCGCTGTTCGCCCGAACCATGCGCGGTCTGGGCCTCGACGACAGGTACGGCGCCTACGTTGATGCCGTCCCCGCAGTCTCCCTCGCCTCCGTGAACCTGATGTCGCTCTGCGGCCTGAACCG
This sequence comes from Pseudarthrobacter sp. YAF2, assembly GCF_052113345.1. Lineage (NCBI taxonomy): Bacteria > Bacillati > Actinomycetota > Actinomycetes > Micrococcales > Micrococcaceae > Pseudarthrobacter > Pseudarthrobacter sp. YAF2. The sequence continues at coordinate 95,903 of NZ_JBFRDA010000012.1, read as the reverse complement.
GCGGCTCCGGGGTGCCATCACCGGCCACCTGGCGATCTACGAAATGACGTCCTCCCAGCCCAACCGGTTTTACGGCAACGGATTCCGCCGGCACGGTTTCGGCGCGGAGGTTACCCACTACTTCGATGAGCATGTGGAGGCAGACGCCGTCCACGAACAGATTGCAGGCCGTGACCTCGCCGGCGGCCTCGTCGAAGCCGAGCCGCACCTCCTCGCGGACGTCCTGTTTGGGGCGAGTGCCGTAATGGCCCTCGACAGCAGGCTGTCCGCCCATCTGATCTCCTCGTGGGAGGCCGGGGCATCATCGCTGCGGACGGCCGTCCCGGCGGCAGCATGAGGCCTGCACCCCCGGATAGCCGGGCCCGCCAAGAACGGCAACAACTCGATGAAAGCGGTGCAGGCATGAATCCCGGACAGCGTGGAACCGGCTCCGACATGGATCAGGAATCCGCCACGGGCTCCATCGTGGTCTGCCCGGACGGGCCCCTGATCGTCCGGGGTGATTTTGAAATCGTCACGCCGTCCGGGGACGCCGTGCCCCGCGACCGCAAGACCGTTGCCTTGTGCCGCTGTGGCGCCTCGGCCATCAAGCCCTACTGCGACGGCACGCACAAGATGATCAAGTTCCGCACCGGCCCGGCGGCCGGTTAGCCAAACAACCCGCTTGCAGCCCGCCACGCCTTTGCCCGGACCAGCCCGGGTGTACGGCTAGGCTGGAGGAAGTCCGCTTTCCGCCCGCAAGGAGTAACAGGAATGAACCTTTTCATCAAGCTGCTCGGGACCGGGGTGAGCCTGGGCGCAGGCTTGGTCGGCACCAAGCTCGTCAACGCCATCTGGGAGAAGACCACCGGACAGAAGCCGCCAACCGGCAAGAACGAGGACGTGCCCACCAGCCTCCGTTCGGCGCTGACGTTCGCGCTGATCTCCGCCTCGGTCAGCGCGATCATCCAGGTCCTGGCCAACCGGGGCACCCAGCGCGCCATCACCCGGTTCGCCAAGTCGCAGGACATCGTCTAGCTACTGGCGGGTTTCGCCGTCGTCGCGGTTGTCCGTCCGGGCAGCCTCGGCGGCGGCTTTTTGCACCACGGCTTCAAGCTCATCCGCGGCAAGCAGTTCCCTGTGCAGGTGCTTGGTGCGGTAGCCGGCCCGGCCTACCATGTGCGCGGACACGGGCACCGTAAGCAGCTGGAAGATCCAGGCCACCACCAGCACCGGCCAGACCCACCATGTCCGCATCTGGAGTCCAATGGCTGCCAGCAGCAGGAACAGGCCCAGGACCTGCGGCTTGGTGGCGGCGTGCATGCGGCTCATCAGGTCGGGAAAGCGGAGCAGCCCGATCGCTGCGCCCAGCGACAGAAGCGCGCCCACCACCATGAACACGGCGGAGGCAAGGTCAATCCACGCATCGGCGCCGGAGACGTCAGGATTCATTCGGGTTCACCCTCCGGTCTGCGACGAACCGGGCCACCGTCACTGACCCGATGAACCCGATGATGGAAATGGCCACCACCAGCATCAGGTTGTTCAGGTGCCGGTTCACCGCCATGTCCACGCACAGGGCCCCGCCCAGGATGGCCAGCAGGACGTCGGCCGCGAGGACCCGGTCCAGAAGCGAAGGGCCGCGGGCAATCCGGATGATGGCCCCGCCGGCGGCCAGCGAGAAAATGACGGCCGTGACCGCCAGGACAACGGGCATCATGCGGATGCCTCCATTCGGACGGCTTCAAGTTCTTCGACAGAGCCCATGATGCGGATCAGGCCGGCCTCGATGGACCGTACCTCGTTCCGCAGGCCCTCGATGTCCTGCTTCGAGGTGATGTTGAGTGCATGCAGGTACAGGGTGGAGGCCGGCCGGTCCACCTCCACCACCAGGGAGCCTGGGATCAGGGAGATCACGTGCCCGGTGGCGGTGACGATCAGGTCCTGGTGGCTGCGGAGCTTTACCGCGACGACGGCGTTGGTCACCCTGGGTCCCCGGACGGTCGCCAGGTACAGGACCTGGCCGCTGGCCACCACCACCTTCCCCAGGAAGGCCAAGGCGAAGGGTACGGCGTACAGGATGTTGAACCGGCCGCTGAGCTCCACCGGCGGAAGGTAGAACAACCGGGCAACGCCCACCGCCAGCAGCGCGCCGAAGAGCAGGTTTCCGGGGCTGAAGTCCTGCCACAGGGCGCCCCACACAATCACCAGCCACACCAGCAGCGGAAGCTCCTGGCGCAGCGAAATCCGTTTGCGGCTCATCGTCCTCCTCCCGTTATGGTGGCCGGGACGGCGGTATTTTCGCCGAGGACCGACTGGATATACGGCGCCCGGTCAAGCATGTCCCGCGCGGCCTGGCCGGAGAGCCCGAACAGCGGCCCGGCGAACACTGTGAGGGCGACCCCGAGGACCACCAGGCCCAGGGTTGAGCCAACCATGGTGCGCGGCAGGAGCGTGACGGTGTTGAGTTTGGCACCCGGCCCGGCGGCGCGCCCCGAGGGGCCGGCCAGGAGCACCGGGTCCGGATGTTCGGCGTCCTCCGGCTTCCGCCAGAACGCGCGGTTCCAGACGCGGGCGATCGCCAGCAGCGTCAGGAGGCTGGTCAGCACCCCGCCGGTCACCAGCGCATAGGCCAAAGGGGTGCCCAGCTCAACGCCGGCCTGGAGCAGGCCCACCTTGCCCAGGAACCCGGAGAAGGGCGGGATGCCGGCCAGGTTCATGCCCGGGATGAAGAACAGCAGCGCAAGCATGGGTGAGAGCTTGGCCAGGCCGCCCAGCCGGTCAACCGATGAGCTGCCGCCGCGGCGTTCAATAAGGCCGGTCACCATGAAGAGGCTGGTCTGGATGGTGATGTGGTGCGCCACGTAGAAGACCGCCGCCGCCAGCCCGGCCACGGAGGACATGGCCAGCCCGAACACCATGTACCCGATGTGGCTGACCAGGGTGAACGAGAGCAGACGCTTGATGTCGCTTTGCGCCAGCGCACCAAGGATGCCCACCACCATGGTCAGCAGCGCCACCACCATCAGGGGCGTGTTCAGGGTGTCGCCGGGGAACAGGAGCGTCTCGGTCCTGACCATCGCATACACGCCCACCTTGGTCAACAAGCCGGCGAACACAGCGGTGACGGGTGCCGGCGCCGTTGGGTAGGAGTCGGGGAGCCAGAAGGACAGGGGGAAGACGGCGGCCTTGATGCCGAATGCCACCAGCAGCATGACATGCAGCAGGGTCCTGGTGCCTTGGTCCAGGTCGCCCAGCTTGAGGGCGAGGTCCGCCATGTTCACGGTGCCGGTTGCGCCGTACACCATGGCGATAGCGATCAGGAACAGCACCGAGGACACCACGGACACCACCACGTAGGTGACGCCGGCCCGGATGCGGGGCCCGGTGCCGCCGAGGGTCATCAGCACGTAGCTTGCGGTCAGGAGGATCTCGAAGCCGACGTAAAGGTTGAAGAGGTCACCGGAGAGGAACGCGTTGGACACCCCTGCCACCAGGATCAGGTAGGTGGGGTGGAAGATCGAGACCGGGGCGTCCTCGTCGCCGTCGGCCATGCCCTGCCCGGTGGCGTACACCAGCACGGCCAGGCTCACGGCCGAGGAGACCACCAGCATCAGTGACGAGAACTGGTCCACCACCATCACAATGCCCCAGGGCGGCAGCCAGCCGCCGATGGTCACCGCTGCGGTCCCGCTGCTCCACGCGGATGCCAGCAGGAGGCATTCGAGCGCCAGGGTCAGCGACAACAGTCCGATGCTTACCGTCCGTTGGGCCCGGGAGTGCCGGATCAGCAGGAAGGTCAGGGCGGCGCCCAGGATGGGAAGGACGACGGCGAGCGGGGCCAGGCTGGCGATGTTCACTTTTTGCCGCCTTCCGGGCCGGGTTCAATGTTGAGAGAGCCCGGTTTTTCCTCCGCGGCTGCGTGTTCGGCCGGCATTTCCCGGCCTCCCGCCGTGATGGTGGTGAGCGGGAACTCGGATGTTTCAGCAGGGATTTCGGCGTCGTCCTCCGCGTCGAAGCTGGGGGTTTCCGCCACCCGGAGGTCCTCCACGTCGTCCTGGATGTCGTCCTGGCGTGCCAGCACCCACGTGCGGTAGATGATGCCCAGCATGAACGCGGTGACGGCGAAGGAGATCACGATCGATGTCAGGATCAGGGCTTGCGGCAGGGGGTCGTTGTAATCGGCGGCGGGCGTGTCCTTGGTGAAGAACGGGGCCAGGCCGGCGTATCCGCCGGTGGACAGGATCAGCAGGTTGGTGGCGTTGGCCAGCAGCATCAGTCCCAGCAGGACGCGTGTCAGGCTGCGTTCGAGGATGAGGTAGATGCCGCAGGCATACAGGGCGCCCATGACGATCAGCAGGGTCAGGTTGACGCTCATGCGTTGCCCTTTGCGGTGGTCCCGGCAGGAATACGGTCCGGTTCCTGGTCCTGCTGTGCCGGTTCGGGCCCGGCTGCCGCGGACCGCTCCTCCATGTGTTCATCGATCTCGGCGCCGAGGCTGCGCAGCACGTCCAGCACCAGGCCCACCACCACGACGTACACGCCGATATCGAAAATTGTGGAGGTGACGAACTTGATGTCGCCAAACACGGGCAGCCACACCCCGATGATGGCCGACTGGAACACCTGGCCGCCCAGCAGCAGGGGCGTCACGCCCGAGGCAGCGGCCAGGGCAAGGCCGGCGCCCAGCAATGCACCGGCGCTGAGCGGTGCGGCTTCCCGCAGCTCGAACCGCCCGCCGGCGAGGTAGCGGATGGTCAGGGCCAGGCCGGCGGTGAGGCCTCCGGCGAAACCGCCGCCGGGCAGGTTGTGGCCTGCCAGCAGCAGGTAGAGCGAGAAGATAATCATCGAGTGGAAGATCAGGCGGGTGACCACTTCGAAGATGATGGAGCGGCGTTCCGGGGCGAGGGTCCTGCCAGCCACGATCCAGGCGTCCCGGGCGGAAGCGGCGAACTTCCGGCTGATGGCCAGCGCCGCGCCGTCACGGGAGCCGGGGTCCACGCCGTGGTAGCGGCCCACCGTGCCCTCGGCAACGGAGGCGGACCGTTGCAAACGGTCTCCGCGGCCGCGCACGAAAATCAGGCTGGCCACGCCGGTGGCGGCCAGGGCAAGGACACTGATCTCACCGAACGTGTCCCAGGCGCGGATGTCCACGAGCGTCACGTTGACCACATTCAGGCCGCCGCCGCCCTCGTAGGCAAGCTGCGGAAATTGCAGGGATACCGGGATGGCGGTCCTGGCTCCCATGGCGAAGATCGCCGCGAACACCATGGTCACGCCGAATCCCAACCCGATGATGACGCGCACCACCCGGTACTTTCCACCGGTGCGGTCCCGCAGCTCCGGGGGAAGGCTGCGCATGGCCAGGACGAACGCCACCAGGATGATGGTTTCCACGAGCATCTGCGTGAGGGCAAGGTCGGGAGCTCCCTGCAGGGCAAACATGAGGGCGATGCCGTATCCGGTGACGGAGACCATCAGCACCGCCAGGAAGCGCTTGTTGGCCTTGACGGCGGCGAGGGCGCCAATCACGATGCCCACCCCGGCCACGAGCTGCAGCGGGGAGTGCGGATCCACGAGGTAGATGTCCTGCGGCAGGGCATTGCCGCTGAGCAGGATGGCGGTGAGCGGCAGGACGAACGCGACGCTGAGGATCACGGCAAGGTAGAAGTAGAGGGAACCGCGCTGGGTCCGGCCCGTGATCCAGACGGCGGCGTCGTCCAGGGCCCCGATGGTCAGCTGGTAGGCCCGGTCGCCGTCCACCCAGGCGGGGACCAGGGACTGGGCGCGGGCCACGGCATTGCGCCCGGAGTACATGGCCGCGCCCAGCACGAAAGTGACGGCCGTCAGCCCCAGCGCGGGGGTGAAACCGTGCCACAGCGCGAGGTGGCCGGCCTGCCCGGCCGGCGTCCCGGCGTCGGGCACTGTGGACGCGAACAGCGCAGCATAGGGCTGGATCCAGGCATCCACCGGAACCGGCCAGAGCCCGTAGGCGACGGTCAGGAGGCTCAGGACCGCGGGGGCGGCAAGGAAGGAGGGCCTGACGGCTTTGAACGGGGTGGGTTCCACGCCGGGCTTGGCCGCGAAGGCGCCCCACATGAACCTGGCGCTGTAGGCGAAGGTAAGGATGGATCCCGCCACCAGGCCTGCCAGGACCACCATGCCCCAGGGGCCGGCGTGCGGGCCGGTGGCGTGGTGCACGAACGCTTCAAGCACAGATTCCTTGGCAACGAACCCGGCCAGCAGCGGCACGCCTGCCATGGATGCGGCGCCGATGCCTGCCACGATGCCCAATGCGCGGGAGGACCGGAAGACGCCGGAGAGTTCCCGGACATCGCGGGTCCCGGACTGGTGGTCGATGATGCCTACCACCAGGAAGAGCGTGGCCTTGAACAGGCCGTGGGCCAGCAGCATCGCCAGGCCGGCCAGGGCGGCGTCCGGCGTTCCCAGGCCCACCACCATGGTGAGGAAGCCCAGCTGGCTGACGGTGCCGTAGGCGAGGATCAGCTTGATGTCGGACTGCCGGAGCGCCCGGTAGCCGCCCACCAGCATGGTGGCCAGGCCCAGGCCCAGGACCACAGGCTGCCAGTACGCCGTCCCGGCGAAGCCCGGGGCCAGCCTGGCCACCAGGTAGATTCCCGCCTTGACCATCGCCGCGGCATGCAGATACGCGCTGACGGGGGTGGGGGCAGCCATGGCGCCGGGGAGCCAGAAGTGGAACGGGACCAGCGCGGACTTGGTGATGGCACCCACCAGGATGAGTACGACGGCGGCACTCACCGTGGCGCCCGAGGGTCCGGAGACCAGGGCGGCCGCCTGCTCCAGGATGCTGGAGACGCGGTAAGTGCCTGCGGTGTAGCCCAGCATGATCAGGCCCACCAGCATGGCCAGGCCACCGGCCGTGGTGACCATCAGGGCCTGCAGGGCGGACCGGCGGGCCGCGAGCCGGGTCCGGGCAAACCCGATCAGGAGGTAGGACAGGATGGTGGTGAGTTCCCAGAAGATGAACAGCAGCAACAGGTCATCGGCAAGCACCAGCCCGAACATGGCGCCGGCGAACGCCAGCAGCTGCGCGCCGAAGCCACCGAGGTCCTGGTCCTTCCGCTTGAAGTACCGGGCGCAATAGAGCAGCACCAGCGAACCGACGCCGAGCACCAGCAGGGACATCACCCAGGCCAGCGCGTCCATCCGGAAGGCAAACTCGAGATGGAGGCCTGGAATCCATTCGAAAACTTCCGCTACCGCACCCGGGCCGGAGTAGACGGAACCGTACTGGGAGACCAGCCAGACGAAGGAAACAGCCGGAACGGCCGCCAGCGCGTAGAACGCATTCCGGCCCCAGGCCCTGAAGAGGAAAGGCGCCAGGACAGCCACCGAAAAGTGCACGGCAAGGACTGTTATCACTGGTATCTCCGCAACGTCAGGGATTCGATTGTCAAAAGTTGGAGCAGGCGGCAAAAGTAGTTAGATCCGGGAGGCTTCAGTTTATCAAGGCCCCCGCACCAGCTTTTCTGGTCCGCGCGGGCCCGGAAGGCGAATTCCCCGACGTCAGGGGCCTGTGCTCCGCCGGATGTTCGCCACGGGCGGATACGATTCAACGTATGAACAGCGCCAGCGCTCAGGGGGCAATGCGGCCTGCCTCGGAACTCGAAACCGGGACCCGGACCTCCAGCAAGCGCCGCATCCTGGCGTGGGCCTCGTGGGACTGGGGTTCGGCAGCCTTCAACGCGGTCATGACCACGTTCGTGTTCACCGTCTACCTGACCTCCAATGCCTTCGGCGGGGAGGACAGCGCATCCGCGGTCCTGGGCGCCGCACTGGCCGTTGCCGGGCTGGCCATCGCACTCCTGGCGCCGGTCACCGGCCAGCGCTCTGATGCGGGCGGCCGCCGCAAGCTGTGGCTGGGAGTGAACTCGGCCGCCGTCGCCATCCTCACCGCCCTGTGTTTCTTCGTGTTTCCGCACCCGGAATTCCTGCTCCTCGGTGCCTGCCTGATCGCCCTGGGCAATGTGTTCTTCGAATTCGCCGGGGTTAACTACAACGCCATGCTTGCCCAGGTCTCCACGCCGCAGAACATCGGGAAGGTCAGCGGGTTCGGCTGGGGCGCGGGCTACCTCGGCGGAATCGTGGCCCTCCTGATCGTCCTGCAACTGTTCGTCCAACCGGCTTTCGACTGGTTCGGCGCGTCCACCACGGACAGCCTCAACATCCGGCTGGTGGCCGTCTTCTCCGCACTCTGGTTCTTCGTCTTCGCCCTCCCGGTCCTGTTCGCCGTCCCTGAACTGCCCCGCACCACGCAGGCCGCCCGCCTGGGCTTCCTGGCCAGCTACGGACTGCTGCTCCGGCGCATCAAGGCCATCTACGCCACCAGCCCGCACACCATCTACTTCCTGCTCGCCAGTGCCGTCTTCCGGGACGGCCTCGCCGCCGTCTTCACCTTTGGCGGCATCATCGCTGCCGGCACCTTCGGATTCGCCCTGTCCCAGGTCATCTTCTTCGCCATCTTCGGGAACGTGGTGGCGGCCATCGGCGCCGTGATTGGTGGTTTCCTGGACGACAAGGTTGGCCCCAAGGCCGTCATCACCGGTTCCCTGGTGGGGCTCCTGACCGCCGGGACCGCCATCCTGGTCCTGGGCAACGGAAGCTATTCCTTCTTCGGCATGGATTGGGCCGGGAGCACCACGTTCTGGGTGTTCGGGCTTTTCCTCTGCCTGTTCGTGGGGCCGGCCCAGTCATCGTCCCGCGCCTACCTGGCCCGGCTGGCACCGCACGGGGAATCGGGAGAGCTCTTCGGCCTGTATGCCACCACCGGACGCGCGGTCAGCTTCCTGGCACCCGCCCTGTTCACCCTTTGCATCACGGTGGCCACCCCGCTGGTACCAGCAGGGCAGGCGCAGCGCTGGGGCATCCTGGGCATCATGGTGGTGCTCCTGGCCGGGCTCCTGGTCCTGCTGCCGGTGAAGTCTCCGGACAAGGCTCCCATCGTCGTGGTCCCCGCCGCCTGACACGGCGGCCGGCACCCCGCCGGAGCCCGGGCCAAGTCTCGCCAGGCAGACTAGGCTGGAACCATGAACGTGGACGAAACCAACCTGCCCGGCCTGGGCCGCCGGAGGGATTTCATGACCGCCTCGGGACGCCGCATAGGCGTCGTAGAGCTGCGCGAAGGCCAGACCGAGCTTATCGTTTCCACCTGGGACGATCCCGATACCTGCCAGGCCTCGATTCCGCTCACCAGCGATGAAGCCGCCACCCTGGGCAACCTGTTGGGGGGCACCCACCTGGCCATGAAGCTCGCCGAAGAGCATAAGGACGTCCCCGGTATCGTCACCCGCCAGTTCTCCATTGCGGCGGACTCCCCGTTCCAGGGCCAGCCCATGGGCAAAGCGTGCATCCGCACTCGGTGCGGCGTTTCCATCGTGGCCATCATGCGCGAGGGTGAGGTGCTGCCCTCGCCCGGGCCCGACGTCGTCCTCCACGCCGGTGACCTGCTGGTGGCAGTGGGCACCCAGGAGGGCCTGGACTCCGCGGCCAATATCCTGCGCCACGGCTAAGTCGAATGGACCCGCTGGCCCAGACCCTCATTGAGCTGGGGGCCGTCGTGTTCTGCCTCGGCCTGCTGGCCAGGCTGGCCGGCCGGATTGGAATGTCCCCTATCCCGTTCTACCTGCTGGGAGGGCTCGCTTTCGGGGCGGGCGGCATTGTCAAGCTTGAAGGGATGCACGAGTTCGCACACCTCTCCGGCGAGATCGGCGTCATCCTCCTGCTGCTTATGCTCGGACTGGAATATACGGCGGCCGAGCTGTTCACCGGGCTGCGCCGTTCGTGGCAGGCCGGTGTCCTGGACCTCGTCCTGAACTTCCTGCCCGGGGCCGGCCTCGCGCTGCTGCTGGGCTGGGGCGGCGTGGGGGCCATGGTCATGGGCGGCGTCACCTACATTTCCTCGTCCGGCATTGCCGCCAAAGTCATTACAGACCTGGGCCGGCTCGGAAACCGCGAAACCCCGGTGGTGCTGTCCATCCTGGTGTTCGAGGACCTGGCCATGGCCGTCTACCTGCCCATCCTCACGGCCACGCTCGCCGGCGTGAGCTTCCTGGGCGGGCTCACCACGGTGGGCATCGCCCTGGCGGTGGTGAGCCTGGTGCTGATGGTGGCGTTGCGGCACGGGCACCATGTCTCCAAGGCCGTCCACAGCGAGAACTCTGAGGTCTTCCTGCTCAACGTCCTGGGTGCTGCGTTGCTGGTGGCCGGCGCGGCGTCGGCCATGCAGGTGTCCGCGGCGGTGGGCGCCTTCATGCTGGGCATCGCCATCTCCGGCGCCACTGCCCACAGCGCCACCCGCATCCTCGAACCGCTGCGTGACCTCTTCGCCGCCATCTTCTTCGTGGCGTTCGGGCTCAATACAGACCCCACGTCCATCCCGCCGGTCCTGGGCTGGGCGCTGGTCCTGGCGGCAGCCACCGCCGCCACCAAGATGCTCACCGGTATCTGGGCGGCGAAACGCGCCGGAATCGCCCGTCCGGGCCGCTTCCGCGCCGGCGCCGCCCTGATCGCGCGCGGCGAATTCTCCATCGTGATCGCGGGCCTGGCGGTCGCTTCCGGAGCGGTTCCGCACCAGCTGGCGGCGCTGGCAACGGCCTATGTGCTGCTGATGGCGGTGCTGGGCCCGTTGGCTGCACGCTATGTTGAACCACTGGCCAAGGCGGCCATCCGGCGGCCCGCCGTCGCGCCCCAGGTCTAGGGTTGCCGCCGGCGCCGAGTCCTGGGTTGCCGCAGCGCCCGGGCTGGCAGCCGGTGCTTAGATGCTGGTGCGGTGGAAGTTCAGGTGGCTGCGGCTGGCAGTTGGACCGCGCTGGCCCTGGTACCGGTTGCCGTACTCCCCCTGGCCGTAGGGGTATTCCGCAGCGGAACTGAGCCGGAAGAAGCAGAGCTGGCCGATCTTCATGCCGGGCCACAGCTTGATGGGCAGCGTCGCCATGTTGGACAGCTCAAGCGTGACGTGCCCGGAAAACCCGGGATCGATGAAGCCTGCCGTGGAGTGCGTCAGGAGGCCAAGGCGGCCCAGGGATGACTTGCCCTCCAGGCGGGCTGCGATGTCATCGGGCAGGGTGACGGTTTCGTACGTTGACCCCAGGACGAACTCACCGGGGTGGAGGATGAAGGCTTCGTCCTGCTCCACTTCCACCAGCCGCGTCAGCTCGGGTTGCTCCAGCGCGGGATCGATGTGCGCGTACTTGTGGTTATCGAACAACCTGAAGAATTTGTCGATCCTGACATCCACGGACGATGGCTGGACCATCGCGGGGTCGTAAGGTTCCAGCACGATCCGCTGGGAATCAATTTCGGCACGAATGTCGCGGTCAGAGATCAGCACGGGTCCCAAATTACCGCATCGGTTATCCACACCCGCACTTTCCCGTTGTTGCTGTGGCCCCGTGGGGCTAATGTTGCGAATGAAAGCCGCCGGAATGGTCTCCCGGCAGGCATGACAGAGCTGGGGATGTTGTGAATAAATTGGTGGCACCGTCTTTCATTGGCGTGCTCTGTGCGTTGGCGCTGGTTTCATCGTCCGCCGCCGCTCCTCCTGCGCCGCCGTTCGGCCACGCTGCGGGCACGGCGAACATCACGCTTGCGGCGCCATTGGTGCGCGACGCCGGCAGGTCCGCCCCGGCGGACGCAGCCACCGGGGCCCTCACCCCGGCCGTGGACCCGGACATCCGGGCCGCTTCGCCGCTGCCTGCGCCCAATCCCGCGCCCACCGCCACGTCCGCTCCGGCAACATCACCAGCGGCTGCGGTATCTTCTCCAGCCCCTGCTCCTTCCACGGAGACACTCCGTGCCACCACCCCGGCGACGCCGGCGGCCGACGTGCCGTCCATACCTCCGCTGTGGGCACCGGACCAGGAACTTGCCACCCCCGCCCCGGCCCCATTGGCCGCACCCGAATCCGCCACCGCGCTTCCGTCCACCGAGGCGCTGGTCCCGGACAGCAATGCGGCAGCGATCCTCACGGTCTTCACCAAGATCAACGAGTACCGGGTGGCCAACGGCCTGAACAAGGTGAAGTACCACCCCACCGTGGCAAGCATGTCCCAGGAATGGTCGGACAATATCGCCACCCGGGAAGTGGTGGAGCACCGGGCCTCCTTCTGGACCGACCCCCGCGCGCTGAGTCCCAACAACGGGGCCGGTGAGATCATCGCCATCCGCACCGATCGCGACGCCGCCCAGCTCGTGGAATGGTGGAAGGGCTCCCCCGGGCACAACGCCATGCTGCTGGACCCCAGGTTCAACGTCATGGGGGCCGGCATCTCCTACACCAACTCCACCTACCAGATCTGGGGAGTGGTGAACTTCTTCGGTTACACCACGCTGCCCGCCGGCACCCTCGATTCCCCGGGCGGCGCAGGAACCGGCGGGGCCTTCCCGGCACCGTCGCCGAGCCTGTGCGATGCCCCGGCACGGCACATGCCGCCCACCCTGAACCTCTCCGCCGCCGCGATCACGGGCCCGGCTGACCTCGTTTCGGTCGACTCGGCAGGGCAACTGCTGAACAGGGCATCTACCGGGCCGCGAACCTATGCCGCAGCGAGGGTGATCGGCTCTGGGTTCGCCGGCGCCAAGGAAGTCTTCGTGACGGACTGGGACCGTGACGGCACCTACGATGTCCTGGCCCAGTGGACTGCGGGCAACCTGACCCTTTACCGGGGCATCGCCGCCGGCGGATTCCAGGCGCCCATCACACTCGGCACGGGCGGCTGGAGCACCTTGACCCTGGCGGTGGGAGGCTGGTGCGCCAACAACCGGATGCCCCAGATCCTGGCCCTCGACAGCTCCGGGAACCTCTACCTCTACGCCAACAAGGGCACCGGCGATATCGCCGACCGCGTCACCATTGCCACGGGTATTTCCGCCTCCCGGCTGGCCATGGTGGACTACGACGCCGACGGCTTCCAGGACATTCTTGCCCTGAAGGCCGACGGCAGCGTCACGCTGTACCGCGGGTGGGGAACCGCCACGCTTCGCGCTGAGGCACGGCCTACCGTGGCCACGGGCTGGACGGATGTCACCGGGATCCGCGCGCTGCGCAATGTCACGGGGCTGAACTCCACGGGGGTGGCGCTGCGCCGGGCAAACGACACCGTGCAGTACTGGGACCTGAGCTCCGGAAGCCTCGCGTCGCCGTCGAACGTTGCCGGGCCCTGGACCGGGCAGCGGCTGGCGCAGTAGGCCCGCTCAGCAGGCCCTGCGCCGTAGTGCCCGGGATGTTTGGGGCCGGCCGGCCCAGCCGGGGTTTCAGACGGCGGGCTGGAGTTCCAGGACGTCCTTCAACCGCTCAAGCTGCGAGACGTCGGAGCTGACGCGCCGCTGCAGCATCCCGTCCAGGAGCCCCAGCCGGTTGAGGATGCTGAACCGGCCCTCGCGTTTGGCTTCCATGGCGAACCGGACGCGGGTCCCGGAGCCTTCGGTGCTGAGGTAGTACCCGCCCCAGCGGGTCGCTGGCCCCGAAACGATGTGGAACTCGATTTCAGCCCCGGGCCGGACGTTGGTGATTTCCAGCTCCGCGGGAATGCTCAGCCCTGAACGGCCCGCCACCATTTTGCGGTACACGGCGCCCCTGCTGTCGGCCGGTCCTTGCACGAGTTTGACGCTGCGGACGTCGTGCCGCCAGGCGGGCAGGTTGGTTGCATCAAGGAGGTACTGGTACACGGCCATGGCGTCGCGCCCAATGAGGACCTCGTATTCTGCGATTGCCATGAAGATATTCCTGTGGTTGACGTCGGCTGCCGCAGTAACTGCCTCCCCCAATGTGGCCGCTACCCGGATCAGGTTAGCCAGCGCCCGTCCGCGGGACCTAGCCGGCAGGGCCGGCGTTATTGAAGAGTTACTGGATGACGCAGGTGGTTTGCGGGACACGCAACGCCCGCTTGCATGGTTGGCGGGGAGCCCGCCGATCTGCGCTAAGCTAAGTTTTGCCCCGCGCGAGTGGCGGCACTGCGGCTGTAGCTCAATGGTAGAGCGCTAGCTTCCCAAGCTTGATACGCGGGTTCGATTCCCGTCAGCCGCTCTGGAACCTCCTTCCCCGCACTGCAATCTCCCCGCCGTCCATTAGGTGCAGGGGTGTAGGGTCGGTAGCCAGGAACCTTTTCGGTTCCGCTACAGGAGCAATCATGGCTGACAAGTCCCCGCGTCAAAGTGCATCAAAAAAGTCCGGCAAGTCCATCAAGGAAAAGCGCGCAGACAAGAAGGCCGCCGCAGCGCCGGCCAGCTCCCCGGACATCACGTCCACCAAGGCCGCAAAGAAGAAGTGAGCGGCCAAGAACCCCAGCTGAGCCTGGGCGTCCTGGCCTCCACGCGTAAACCGGACGAACGCCGCGTACCCATCCATCCCCTGCACTTTGAACGGATCGCCCCCGCACTGCGGCGGCGCATCATCCTGGAGCAGGGCTACGGCGAGCGCTTCGGCGTCCCGGACAGCCATCTCTCCACTTTGGTGGGACGAATGGCGCCCCGGGACGAGCTGCTGGCCGCGGCCGACGTCGTCCTCCTGCCCAAACCGCAGCCGGAAGACCTGGCGGACATGCGTGACGGGCAGGTCCTCTGGGGGTGGCCGCACTGCGTCCAGGACCGCGCCATCACCCAGCTGGCGATTGACAAGAAACTGACCCTCATCGCGTTTGAGGCGATGAACCATTGGGCCAGCGACGGCGGGTTCGGCCTGCACGTGTTCCATAAGAACAACGAGCTGGCCGGCTACGGCTCGGTCCTGCATGCGCTTGCGCTGACCGGTTCCACCGGGGATTACGGACGGCGCCTGAGCGCCGTCGTGATCGGATTCGGCGCCACAGCCCGCGGGGCTGTGACGGCGCTGAACGCGCACGGCATCCACGACGTCCAGGTGCTGACCAACCGCAACGTCGCAGCGGTGGGCGCCCCCATCCATTCGGTGAACATCGTGCAGTTCGACCACGACGACGAGGCCCCCTTCCTGAGCCAGGTCATCACCGAACGGGGCAGGGTTCCGCTGGCACCGTTCCTCGCCGAAAGCGACATCGTGGTCAACTGCACGCTGCAGGACCCGAACAACCCGCTTACGTACCTGCGGACAGAGGACCTGGCGGCCTTCAGCCCGGGGAGCCTCATCGTTGATGTTTCCTGCGATGAGGGCATGGGTTTCAGCTGGGCCCGTTCCACCACGTTTGCCGCACCGATGATCACCGTCGGCGACCACATCAACTACTACGCGGTGGACCACAGCCCCTCCTACCTCTGGAACTCCTCCAGTTGGGAGCTCAGCCAGGCGCTTCAGCCGTTCCTCGCCACCGTGATGGGAGGCCCGGCCGCGTGGGAAGGCAACGAAACCATAGCGCGGGCCATTGAGATCCGTGACGGCGTCATCCGGAATGACGCCGTGCTGCAGTTCCAGGAGCGCGGCCCGGAGTATCCGCACAAGGCGCTGCACCTGGCCGCCGTCTAGGCACCGCGCCGGGGACCAGTGCCCGGGCACTGCTCCCCGCGCACCTCCCTAGGCGCCGGCGTGGCGGCTGACGATCCTCAGAGGGCGCCGGCACTTCAGGTCCATCCGGAGTTGCAGGCCGCCCTTGCGGGCCAGCACTGCGCCCACCGTCAGGGCCGCCATCGCCGGAACGCCACCGGACACCAGCAGCGCTGCGTGCGGGTCCGCGTGTTCGGCGATCCAGCCCAGCATGGGCCCGCCCAGTGCCTGGCCGCCGATCAACACCATGATGTACAGGCTCATCACCCGGCCGCGGATCGCCATGTTGGAGCTGACCTGCACCAGCTGGTTGGACCCGGTGAGGAACATCAGGCACCAGAATCCGGACAGCACCATCACGGCCCCGAACCACACCATGGACGGGGCGAGGGTTGCAAGGCAGAGCATCACGCCATACATCCCCGCGCAGAACACCACGGACCGCAGGCGGAGCTGCCGACGCCGGGTGGACGCCACGGCGCCGGACAGGGCACCGAGTGCCACCAGGGCGTTGAGGAGTCCATAGCCGCCGGCTCCCACCTGGTAGACGTGGTCCGCGAAGGCGGCAAGCAGCACAGGGAGGCTCATGGCGAACACTGAGATGAACCCGGCCATGAGCCATGGCCAGTAAATGGTGGGCTTGCTCAGCGCGTAGCGCAGCCCCTCGCGGAGCATGCCCTTGGTCTTGGGTGCCGGGGCGCTGACGTACAGCTGGTCCTTGCGCAGGACCAGGAGCATGGTCACCGTTGAGCAGCACGCCAGGGCATTGGCGGCGAAAGCCCAGCCCGCCCCTACTGCCGTCAGGAGCAGGCCCGCGATCGCCGGCCCAATCAGGCCGCCCAGCTGGAAGGTGGTGGAGTTGACGCTGATGGCGTTCCGCAAATACGTGGGCCCCACCAGTTCGTTGACGAACACCTGGCGTGCCGGCTGGTCAAGGACGGTCACCAGTCCCAGGACAAAGGCGATGACGTAAACGTGCCACACCATGATCACGCCCGTGAGGGCAAGGACGGCCAGGGCCGCCGCCAGGATCGCGGCCATGCTCTGGCACAGGATGAGGATCTTCCGCTTGGCGAACCGGTCGGCGATCATGCCGCCCCACGGCCCCAGCAGGAGGGAAGGGGTGAACTGCAGTGCCACCGTGAACCCCACGGCGGTCACCGATCCGGAGAGCTGAAGCACCAGCCAGTCCTGGGCGATGCGCTGCATCCAGATGGCAATGACTGCGATGAAGTGGCCGACGGCGAAGATCCGGAAGTTGGGCACCCGTAGCGAGATGAAAGTGTGCCGCCAGGGGAGCCTGTCAGCGACGACGGCGAGCGGCTGGGTCTGGTTGTCCGGCGGCGCTGAGCCCGCCGCGTCGATAACTGGCTGGGTGACGGAGGCCGACGAAGGCGGTGGGGGTGCCACAGGTGTGTCCTCAAAATTGCGGGCGGTCTGGGATGTCCTTAACGCTAGGCTGGCGGAGGCAATTATGGAGCGGTATGGTCCCTATAACTCGTATTGCAAAACGCAATAGTCGCCGAGACCGAACGCCGCGGGAGTACCGAAATGTTTGAACCAGCCCAGTTGCGCTCCTTCCTGGCGGTGGCAGATACCCTGAGCTTCACCAAGGCCGCCGAGCGCCTGGGCCTGGCCCAGCCCACTATCAGCCAGCACATCCGCAAGCTTGAAACGGCCGCCAAACGCAGCTTGATCGCCCGGGACACCCGGGACGTGCGGCTCACCGACAACGGCGACGCCATGGCCGGATTCGCCCGGAATATCCTGGCGGCCCATGATGCCGCCGCGCGCTACTTTTCGGGCTCCGCAATGCGGGGGCGCCTTCGGTTTGGCACGGCTGACGATCTCGCCATCACCGGGCTTCCCCGCATCCTGCGCGAATTCCGGCAAATCTACCCGCAGATCAACCTCGAACTCACGGTGGGGCAAAGCGACCAGCTCTACCGCAAACTCAACGCCGGCCAGCTGGACCTGGTCTTCGTCAAGTGGGTGGCCGGGGCCAAGGACGGCACGGTGGTCCAGCATGATTCGTTCTCCTGGGTGGGCCTTGAACAAACCGCACTGGAACCCGGGACACCCGTCCCGTTGATCGCCTACCCGTCCCCCAGCCTGAGCCGGAAACTGGCCATCGATGCACTGGAAGCCCACGGCCGGACCTGGCGGATCACCTGCACCACCCGCCAGATCAGCGGAGTTCTCGCGGCCGTCCGGGCAGGCATCGGCGTTGCCGTGATGCCGACGTCGCTGGTCCCCGAGGACCTGAAGATCATCACCCGGCGCTTCGATCTTCCGGCGGTGGGGGATGTGGACTTCACCCTGATCCGCAACCCATTGGCGAACTCCGAGGTGATCGACGCCCTCACCCAATCGATCGTCGGCAGGACCATTAACCGGCAAACTTAACCCCGCGGCTCCCCAAATTCCAGCATTTGTCGGGATTAGGGGGTCCGTGTCCATTGATAGGGGAGATTCCATCCCCTATGCTCTATTACCAAGGTCCAGCAGCAGGCCGCGTTCACCCACCACAAACGCGCTTCCGCATGCCGGCCCGCGTTTGGGACAGGCAGCCAATGACGACAGCCAGGAACACCCGCCTCAACTCCGCGCACGCTCGCCCGTACGCCGAAACACGGCCTTCCACCCGCCAGAACACCCTCGGCAGCGGACGGGCCTCCGTTGACACCGGATACGTCGGAAAGCCCACATGCGACAAGTGCCGGACCGACGAATTTGTCTACCTTGAGTCCTATATTCCCCCTACGTACCGGCGCGATGGCAGCGTGGCCGCACTTGGCGAAGTGGCCTACACCTGCACCCACTGCGAGGAATTCTCGGCCCACAACGTCCCGGTCACCTGGACACCGCCCGGCTGGTACCTGGGGTAAAAAACAGGCCAGGTCTCACGCAGCGCAGCTGGCGCGGACATGAACAACAAGAAGGCCGGGCAGTCACCATCAGGTGGCTGCCCGGCCTTCCGCACGCCGGTGGCTGAGCTTGTCTTTTGCCGGCGGCCCTAGATCAGGGCATCGGAGAGGTGGTTAGGGGTTCCGAACCGGTGCGCGGTGATGCTCACGGCCTGCTCGTGCAGGAACGGCAGCAGCTCCACCCGCCCCGCTTCCGTGACCGGGTGGGCGTACACCGCAAGATCGGGCCGTCCGCCTGTCGCATCGGCCAGCGCGGAGGCGTCACCGCCGATCAGGCGGATGCGGCCACCGGACAGCTTGCCCGCGGAGGCGAGCCGTCCCGCCGAAGCCAGCCAGCCGGCGTCGGACTCCACCGTCACCTCGATGTCCTGTGCGGTGAGCACGGCGCGCAGTTGGGCGGGAAGTTCGACGGCGGTGGAGACGGTGAGAGTCGAGCCCGCCAGTACACCGGCCGCCACAGTCCGCACGAGGTGTGCCAGCGGCGCACCTTCGGAGAGGCGGATGGTGACGGGGAGGTTCCGGTAGCGGAAGATGTTGCGTTCCGCGCTCAAACCTGAGACGTCCTTGGCCGTGCCGAACTCGTCAGCCCAGGCGGCGGCGTCGGAGGCCAGGGCACGCTGGACAGACGCAAGCTCTGCGGGCTGCAGGGCGGGGCCGGCCGCGTCGAGGATCCGGCGGACTCCCGCGTGCGTCACGGCGGCGGTGGCTGTACTGGTGGCAGGTGCCCACCCGCCCAGGCCGGCAAGGTAGTTGGGGCCGCCGGCCTTGGTGCCGGCGCCCACGGCGGATTTCTTCCAGCCGCCGAACGGCTGGCGCTGCACGATGGCGCCGGTGATGCCGCGGTTGACGTAGAGGTTGCCGGCCTGGATGGTGTCCAGCCAGATGCCCAGTTCCTCGGAGTTGAGCGAGTGCAGGCCTGCGGTGAGGCCGTACTCGATCTGGTTCTGGATGGCGATGGCTTCTTCCAGGGTTTCGGCGGTCATCACGCCCAGGACGGGGCCGAAGAACTCGGTCAGGTGGAAGTAGGAGCCGCGCTTGACGCCGTAGCGCACGCCCGGGCTCCAGAGCCGTCCGGTGTGGTCCAGCTTCTTCGGTTCCACGGCCCAGTCTTCGCCCTCACCCAGGGTGGTGAGCGCGTTGAGGAGCTTGCCGTTGGCGGGTTCGATGATGGGGCCCATCTGGCTGGTGGGGTCCTGGGGGTAGCCCACCTTGAGCGAGGTGACGGCGTCGATCAGCTGGTTGTGGAACCGCTTGGACTTGGCCACGGAGCCCACCAGGATCACCAGTGAGGCCGCGGAGCATTTTTGGCCGGCGTGGCCGAACGCGGAGTAGGCCACGTCCTTGGCTGCCAGGTCCAGGTCGGCGCTGGGGGTGACGATGATGGCGTTCTTGCCGCTGGTCTCGGCCAGCAGCGGCAGGTCCTTGCGGAAGGACCTGAACAGTTCGGCGGTTTCGTAGCCGCCGGTGAGGATCACGCGGTCCACGGCCGGGTGGCTGATCAGCTGCCGGCCGAGCTCCCGCTCCCCCAGCTGCACCATGGTCAGGACGTCCTTCGGGACGCCGGCTTCCCACAGCGCCTCCACCATGACCGCACCGCTGCGGGCGGCCTGCTTGGCAGGTTTGATGACGACGGCGGAGCCGGCGGCGAGTGCCGCCAGCGTGGATCCTGCCGGGATGGCAACCGGGAAGTTCCACGGCGGGGTCACCACGGTGAGCTTGGCTGGGACGAACGTGGCGCCGTCGACCGCGTCCAGGCGGCGTGCGGACTCGGCGTAGTAGTGCGCGAAGTCCACTGCCTCGCTGACCTCGGGATCGCCCTGGTCGATGGTCTTGCCGGTTTCGCTGGCCATGACTTCCAGGAGGTCGGCGCGGCGCGCCTCGAGGATGTCGCCGGCACGGTGCAGGATCTCCGCACGCTCGTCGCCGGACAGGGCACCCCAAGCTTTGCCCTTCTCGATGGCGGTTTCGATGGCGGTGGTGAGCGCGGCTTCGTCGTTGATGAAGGCGGCCTTCACCGAGGCGTCGCCGAGGGCGGAGGACGGGACGCGCTCCAGGATGGCACGGCCCCAGGTGCGGTTGGCGGGCAGCGCGGGGTCGGTATCGGGGGTGTTTCCGAAGCCGGTGTGAGGCAAGGCCGCCGGGGCCAGATTCCGGTCCTGCCGGCGGTTGGGCAGCGGAACGGTGTTGTCCAGGGCTTCCAGCGAGGCGAGGAAGCGCTGCTTTTCGCGCTCGAACAGGCCCTCGTTTTCGCTGAGCTCGAATACTGCCGACATGAAGTTTTCCTGGCTGGCGCCCTCTTCGAGGCGGCGGATCAGGTAGGCGATGGCGACGTCGAACTCGGCCGGGTGGACCACCGGGGTGTAGAGCAGCAGGGAGCCGACGTCCTTTTTGACGGCTTCCGCCTGGCCCTGCGCCATGCCCAGCAGCATCTCGAATTCGATGCCGGATTCCACGCCGCGTTGCTTGGCCAGCAGCCAGGCGAAGGCGATGTCGAACAGGTTGTGGCCGGCCACGCCGATCCGGATGTTCTTGATCCGGTCCGGGTGCAGCGCATAGTTGATGACCCGCTTGTAGCTGGTGTCCGAATCCTGCTTGGATCCCCAGGTGGCCAGCGGCCAGTCGTGCAGGGAGGATTCCACCTGCTCCATGGGGAGGTTGGCGCCCTTGACCACGCGGACCTTGATGCCGGCGCCGCCGTTGGCACGGCGCTCCGCAGCCCAGTCCTGCAGCCGGATCATGGCGGACAGTGCGTCCGGGAGGTAGGCCTGAAGCACGATGCCGGCTTCGAGGTCCTTGAACTCGGGCTTGTCCAGGATCCTGGTGAAGACCGCGATGGTCATGTCCAGGTCCTTGTACTCTTCCATGTCCAGGTTGATGAACTTGGCCCTGGTACCCGGGCCGGCGAAGGAGTTGGCGCGCTGGAACAGCGGGGTGAGCTTTTCGACGACGTGTTCCACTGCTTCGTCGAAGGCCCAGGCGGAGTGCGGGGCCACGGTGGAGGAGACCTTGATGGAGACGTAGTCGACGTCGGGGCGGGCCAGCAGGGTGTGGGTGCCTTCGAGCCGGCGGGTGGCCTCGTGTTCGCCGAGGACTGCCTCGCCGAGCAGGTTGACGTTGAGCTTGACGCCGTCCTTCTTGATCTTGGCGATGGCGGGGCCAAGCTTGGCGTCGGTGGCGTCAACGATCAGGTGGCCCACCATTTCGCGCAGGACCCTGCGGGCCACCGGGATGACCACCTGGGGCAGGACGGGGGCCATGGTGCCGCCGAGCGCCACAGCGCTGCGCATGTACCAGGGCAGGAAGGCCGGAACCTTGGGGGCCAGCGTGGCCAGGTTGCGGGCGGCGACGTTCAGGTCCTCGGGCCGGACCACGCCGTCCACGAATCCGACGGTGAACTCCAGGCCGTTGGGGTCCTTGAGCACGCCGGCCAACTGCTGGGCGGAGGCGTCGACGGGGACCTTCGACGCCTCCGTGAGCCAGCGGCGGACCAAGGTGACCGCTTCATCGGCGAGTGCCTTCGCCTGGCGGACGTCGACGTCGACCGTCTGCGGCGTGGCAGCGACTGCGACTGCCGGTTCCATTGCAACGTGGGTCATGATTTTTCCCGATCTTTCTGGCTGTGGGAGGAGGTCTTTCCACCAGTATGAGCTTCGAGTCACATAAGATAAAGCGATCTTTTCCAACCAATACAGGTTAGAAAAGCCAATGCTTCCGAGGCCCTCAAAACCCCCGCTCACCTTTGACGCCCATACCCCCAACCCCCGCTCAGATCCTGCGCTTAAATTCCAAACGCCCGCTCACATTTAGCGGATAAACAAGGACCCCTCCTGGACGTGATGCGCAGGAGGGGTACCTGTTCTAACCGAATGTGAGCGGGCGTTTCAGGAAAAACCGCCAGACGTGAGCGGGCGTTCCGGGAATAACCGCCAGACGTGAGCGGGCGTCGGGAGGTGTTAGGCCAGGGGGCGGTGCATGTCTGCGAGCTCCTGGTGGCGCGGGCTGTTGGGGTTCATCAGCGAGTGCTTGCGTCCGTAGCCGAAGTAGATCACCAGGCCGATGATGAGCCACACCACGAACCGCAGCCAGGTTTCCCAGTGCAGCTGCAGCATCAGGAAGGCCGAGGCGAGCACACCGAATGCCGGGATCACGGGCATCAGGGGCAGGCGGAAGGTACGGGGCGCGTCCGGCCGCTTGTAACGGAAGATGATCACGGACAGGCAGACGACGACGAACGCGGCCAGGATGCCGATATTGGTCAGGTCCGCGACCGCCTTGATGGGGAAGACGCCGGCCAGGAAGGCCGAGGCGATGCCACCGATCCAGGTGACCCGCTGGGGCGTGCCGTTGTGGTCCGTCTTGGCGAACCAGCCCGGCAGCAGGCCGTCGCGGCTCATGGAGAACCAGACGCGGGTCACGCCCAGGAGGAAGGTGAGCATCACGGTGAGGATGGACAGCACGGCGAACACCGAGATGATGGTGGCGATGACCGGCAGGCCCACGGAGGTGAACGCCGAGGCGAAGCCCGCCTTGGGGTCGATGTCCTTGTAGTTCTGCATGCCAGTGAGGACAAGCGTGGCGGCAACGTAGAGCAGCATGGCAATGATGAGCGAGAGCACGATGGCCTTGGGCATGTGCTTCTTGCCGTCCTTGGCTTCCTCGGCCGCCGTGCTCATGGCGTCGTAGCCGAACACGGCGAAGAAGACGGTGGCGGAGCCGGCAACCACGGGGCCGAAGCCGCTGGGCATGAACGGGTTGTAGTTGTTGGTGTCGATGTAGAACACGCCAAGCCCGATGATGAAGAGGATCAGGACCACCTTGATGCCCACGGCCACGAGTTCGAACCTGCCGAACGCCCTGGTTCCGCGGGACAGGATCCAGGTGACCAGGAGGCAAACCAGGATGGCAGGGACGTTGATGATGCCGCCCTTGCCTTCGTCAAAGGTGGAGGTCATCGCGGCCGGCAGGTGGATGCCAATGCCGGCGAGGAAGGCGTCCAGGTAGCCGGAGATGCCGATGGCCACCACCGCGACGATGGCAATGTATTCCAGCAGCAGGTCCCAGCCGATGAACCAGCCGATAACCTCCCCGAGCGCCACATACCCGTAGGTGTAGGCCGAGCCGGCGCGCGGGATCATGCCCGCGAATTCCGCGTAGGAGAGGGCCGCGGCCGCGGAGGCGAGGCCTGCGATCAGGAAGGAGATCAGTACCGCGGGCCCCACCCCGGGAGTTCCATCGCTGCCGGCCGCCACCAGCCCCGCGAGCGAGAAGATGCCGACGCCGATAATGCCGCCAACACCGATGGCGGTGAGCTGCCACAGCCCGAGGGACTTGAAGAGGCCGCTGTGCTTACTTTCTTCTTCGATGTCATCGATGGGCTTACGCCGCATGATCGACTGGGTCATGTCTCTACTCATCAGGAACTCCTGCTTTTGGGGTGCGACCCCGCCGCGGCACGCCATGTGAATTGGCTGTGACGGGGGTAACTCGGTTCCAACAGTATGCGTGGGCGGTTGCGTTAGATAAAGTGAATCCTTCTAACCAATATTGATTAGTTTCAGTCAGGAATCCGCTATGCTCGACGTCCGCCGGCTCCGGCTCCTGCGTGAGTTAAGCATCCGCGGGACACTCGCCGAGGTGGCTGAGGCACTGCAGTACAGCCCGTCGTCGGTGTCGCAGCAGCTTGCACTCCTGGAGAAGGAGGTAGGCGTGGAGCTGCTCCGGAAAACCGGGCGCCGCGTGCAGCTCACACCCCAGGCCGAAGTACTCGTTGCCCATACCGCGCAGCTGCTCGAAACCATGGAGCAGGCCGAGGCAGACCTGGCCGCGTCCCTGACCACGGTGACCGGGACGGTGCGGATCGCGGTGTTCCAATCGGCCGCGCTGGCGCTGATGCCGGACACGCTGACGCGCATGGCCGCCGCCTACCCCGAGGTGCGGATCGAGATGATCCAGCGGGAGCCGGAGACGGCGCTGCACGAGACCTGGGCGCGGGACTTCGACCTGGTGGTCGCTGAGCAGTACCCGGGGCACGCTGCCCCGCGCTACCCCGAACTGGACCGGGTGAAGCTGACCACCGACGCCATCCGGCTCGCCGTTCCCCCGGCCTCCGGCGGCGGCCCGGCCATCCGGTCGCTGGCGGACACGGCGGCCCTGGCCTGGGTCATGGAACCGCGGGGTGCCGCGTCCCGCCACTGGGCGGAGCAGGCGTGCCGCAGCGCCGGGTTCGAGCCCGATGTCCGTTTTGAAACCGCAGACCTGCAGGCACAGGCCCGCCTGATCGAGTCCGGCAACGCAGTGGCGCTGATGCCGGACCTGGTGTGGACCGGCCGCGGCACCACGGCGGAACTCCTTGAGCTTCCCGGCAAGCCGCACCGCACCATCTTCACCTCGGTCCGCCGCTCCAGTGCACAGCGCCCGGCGATCCTGGCAGCCCGCGAGACGCTTGCCGCGGCCGCCGCGGCGGTGGCGGGGAACGACGCCGGGTGACCGGCCGTCGTCGTCCGTGACTCCTGTGTTTCCTGCGTCACTGCGGGGTGAGTGAGCACGGGTCTAGACTGGACCCGTTATGAATCGAACAATGTTCAAGTCCAAAATCCACCGGGCCACCGTCACGCACGCCGACCTGCATTACGTCGGCTCGGTCACCGTTGACCTTGACCTGCTTGAGGCTGCGGACATCCTTCCCGGCGAGCTGGTGTCCATCGTGGACGTCACCAACGGGGCGCGGCTGGAGACGTACACCATCGCAGGTGAGCGCGGCTCCGGCGTGATCGGCATCAATGGTGCGGCGGCGCACCTCATGCACGAGAACGACATTGTCATCCTTATTACCTACGCGCAGATGACCACTGAGGAAGCCAAGGCGTACGAGCCCCGGGTGGTCCATGTGGACCAGGACAACCGGATCATCCAACTGGGCAACGACCCCGCCGAGGGCCTCACCGCCGGCATGACGCGTCCGCCGTTCGCGCTGAACAACGCCACCCTCTGAACCCGGGGCGTGAACTCCGGTAGACGCTTCCGCCGCGCTCGCGGAGGGATCCCGTGCTAGGGGTCCTGGCGGGATTCTTCGTGGTCTGGTGCATCATCCTGGTGGGATGGTTCGTTGGCCGGCAGAACATCCTGGGCGAGAACGCGCGGCCGGTACTGAGCGGCCTGACCTTCTTCGTGGCGAGCCCCGCGCTGCTTTTCGAAACCCTGAGCAAGGCGCGTCTCCACGAGGTCTTCGCCGAGCCTTTGCTGGTGACGGCGGTGGCAGCGATCACCACGGCATCAATCTTTTTCCTGCTCGCACGGTTTTGGCTGAAGCGGGCGCTCCCGGAATCGCTGATGTCCGCCATGTCGGCCTCGCTGGCGAACTCGGCAAACCTGGGTATTCCCATCGCGGTATATGTCCTGGGTGACGCCAGCTACGTGGCACCGCTGCTGATCTTCCAGCTGGCGTTCTTCACTCCGATGTTCCTGATGCTCCTCGATTCAAGCACCAGCGCCCACCGCACCACTCCCCTGCGCTTTGTGCTGATGATCCTGCGGAACCCGATGATCGTCGGCTCCGCCCTGGGCCTGGTGGTGGCCGGCACCGGATTCCAGGTCCCGCCGCTGGTGATGGAGCCCATCCACCTGATCGGCGGCGCCGCGATTCCCGCCATGCTGATCGCGTTCGGGATGAGCTTGAACGGCACCCGCCCCTTGCAGGCCTCCGCCCGGCGCCGCGTGGACACCCTGCTGGCGAGTGGCTTCAAGCTTGCCGTCCAGCCGGCCCTCGCCTACGTTTTCGCCCGCTTTGCGCTCGGGATGGATGGCCACGCCCTGTTCGCGGTGGTGGTCACCTCGGCGCTGCCCACTGCCCAGAACGTGTTCGTCGCCGCCAGCCGCTACCAGACCGGGCTCACCGTGGCCAAGGACACCGTGCTGATCACCACCGTGGTGGCGGTGCCGGCGATGATCGGCGTCGCGCTCCTGTTGGCATAGCTTTTGACCGCATGACCCCAGCTTGGAGGGCTGATGAATACCATTCTTGACACCGTGGTGATCGGCGGCGGCGCCATGGGCTCGGCCGCCGCCTGGGCGCTTTCCCGCCGCGGCCGCCAGGTGACGCTGGTGGAGCAATTCGGTCCCGGACACAAGATCGGCGCGTCGCACGGCGCCACCCGGAACCTGAATCCCGGCTACCACCAGCCGGACTACGTGGCCATGTTGGCTGAGGGATTGTCGCTGTGGGAGGAACTGGAGCAGGAAAGCGGCGGGCAGCTGCTGGCGCGCACGGGCATCGTCAACCACGGGCCCGGTTTCGACCCGCAGCAGGTTGCCTCCGCGCTCACGTCGGCCGGGATCCGCGCCGAATTCCTGGCGCCGGAGGAAGCCGGTGAGCGGTGGCGCGGCATCCGCTTCGACCGGCAGGTCCTGCATATGCCCGACGGCGGCCAGCTCAATCCGGAGGCAGCGCTTCCTGCGTTCCAGCGGCTGGCCGCGGCCCGGGGCGCCGAGATCAGGCACCACACCAAGGTGGTGGACTTCGAGGTGTTCGACGACGGCGTGCGGCTGACGCTCGAAGACGCTGCGGGCACCGAGGTGGTCACCGCAGCCCAGGCGGTGGTGACTGCCGGCGGCTGGACGGAGAAGCTGCTGGCCACCGCCGCCGGGAAGGATGCGCCCGGTGTGCGGATCCCGAAGCTGCGGGTCACGCAGGAGCAGCCGGCGCATTTCCGGGTGGCGGACGCCGGGGCAGTGTGGCCGGGGTTCAACCACTACCCGGGCGCGGACTACCGGGGCTGGTACTCCCCCGTGTACGGCATGCGGACCCCCGGCGAAGGCATCAAGGCCGGCTGGCACGGTGTGGGCCCCGTTGTGGATCCGGACCACCGGGATTTCCTGCCGGAGCCGGCCCAGCTCGCCGCCCTGCAGGACTACGCCCGGCAGTGGCTCCCGGGCGTCGACGCAGAGCAGTTCGAGGCCATCAGCTGCACCTACACCACCACCCCTGACGAGGACTTCATCCTGGACCGGGTGGGGCCGGTGGTGATCGGCGCAGGGTTCTCCGGCCACGGCTTCAAGTTCACGCCGGTGATCGGCCGGATCCTGGCGGACCTTGCTACCGGGACGCGGGACGCGCCGGCCATCTTCCGGGCGTCCCGGTAGCTGGAGCTGCCCGGTAGCTGGAGCTGCCCAGTAGCTGGAGCTGCCCGCTGGCCGGGGCGTCCCGCTAGTTCTGGCTGCCCTCCACGCTGGTGGGGACCGGCTGCTCCTCTGCCTTCCCGGCGTCATCAGCCTTCACCGCCGGCATGGCCAGCACGGCTGCCACGGTGATCAGCCCGGCCACCAGCGCCGCCAGGAATACGGCCCCGGATGCGCTGATCACCGTGGCGGGATCGGTGTTGCCGCCGCTGCTGCCGCCGTAGATGGCATTGGCCACGGCACCGAAGACGGCCACGCCGAGGGCGCTGCCGATGGAACGGGCGAACATGTTGGTGCTGGTCACCACGCCGCGTTCGTGCCACGGCACGCTGGACTGGGCGGAGATGAGCGTGGGCGTGGCCAGCAGGCCCAGGCCGAGCCCGACGATGAAGCAGCTGATGGCGATCAGCGCCACGTTGGGCGAAGAGGCCGTCAGCGCCAGGATCAGCAGCCCCGCCACGGAAATGGCGATGCCGATCAGGGCGGTGGATTTGAAGCCGATCCTCAGGTAGAACTTGCCGGCCTGCGAGGCGCTGAGGGGCCAGCCGAGGGTCAGGGCGGCGAGCGCCAGGCCGGCCACCAGCGGCGAGGAGGACAGGGCACCCTCCAGGTAGGTGGGCACGTAGGAGGTCAGGCCGATCATGACCGCCCCGACCCCGAAGGACACCAGGGTGGTGGTAGCCAGCAGGCGGCGGGACACCACCCATGCCGGCAGGATGGGTTCCGCCGCGCGCCGCTCCACCAGGAGGAACGCGACCAGCAGGACGGCGCCCACCGTGAACACGGCAATGCTGATGGGAGAGTTCCACGCCCAGGCCTGGCCGCCTTGCAGGGCGCCGAGGATCAGCAGGCCCAGGGATCCTGCCAGCAGCACCGCGCCGGCATAATCCACTTTGTGCTTGGCGCGTTCCACGTCCTCGTGGAGGGTGCGGACCAGCATCCAGCCCGCCAGCAGGCAGAGCGGCACGTTGACCAGGAAGATGCCGCGCCAGATGCCCAGCGCGGAGAAGATGCCGCCCAGGCTGGGGCCCACCACCGAGGAGACGGCCCACACGCTGGCCAGGTAGCCCTGGACCTTGGCGCGTTCCTGAAGCGTGTAGATGTCGCCGGCGATGGTGACGGCAACCGGCAGCACCGCACCCGCGCCGAGTCCCTGCAGTGCCCGGAAGGCGATCAGGGAGGGCATGCTCCACGCCACGCCGCAGAGGACCGAGCCAAGCAGGAACAGGCCAATACCAGTGAGGATGATGGGCTTGCGGCCTGTCATGTCGGACAGTTTGCCGTAGATGGGCACCGAAACCGCCTGCGCCAGGAGGTAGGCGGAGAAGAGCCAGGGGAAGGAGGAGAAGCCGCCCACGTCGCGGACGATCGACGGCACAGCGGTGGCGACGATGGTGGAATCGATGGCCACCAGTCCGGTGGACAGCATCAAAGCGATGAGAATCGGGCCCCGTTCGGAACGGAACCCCACTCCCTGGGCGCGGGCGGTCATCATCAGTCTCGTTTCAGTCTTTTTGGGTCCCTGTTACCTCCACTCTAGGTACCCACGACCGACGCCGACTACCGTCTGCCCTGGTGTGCGTCCAGGAGCCGGGCGCAGCGGATGAAGCCCAGGTGCGAATAGGCCTGCGGATGGTTGCCCAAGTGGGTCTCGGTGCCGGGGTCGTATTCCTCCGGGAGCAGTCCGGTGGGGCCGAAGAGGTTCACCAACTGGTCGAACAGGTCCCAGGCCTCATCGATGCGGCCCACGGCAACGTAGGCTTCGATCAGCCACGTGGTGCAGATGTGGAACCCGCCCTCCAGGCCCGGCAGGCCGTCGTCGTACCGGTAGCGGAACACGGTGGGGCCCACCCGCAGTTCCCGTTCCACGGCGGTGACGGTGTCCAGGAAGCGCTGGTCCGTGACCTCCAGCAGGCCCGAAAGCCCGATGTGCAGGACGGCGGCGTCGAGGTCGGGGCTGTCGTAGGCCACCGTGTAGGACTGGGCCGATTCGTCCCAGCCCTCGCGCAGCACCTCATCGCGGATGGTGGCCGCCGTCGGCGCCCAGGCCGGGTCCGGCTGGCGGCCATGGCGGTCCGCCGTCCGCAGCGCCCGGTCGAGGGTGACCCAGCACATCACCTTTGAATAGACGTGGTGGCGGGCCGCTCGCCGGGCCTCCCAGATCCCGTGGTCCGGTTCGTGCCAACGGGCCAGGACGGCCGATGCCATCTGCACCATCAGTTCCCAGTGGGGGTCGTCAAGGGAGCCCTCCCGTTCACTGAGCGCATGGATCAGTTCGGCGACGGGCCCAAAGACGTCGAGCTGGACCTGGTGGTCCGCGGCGTTTCCGATCCGCACCGGGCGGGAACCGGCGTACCCCGGGAGGCTGTCGACGACGGCCTCCGTGGAGAGCGGCGCGCCGGTCACCGAGTACAGGGGGTGCAGCCATTCGGGGCCGGGTGCGTGCTCGAGGATGCGGCCCAGCCAGTCCAGGAAGCCCGCCGCCTCAGCGGTGGAGCCCAGGTCCACCAGCGCGTTGACCGTCATGGACCCGTCCCGGAGCCAGCAGTACCGGTAATCCCAGTTCCGTGTCCCGCCGATCCCCTCGGGCAGGGACGTGGTGGGCGCGGCGAGGACGGCGCCCGTGGGCTCATGCACCAAGGCGCGGAGCACCAGGGCCGAGCGCCGCACCAGGGAGGGTTTGACGGAGGGCAGGGCGAGGTCCTGCACCCACTGGCGTGAGCGCAGCGCCACTCCGGCCCGCCGCTCCGTCTCACCCTGAGGGTCCGCGGGCTGCGGTTCGGTATCGCCGCAGCGCAGGTTCAACACCACCGGGCCGTCCTGCAGGTTCACGGAAGCCGTGGCTGTAGCGTGGACGCCGTCCGAGGTGATGCTGAAGGTCACGCCCGGAGCGAAAAGGATGATGGGCTCAGAGGTTCCCACCACGTGCAGTTCTCCGCCGCGGGCCTCCAGGCTGAACGGCGCGTTGGCGTAGTCCGGCCGGGGAGCGAAGGTGATCCTGGCGGCGCCATGGCCGGACAGCACCCGCACCAGGCTGGTAATGCCGTCCGGGGCGGGCTCCAGGTAGTCGGTAACCGTGACGTCCGCCCACCGGGTTTCGACGATCATGGTGCTGTCCACATACCGCTGGCCCAGCACCTGTGAGGCTTTGACCGGTTCGACGGAGAAGTGGCCGGCGGCGTCGCCGCCCAGGATGTGGGCAAACAGGGACCCGGAATCCGGCAGCGGGTGGCTCATCCAGCAGATCTTCGCGTCCGGGGTCAGCAGCGCGGTGGAGGATCCGTTGCCGATCATCGAGTGCCGTTCCAGGCCCACGGCGTCCTCCCCGAACAACCAGGCCCGGCGCAGTTCGAAGAGGAGGGCAAGGACGCGGGCGAAGGCTTCCGGGTCACGGACACGATGCGCGGCGGCGGTCTCCCCCGGCCCTACCCGCAGCCCCAGGTCCGGGCCGCGCAGGGTGGCGATGGCCAGTTCATCGCTGTAGGCATCCCCGGCGAACATGGCGGCGCTTGCCCCGAGCCGGGACCGCAGGATTTCCAGCGCCTCGGCCTTGGATGGTTCCACCACGGAGAGGTCCAGCACGGAGCCGTCCACGATGAAGAAGAGCCCATGGAGGCGGGCAATCTCGCGGGCGGTTTCCGTTACCGATTCCACCACCTCCGGCGGTGCAGGCCGGGTGTGGACGGACACCGCCACGGGTTTGCGTTCAATCCAGATGCCCTCCTGGAAGCCCACGGCCTCGTTAAGGGCGGTGTTGACCTTTTGCAGGACGGATTCGGTGGCCAGCGTTTGGGCGTGCGCGAAGCCCATGTCCGGCTCCGCTCCGTGCGACCCGATGAGGTGCACCTCCACGGGCAACCGCGACACCGCCGCCAGGTCACGGAGTGACCGGCCCGAAATGATTGCCGCGTGGGTGTTGGGCAGTGCCGCCAGAGCGCGCAGGGCGATGGCCGCATTGCCCAGGGGAAGGACCTCGGTGGAGATGCCTTCGGCCTCGCACAGGGTCCCGCCGTAGTTGCAGGCCACCAGCAGGGACGGTACGCGGGCCAGCACCTTGAGTTCAGCCAAGAGCCCCGGGGTCAGCCCGTTGCCGGCCGCGTCCGACTGGATGAAGGTGCGGAGCATGTCCAGCGGGAGGGAGCGGGTGAGCAGCGCGGATTCCGCCACGCTTTGGTTCAACGGCGTAGGCATCCAGGTACCCCTTCGAGGCAGGACCAGGCCGGGAACACAGCCGCTGGATCGCCTGCGGACTACCGGTTGGTGCCCCGCCCGGAAATCCCAGCAATCCCTGACGGGGCAGTACCCATCTTCAGCCGCGGGGGTTTCCCCCGAAAGTCGCTTTCATTGCGTCCGTGTAAAAGCAGCGGACAGGGCCCGGGGGCACCGCGTGCGGCGAAGCCCTCAGGCGCCCACCCTGGCCAGTCCGGCGGCCTCGGCCAGCAGCTCGACGGAGCGCAGCCGCGCCTCGGTGCCGGTGCTCTGGTGCGCCACGATGAGTTCGTCGGCGTCGGCGTGCTTGCCGAAATCAGCCAGGTAGTCCACCACGGCGTCCGGCGTCCCCACCGCAGAGTAGCGCATCATCTGGGCGACGTGCTGTCCCTGCGGGGAGTCCAGGATCATGTCCGCCTCATCGTCAGTGAACTCGCGGCCGCCGCCGAAGAACAGCGAGACGCGGGCACGCTTGGTGGCCTGGAACATGGCCTGCGCCTCGGAAGCGGAATCGGCGGCGATCACGTTGACGCCGGCGATCACGTGCGGCGCATCCAGCTGCGCGGAGGGCTTGAACTCGCGGCGGTAAATGGCCACGGCGTCCTGCAGGGCGGCGGGGGCAAAGTGCGAGGCGAAGGCGTAGGGCAGGCCAAACTGCGCCGCCAGCCGGGCGCCGAACAGGGACGAGCCCAGGATGTACAGCGGAACGTTGGTCCCCTTGCCCGGGGTGGCCTCGACGCCCTCGATGCGGGTGGGGCCGGTCAGGTAGCCCTGCAGTTCAAGGACGTCCTGCGGGAAGCTGTCCGCGGACATCGGGTCCCGGCGCAGGGCACGCATGGTGTTCTGGTCACTGCCCGGTGCCCGGCCCAGGCCCAGGTCGATCCGGCCCGGGTGCAGGGTTTCCAGGGTTCCGAACTGTTCCGCGATGGTCAGCGGCGAGTGGTTGGGCAGCATGATGCCCCCGGCGCCCAGCCGGATGCTCTCTGTGTGGGCAGCCACGTGCGCGATCAGCACGCTGGTGGCGGAGGAAGCGATGGAGGACATGTTGTGGTGCTCCGCGTACCAGACCCGCCGGTACCCCAGCTTCTCGGCGCTCTGCGCCATGGCCACGCTGCCCGCGAAGCTCTCCGCCGCCGTCTGGCCTTTGCCGATGGTTGCCAGGTCAAGGATGGAGAGGGGAAGAGTCACGTCAGGTGCCGGCCTTTCAAGAACGTTGCGAGGGTGCGTGCCGGCCGGACTGCGGCGGGCACTAAGTGCATAACGACGGCGGGCCCCGGCTTATTTCTGTGAGATGCGGAATACTCAGCACACTGATGATGTTGCCGCCCCTATGAGCCAAGATTCAACGAAGCAGCTGGAACTGTCCGGAACGATCGACCTCAAGGACTTGGGAACCGTGCACCGGCTCGGTTTTGGTGCCATGCGCATCGTGGGCGACGGGGTCTGGGGTGAGCCCGCAGACCGCGCCGCCGCCGTGTCCGTACTGCGCCGCGCCGTGGAGCTCGGCGTGGATTTCATCGACACCGCAGACTCCTATGGCCCCAACATCAGCGAGGAAATCATCGCCGAGGCCCTGCACCCCTACAAGGCGGGGCTGAAGATCGCCACCAAGGTGGGCTTCACCCGCACCGGTCCCAACAAGTGGATCCCCGTGGGCCGTCCCGAATACCTGCGCCAGCAGACGGAACTGAGCCTGCGCAAGCTGAAGGTGGACACCCTGGACCTGCTGCAGCTGCACAGGATCGATCCCAAGGTGGACGCCGAGGAACAGTTCGGCGTGCTGCGCCAACTCCAGGACGAGGGCAAGGTCCGTGCCCTGGGCCTCTCGCAGGTGGGCGTGGCGGAGCTGGAAGCGGCCGGAAAGCACTTCACCGTGTCCACTGTCCAGAACCGCTACAACCTGACCGACCGGTCCTCTGAGGACGTGCTGCGGTACTCGGAAGACAATGGCATCGGGTTCATCCCGTGGGCACCCATTTCCGCGGGCGAACTCGCCAAGCCGGGCGGACCGCTGGATGAAGCCGCCAAGCGCCTGGGCGCCACCACCTCCCAGGTGGCCCTCGCCTGGCTGCTGCGCCGCTCCCCCGCGATGATGCCCATCCCCGGCACCGGTTCCGTGGCCCACCTCGAAGAAAACATGGCCGCCGCAGGCATCACGCTCGACGACGATACGTACGCCGAGCTCGAAGCCGCCGGCAAGTAGAAACCCAGAGACAGGAGAAACACCATGGCAAACATCCTGATGGTCGTCTCGGCCGCAGATTCCCTCACCATGAAGGACGGCAGCGAACACCCCACCGGCTACTGGGCCGAGGAACTGGTGGTATCCCACCAGACCCTGACCGATGCCGGGAACACCGTCCGCATCGCCACCCCCGGCGGCAGGAAGCCCACGGTGGACCAGGTGAGCCTGGCCCCCGAATCGGCAGGCGGCGAGGACCGCGCGCAGGGCTTCCGGGACTACCTGGCGAAGATCGACGGCGAGCTGGCGCACCCGCTGGTCCTCGCCGACGTCGACATCAACGGCTATGACGCCGTGGTGATGCCCGGCGGGCACGGCCCCATGGCCGATCTCTTCAAGGATGCCGACCTGGGCCGCCTGCTGGTGGCAGCGGACAAAGACGGCAAGGTCATCGCCCCGTTCTGCCACGGCCCGGCCGGGCTGCTGGGTGCAACGGACGACGACGGCGGGTTCGCTTTCAAGGGCCGGCGCCTGACGGTCTTCAGCAACGAGGAAGAACTCGGCGGCGGCACGGGTGAGAACACGCCGTGGATGGTGGAAGACGCGCTCAAGGACAAGGGCGCCGTGGTGGAGAACGGGGCCGCCTGGTCCTCCAACGTGGTGCGGGACGGCAACCTCATCACCGGGCAGAACCCACAGTCCAGCGAGGCAGTGGCCAAGGAAGTCCTGGCGGCGCTGTCATAAGGACCCGGTGCCAACCCTGACGCAGTAAAACAGGGGACCAGTTCGCAGTGGACTGGTCCCCTCTTTGCGTGCCGCAGGCGTACGGAGCGGGCCCGGAATATGACCGCCGCGGTCCTGAGGTTAACCGCCGTTACTCCCTGTATCTCCGGGTTTCGCGGCCTTTGGTTCCCCCGGCGGGGCTGCCGGATAGTTGCTGCAACGCGCACATTCCGCCGCATCCCCACCCACCTCCAAGGAGGAACCATTGGCTCCCAAACCCAAGCCGTCCGCCGTCGTGGCGCTTGCCGTCGCAGCGCTGCTGGGGCTGTCCGCTTGCTCCGACCCGGGCGCCTCGGCGGCGACAGCACCGTCGTCGCCATCCACTGCCGGCGCCGCGGGCAAGACCTTCAACCTGTCACCGCAGCAGGACCGCTTCCCGGTGACCAAGGACTCCGCGGCAGCGGCCCTGGTGCCTGAGGCGGTCAAGGCCGACGGCAAGCTCACCGTGGTGACCACGGGCGGGGCGGCGCCGTTGAGCCTGTTCGCCACGGACAACAAGACCCTGATCGGCAGCGAGGTGGACATCGCCTACGCCGTGGGTGAGGCCCTGGGGCTGGACGTCGAGGTCCTGCCCGTCGCCTGGGCTGACTGGCCGCTGGGCATCGAATCGTCCAAGTACGAGGCCGTGCTGTCCAACGTGACCGTCACCGAGGCGCGCAAGGAAAAGTTCGACTTCGCCACGTACCGCAACGACCTGCTGGGTTTCTACGCCAAGAGCGACTCCGGCATCGGTGAGGTCAAGGAAGCCAAGGACGTGGCCGGCAAGAGGATCATCGTGGGCTCGGGCACCAACCAGGAAGCGATCCTGGTGCGCTGGGACGAGGAGAACAAGAAGAACGGCCTGGCGCCGGTCCAGTTCCAGTATTACGACGACGACTCGGCCTCAAGCCTGGCCCTCCAGTCCGGACGTGTGGACCTCACGTTCGGACCCAACGCCGCCGCGGCGTACAAGTCCGCGCAGGACGGGAAGACGAAGCAGGTGGGCACGCTGAACGGCGGCTGGCCGCTGACGGCGCAGATCGCCTTCACCGCCAAGAAAGGCAACGGCCTGGCGGTTGCCGCGCAGGCTGCACTGAACCACCTGATTGACGACGGCACTTACGCCAAGATCCTGGACCGCTGGGGCCTTTCCTCCGAGGCCATCCAGAAGTCCGAACTGAACCCGGCGGGCCTGCCCAAGAAGTAGGCGGCCCCCGCCCCCATACCGATGGACAGGGCGAGGAAGTAGTTTATGACTACGTCCTGGCAAAGCAGGGCAGCACGCGAACAGGGAGATACCCCTGGAGGCGCTCCGGAGCTGATGCTTCGGAGCGCCTCAGGGTTTCCCCCAAGCCAGGAGCCCCGATGAGCCGTCCCCGCCACGATCCGGCAGCCCCGCCGGCGCCGGCACCGCAGCCCTTGCTGGAACGTCCGGGCATCCGGCCCGCCGGCCCACGCCAAATCCTTCGGGACCTGGGCCTGTCCTATGTTTCCAACGGGGCAATCGGACTCATCTTCGCGGCGTCCGGACCCATAGCGGTCACCCTGGCCGTAGGGACGGCGGGCGGCTTGACCCAGGGCCAGCTGTCGTCCTGGGTTTTTGGCATCCTCTTTTCCGCCGGGGCGGCCACGCTGCTGATGTCGCTCATATACCGGCAGCCCCTGGGCTTCGCCTGGTCCATCCCCGGCACGGTGCTCCTGGGACCTTCCCTGCAGCACCTGACCTTCCCCCAAGTCGTCGGGGCCTTCTTCACCTCCGGCGTGCTTATCCTCGTCCTGGGCGCCACCGGGTTGGTGCGCAGGGCCATGGCCCTGGTGCCCATGCCGATTGTGATGGCCATGGTTGCGGCGGTGTTCCTGAAGTTCGGGACAGACATCGTCACCTCCACCCAGGACAACCCGGCAGTGGCGGCTCCGATGGTGGCAGCGTTCCTGGTCCTCACCGCCGTTCCCAAGCTTGGCAGGTTCTTGCCGCCGGTCCTGGGCACCCTGGCGGCAGGCGGCATTGCCGTGGCGGCCAGCGGACAGTTCAACCTGACGCCCGGCGGTCCGCTCCTGGCCACCCCGGTGTTCACCGCTCCGGAATTCACCTGGGCTGCCCAGCTTGAACTGGTGGTTCCCCTGGCCCTCACCGTGCTGTTCGTTCAGAACGGCCAGGGCATCGCCGTCCTCCGCGCCGCCGGACATCGTCCGCCAGTGAATGCCTTCGCCATAGCCTCGGGCGCGTTTTCAATACTGAACGCCGGCTTCGGCGCCGTTTCGGCATGCGTTACAGGTCCCACCAACGCCCTTTTGACGTCGTCGGGGACCCGTCAACGCCAATACACGGCTGCCGTGGCCTACGGCCTGCTGGCCCTGGTATTCGCAGCGTTCGCCCCCACGCTGACCCGGCTGATGCTGGCCGCGCCCAAGGAGTTCGTCCTGGCCCTGGGCGGCATCGCGATGCTGCGGGCCCTCCAGCAGGCCTTCGTCACGGCGTTCGCCACCAGCTTCACCCTGGGTTCGCTGGTGACGTTCGTGGTGACCATCTCCGGCATGAACCTCCTCAACATCCATGCAGCCTTCTGGGGACTGGTCATCGGCTACGGGGTGTCCCGCGTGCTTGAGCGCGCGGACCACGCCCAGTCCTGACGGCCCCGCCCCCCAGCACCGTCCGATGTCCTGCAAAGTGCACTCCCGGCCGGTTAGGCAATAGTCTGGCCGGATGGGGACGAATGCCGTGAACTCCGGCGAACAGATGGACAGGCAGTCACGCATCCTCGAGGCGGCGATGGACCTGCTGTCCCGCCATGGCATTGCAGGGGTGAGCATGCGTGCCGTGGCGCGCGAGGCCGGCGTGGCGCTGGGCCTGGTGAACTACTACTACGACGACAAGACCACGCTGATCCGGGCTGCCCTGCGCCGGGTGGACGAACACGACCTCCTGCTGGTTGCGCCGGACCCGTCCTTGCCCCCGGACGAACAGTTGCGCAAAGCGCTTCGGCGGGTGGCCGGCTCCGATCTGCTCACCACCCGATACCTATCGCTCCGCCTGCACCTCTGGGCCCTCGCCCAGGCTGACGAGGACTATGCCCAGATCAACGCGGCGGCCTTCGACCGCTACATCGACGGGGTGGCCGGGCTGGTCTCCAGCGCCCGGCCCGCACTGGCCTGGGAGGCCTGCCGGGACCGGGCAGCGGACATCGTGGTCATCCAAAACGGCATGTGGCTGACGGCACTTCTCGGCGTGGACAAGGCCGCCATCCAGCGAAGCATCGAGCGTACGGAACAGATCGCCTTCGCGCCCGTCCACGACGAAAGCGTTGGGAACGCCGAGCTCCACCCGCACTAAACCGCCTGCTCCCCGGGCTTCCCCCGGGCTTGGGCGGCCCGGCAGTAACATTGAACGACTGTTCAAAAAGGTATTGAACAGTCGTTCAATGTGCGTTACTGTCCTTCCTATGACTTACGCCACACCAGCGCGGGAAGCCGCCCAGAGCACTGCAACCGAGACAGCCTCAACCCTGTTTATCAATGGCGAGTGGGAGCCGGCCGCGTCCGGCGGTGTCCGCGAGATCCGCAACCCCGCCGACAGCGAACTGGTGGCCACGGTCTCCGAGGCCGGCCGGGAAGACGCCGAACGCGCCATTGCCGCGGCCCGGGCCGCCTTCGACTCCGGCGTCTGGTCCTCCGTCCCGGCACCCGAACGCGGGACCTTCCTCCTTAAGGTCGCCGCCGGGCTGCGGGAACGCCGGGAAAAGTTCGCCCGCGCCGAGTCCCTGAACACCGGAAAGCGGATGGTCGAGAGCCGCATCGACATGGACGACATCGCCGCGTGCTTCGAGTACTTCGGCAGGCTCGCCGGGCAGCAGGCCGGCCGCGTGGTGGACGCCGGGGACCCCGGCGTCGTGAGCAGGATCGCCTACGAACCCGTGGGCGTCTGCGGCCTGATCACGCCGTGGAATTACCCGCTGCTCCAGGCGGCCTGGAAGATCGCCCCTGCTCTGGCCGCCGGCTGCACCTTCGTCCTCAAGCCCTCCGAGCTGACCCCGTCCACCAGCATCCTGGCCATGCAGCTGTTGAAGGACCTCGGCCTGCCGGACGGGGTGGCCAACCTGGTCACCGGCGCCGGCGCGGCGGCTGGCGCACCGCTTTCGGAACATCCCGCCGTCGACCTCGTCTCCTTCACCGGCGGCCTGGAAACCGGCAAGCGGATCGCCGCAACCGCCGCGGCCACCGTCAAGAAGGTGGCCCTGGAGCTGGGCGGCAAGAATCCCAACGTGGTGTTCGCGGACGCCGACTTCGACGCCGCCGTGGACAACGCCCTGAACGGCGCGTTCGTCCACTCGGGGCAGGTCTGCTCGGCCGGCGCACGGCTGGTGGTGGAGGAATCCATCGCCGAACGCTTCGTTGACGAGCTGGTCCGCCGCGCCCAGGACATCCGGCTCGGCGGCCCCTTCGATGACGACGCCGAGACCGGCCCCCTGATCTCCGCCGCCCACCGCGACAAGGTGCACGCCTACGTCCAGCGCGGCATCCAGGAGGGTGCGCGGCTGCGGTGCGGCGGCGCGGCACCGCAGGGAGAGAAGTACGACGACGGGTTCTACTACCAGCCCACCATCCTGGACCGGGTGCAACGCGGCATGTCCGTGGTCACCGATGAGGCATTCGGTCCGGTGGTCACCGTCGAGACGTTCCGCGCCGAGGATGAAGCCGTGGCCACCGCCAACGACACCATCTACGGCCTCGCCGGGGCGGTCTGGACCCAGGACGCCGGCAAGGCGCAACGCGTGGCATCCCGGCTGCGGCACGGCACCATCTGGATCAACGACTACCACCCCTACCTCCCCCAGGCCGAGTGGGGCGGCTTCGGCCAGTCCGGCGTGGGCCGCGAGCTCGGCCCCACGGGCCTTGCCGAATACCAGGAAGCCAAGCACATCTACCAGAACACCAGCCCGCAGGTCACCGGCTGGTTCGCTGACCACGGCAAGGAGAACTAGATGCACTACGACACCATCGATGACGCCACCGAGCGCTCGTTCGATTACATCGTCATCGGCGGCGGATCCGCCGGTGCGGCCGTTGCTGCACGCCTCAGCGAGGACCCGGGCGTCACCGTCGCCCTCGTGGAGGCCGGCCCGGATGACCGCAACATCCCCGAGATCCTGCAGCTGGACCGCTGGATGGAACTGCTCGAATCCGGCTATGACTGGGACTACCCGGTGGAGCCTCAGGAAAACGGCAACTCCTTCATGCGGCATGCCCGGGCCAAGGTGATGGGCGGCTGCTCCAGCCACAACTCCTGCATCGCCTTCTGGGC
This sequence comes from Pseudarthrobacter sp. YAF2, assembly GCF_052113345.1. NCBI lineage: Bacteria > Bacillati > Actinomycetota > Actinomycetes > Micrococcales > Micrococcaceae > Pseudarthrobacter > Pseudarthrobacter sp. YAF2. Next base: position 55,878 of record NZ_JBFRDA010000012.1, on the reverse strand, counting down.
ACCGCGTGAAGACCTGGACGAGTGGGAGTCCAAGTACGGCGCCACCGGCTGGAACGCTGACGCCGCGTGGCCGCTGTACAAGCGGCTGGAAACCAACCAGGACGCCGGTCCGGACGCCCCGCACCACGGGGACTCCGGCCCCGTGCACCTGATGAACGTGCCCCCGGCGGATCCCGCCGGCGTCGCGCTCTTGGACGCCTGTGAGCAGGCGGGCATTCCCCGCGCGAAGTTCAACACCGGCACCACCGTGGTGAACGGCGCCAACTTCTTCCAGATCAACCGCCAGGCGGACGGCACCCGCGCCTCCAGCTCGGTCTCCTACATCCACCCCATCATCGAGCGCAGCAACTTCACCCTGCTGACCGGACTCCGCGCCCGCCAGCTGGTGTTCGATGCGGACAAGCGCTGCACCGGCGTGGACGTGGTGGACTCCGCATTCGGCCGGACCCACCGGCTCACGGCGCACCGCGAGGTGGTCCTGTCCACCGGCGCCATCGACTCGCCCAAGCTGCTCATGCTCTCCGGGATCGGCCCGGCAGCGCACCTGGCCGCCCACGGCATCGAGGTCCTGGTGGACTCTCCCGGCGTGGGCGAGCACCTGCAGGACCACCCCGAGGGCGTGGTGCAGTTCGAGGCAAGGCAGCCGATGGTCCAGACCTCCACGCAGTGGTGGGAAATCGGCATCTTCACCCCCACCGAGGATGGCCTGGACCGGCCGGACCTGATGATGCACTACGGCTCCGTCCCGTTCGACATGAACACCCTGAGGCACGGCTACCCCACCACCGAGAACGGCTTCAGCCTCACGCCCAACGTCACCCACGCCCGCTCCCGCGGCACCGTCCGGCTGCGCAGCCGCGACTTCCGCGACAAGCCGATGGTGGATCCGCGCTACTTCACGGACCCGGAGGGCCACGACATGCGCGTCATGGTGGCCGGCATCCGCAAGGCCCGCGAAATCGCCGCCCAGCCCGCCATGGCGGAATGGACCGGCCGCGAACTGTCGCCCGGCGTCGAGGCGCAGACGGACGAGGAACTGCGGGACTACATCCGCAAGACCCACAACACCGTGTACCACCCGGTAGGCACCGTCCGCCTGGGCCCGGCCGAGGACGCCATGTCGCCGCTGGATCCGGAGCTGCGGGTCAAGGGCGTCACCGGCCTCCGCGTCGCCGATGCCTCCGTCATGCCCGAACACATCACCGTCAACCCCAACATCACCGTCATGATGATCGGCGAGCGCTGCGCCGACCTGATCCGGGCCCAGCAGTCCGGCACGGACGCCACGGGAGAGAAGGAGCTGACCACGTCCCTCGCCTGAGCGGCAGGACTTAAGGGGGCCGCCTTCCCTACCAGCGACGGCCCCCACCAATGTCATTCCGCCGCACCCCAGGGCGGCCGGTCCCATCGTGCTTTCTGATCCAGGAGTCCATATTGGAACCCAGCAAGAGTATTGATTCAAGCGGCATGGACGAATTCGGCTACACCCAGACCCTCGACCGAAGTATCGGCAAATTTGCCAGCTTCGCCGCGGGTGTCAGCTACATCTCCATCCTCACCGGTGTTTTCCAACTGTTCTACTTTGGTTTTTCCATGGCCGGCCCGGCGTATGCCTGGTCCTGGCCCATCGTGTTCGTGGGCCAGCTGATGGTGGCCCTGTGTTTCGCTGAACTGGCCGGCCGCTACCCGGTGGCGGGTTCGGTCTACAACTGGGCCAAGCGGCTGGCGTCGGGGACCTCGTCCTGGCTGGCCGGGTGGCTGCTGCTGCTGTCCTCCATCATGGCGCTGGGCTCGGTGGCGCTGGCCCTGCAGATCACGCTGCCGCAGCTCTGGTCCGGCTTCCAGTTCGTTGGTGACGGTACCGGGCCCTACGACTTCGCCATGAACGGCGTGGTGCTGGCCACCATCATGATCACCATCTCCACCCTCATTAACGCGTTCGGGGTGAAGCTGATGACCCGGATCAACAGCATCGGCGTCTTCGTGGAGCTGGTAGCGGCCGTGCTGCTGATCCTCGCCCTGGGCTGGCACGTGGTGCGGGGCCCTGAGGTCTTCTTCCAGACCAACGGCTTCGGCGAAGGCCACGATCTTGGCTTCTTCGGCGTCTTCCTGATCGGAGCCATGGCCTCCGGCTACGTCATGTACGGCTTCGATACCGCCAGCTCCCTGGGCGAGGAAACCAAGGACCCCAAGCGCACGGCCCCCAAGGCCATCCTGCGCGCCGTCACGGCGTCGTTCCTGCTGGGCGGGCTGATCCTGCTCTTCGGCATCCTGGCCGCACCGGACCTGGCGGACCCCCAGATAGGCTCCCCCGACGGCGGCCTGCAGCACATCGTGCTCTCCGTCCTGGGCGGTCCGTTCGGCAAGGCCTTCCTGGCCTGCATCGTGGTGGCCGTGGTGGTGTGCACCCTGGCCGTCCACGCCGCCGCCATCCGCATGATGTTCGCCATGGCACGGGACAACAACCTTCCGTTCAGCCGGCAGCTCAGCAAGGTTGATCCCGTCCGCCGTACCCCCACCGTGGCCGCGATCGTCATCGGTGTCATGGCCGTCATCCCGCTGCTGGTCAACGTCATGCAGCCGGCCATCTTCACCATCCTGTCCAGCATCAGCATCGTCCTGATCTACCTGTCCTACCTCCTGGTCACGGTTCCCCTGCTGCGCAAACGGTTCCTGAAGCAGTGGCCGCTGGCCGACGACGGGTCCGAGCCCGGGTTCTGCATGGGCAAGTGGGGTGTTCCCGTGAACATCCTGGCGGTCCTGTGGGGTGCTGCCATGACGCTGAACCTGGTGTGGCCCCGCCCGGAAATCTACAACTCGGTGCCGCCGTTCGAGTGGTACCTGCAGTGGGGCGGCGTGATCTTCGTAGCCGCCGTGGTCATTGGCGGAACCCTGCTCTACCGGCTGAAGATCCGCCACCAGACAGGGGTGCTGGCCGAGCACGCCGCCGCCGTCTCTGCCCACCCGTCCTCCGGGCCCGCGCCCTATGTACCGGACGAGGAGGAACTGGAGGTCAGCAGGGCCTTCGCAACGGAATCCTCGTAACGCCCCGCGGACCGGCCGACGGCGGCACCCACCCCCGCGTTCCAGTGGTGAGTGCCGTCGTCGGCCTTTACGCGTGTCCGGGCCCGTGAAGGGCCGAGACGTTGCGTCACACAACGCGACGGCATCCGGTTCCCGGCCCGGCACGCCCTACCCTTGACAGGTGACATTGACTAAGACCCGCACCGCCGCCGCGAGCTCACTCGCCGCCGCCGGCCTGCTGCTGACCCTCGCCGCCTGCTCCACGCCGGCCGCCACCCAGTCCGCTCCCTCCGCATCTGCTTCCACCTCGGCATCGGCGAGCGCCTCTGCCTCCGCCGGGCCCTGCACCGGGGTGAAGGTAGTGGTGGATTCCGCCTCCCTGAAGCAGGCTGCCGCCGACACCTCCACCTGCGTGTCCGCGGACGGGCCCGCTCTGGCATCGGACGTGCTGAGCAAAGCCGACGTGAAGATCGAGGGCACCGCCAAGTACCCCACGAGCTTCGCGTGCCGCGTCAACGGCGTGCCCGCTGCGGACTTCGACATCAAGCACAAGGGCGGCACTACCCGCGAAGCCTGCGATGACAAAAACACGGTCTCTTATTGGGCCCTCTGGGTGAAGCCCGCCGCCGGCACATGGGCCTACGCGCAGGAAGGCCTGGACACCCTCAAGCTCAGCCCCGGCGAGAGCCTTGAACTGCTCTACACCGTGGACAACGAACCGGCTGCACCCGCGGCATGACCTTCAGGCCCGCGCCGTTACGGGCGGCGGCGGCCCTCGCCGCCGTCTTCATCGCGGCGCGGGTCATCTACCGCATCCTGTTCAACGGGGCGGGAATCGGCGAGCCGCTCCTGCTCGCCATGCCGCAGGTCCGGCTTCCCGCGCCCTACGCCCATGTGGTCCTGCTCGGCCCGGTCACGGCCCCCGGCCTCTGGCAGGCGGTCCTGTCCGCCCTGCCCATTGCCGGGCTGATCCTCGGCTTCGGCCTGCTCAACGCGTGGGTTGATGTGTCCCGCGGCTTCGTGCGGCTGGCCCGGGGCGGCCCACTGCAGGGCGTGGCCCGGATGCTGGTGGTGGCATGGGCGGCGCTCCCTGCGCTGTCCGACGCCGTGGCCTCCGTTCGCCTGGCCTTCCGGTTGCGGGGCGAACGCTTCGGACCCCGTGCGCTGGTTCCCGTGCTGGAGCGCACCCTTGAGCATGCCGCCCGGGTTGCCGCAGCCTTGGAGCTGCGCGGATTCGCTGGCCGCCCGGCGCCCCACCCCGCCTCCGGCAGCGACGTACCGCTCCTGGTCCGGGACGCACAGTTCCGGATTGGCAGCGCGCAGGTGCGCGCGGCCGGGTTCACGCCGCCCGCCGGATCCATCACGGTCATCACCGGGCCCACGGGCTCCGGCAAGTCCACCATCCTGCGCGGCGTCGCCGGGCTGCTCTCGCACGTCGACGGCGGTGGCATCTCCGGCACGGTGCGCGTGGCCGGCGTGGACTGGGCCGCTGCCCCGCCGCGCGACACGGCCGGCCTGACCGGGGTGGTCCTGCAGAATCCCCGCGCCGCCTTTGCCACTACGCGGGTCCGGGACGAGATTGGCCTGGCCCTGGAACTGCGCGGCGTGGCCCGGCCGGCCGCCAAGGCCCGGATGCTGGAGGTGGCGGAGCGGATCGGGGTCTCGGCACTGCTGGACCGGAACGTGAGCACCCTGTCGGCAGGTGAGGCAACGCTGGTGGCCATCGCCGCCGCCGTCGTGGACCATCCCCTCCTGCTCCTGGTGGACGAGCCGCTGGCCGACCTCGATGCCACAGCGCGCCGCCGCGTCATCGCCGTGCTCAACGGCCTCGCCCGCCACTCCGGTGTGTGCGTGATCGTGGCGGAGCACCGGGCGGAAGCGCTGGTGCCTGTCGCCGATTCGTGGTGGACCATCGAGGGCGGCGCGCTGGTGCCCGGCGCGGCGCCGTCGCCGCCTCCCGCCCAGTCCACTGCCGGTCCTGCCCCACAGTTGGCGGACACCGCACCAGTGCTCACGGCCACGAACCTTGCCGTGCACCGCGGCGGCACGCCTCAGGTGCGGGAGGCGTCCCTGGCCCTGCACCCCGGCGAGATCGTGGCGCTGGTGGGCCCGAACGGGGCCGGAAAGTCGTCCCTCCTGGTGGCGCTTGCCCTGGGCGAGGGCTCCAGCGATGCAAGGACGGACGACGGCGGCCGGGTGGCCTTGGTGCCGGACGCCTCCGACGACCTCTTCACCCGGGACACCGTCGCCGCCGAGTTGAGGGCTGCGGAGCGGCGCCTGGCGCGCGGAAAGACGCGCGGAAGCTCCGGCGGAAAGCCCGCTGGGAAGCCCGCGCCCGGCACGGCGGAAGCACGGCTTGCCCGGCTCCGGGGCAACGTCAGCATGCCCATCGGACACGAACACCCCCGGGACCTGTCGGCCGGCGAGCGCCGGATCCTTGCCATCGCGCTGCAGACCATGGACCGGCCGCAGGTCCTGCTGATCGATGAGCCCACCCGCGGGCTCGATCCCACCGCGCGGACGGCGGTCGCGGCAGCACTGCGGGCCGCTGCCGCGGAGGGCGCAGCGGTCCTGTTCGCCACCCACGACCTCGAGTTTGCGCACCGCCTCGGGGCCCGGATCCTGCCGATGCGGGACGGCGTGGCGCCCTCTGCCCTGACCGCCGATCCGGATGAGTCAGCAGACGTTCCCGCAGCACAACCCCTGGCCCCGGCCCGGGCGACCGACCGCCGGCCCGACCTGCCAGCCGCGAAGCCGCCCCGCCGGCTCCGGATGCCGCGGGCCGCCGAGCTGGCAGTCCTGGCGGCCGCAAACCTGCTGGCTTTGGCGGCGTTCTGCTGGCCGCTGCTTGCCGCGGCACTTCCGCAGGATGCCGCTGCAGCCACCCCGTACGCTGCCCTGGCCATCGCGCCCCTGGCCGCGGCCGCCGTCGTGGTGTCCCTGGACGGCTCGGTCCGCTCGGCACACACGGTGGCGCTGCTCGGCGTCCTCGCCGCGGTAGGTTCCGCGGTGCGGGTGGCGAGTACCGGCGTCGGCGGCGTGGAAGCCGTGTTCATCCTGCTGGTCCTGGCCGGACGGGCCTTCGGTCCGCGGTTTGGCATGCTCCTCGGCGCGGCCACCATCGCCGTCTCCAGCGCCCTGTGGGGCGGCATCGGGCCGTGGACACCCTTCCAGATGTTCGCCTGCGCGTGGGTGGGCGCGGGGGCCGGCCTGCTCCCCCGCCGGGTGCGCGGCCGGGCCGAGCTGTGGATGCTGGCCGGGTACGGCGTGGTGGCGTCCTACGTGTTCGGCCTACTGCTCAATCTGTGGTTCTGGCCCTTTGCGGTGGGCAGCGGCACCGGCATTTCGTACGTGCCGGGCGCACCGCTGGGCACCAACCTCAGCAGCTTCCTGCTCTACTCACTGCTGACGTCGACGGCGGGATGGGACACCCTGCGCGCCGTCACTACGGTCATCGGGATCGGGGTGGTGGGGCGGGCCGTCCTGGCCGCGCTCCGGCGGGTGAAGCCGGTCGCCGGCCCGGTATCCGGCGCGGACGGCCACGCCGCCTGCACACCATCACCGCATGCCAGGGACCGGCACCAGCTCAGGCTCTGAGCACACCGCTGGGAACCAGCCCGTATGCTGCGCGGAACTCGGGAGCTGCCCGCAACCTCACTGTCGGTGGTTTTGTCATACCCAGCTAGCCATCCGCATCAACGGGAGTCTCTTGATCCAATTTACTAATTCTATTCGCTAGACATCTAATTAAGTTTGCTCGGGCCTTGGCGTATCCTCGCATGAAGATCCCGTCAGTGTGGAGAAGTTGCACCGGACTTCAACCTCAGCTACCGAATGTCTCAAAAGCGATATTGAGAAAGGGCATTGCTGATTCGCTAGACTTCTAGTAAAGTTTGCAGGGATCCCGCTGCAGCTAAACGGAACCCCTCGGTCAGTACCGGGCGGGAGAACCGAGATGGTGAACGCCGGCGAGAGCACAGCCAGGACCGCTGCGTTTACGGCTGGTCCTTGGTGGCGCAGGAGTACAAGGACCCAAAGGAAGTTGAGATCCGCACGATGACCGAGTTGAGAGCCCAACGGAACGAGAAACTCAGCGGCATCGAGTTCGAAAAGCTCGCGAACGACTCCACGAGGGAGATGTTTCCCGAGTTCGACGACGACGCCATGGCCCTGTGCTTCAACCTGATACGTCTGGCCAACAGGATTACGAACGACCTGGACGTCAGCGTCCACCGCCCCGAGGGCCTAAGTTTTTCTGCTTTCAGGCTTCTCTTCGCAATTCGAGCCGTTGGAGCGGGCCATCCCAACGAGCTGGCAAGGCTCTCCAGCGTTTCAACGGCCTCAATGTCGAGTTTGCTCAACACCCTGGAGAAGTACGGGCTGGTGGCCCGGGAAGCAGACATCTCAGATAAGCGCAAAACACTTGTCCGGCTCACGCCACTCGGGGAGGAACGGGTGACAGAGCTCGCGCGCAAGAACAGTTTGCGTGAAAGCGAATGGGCGGGTGGCCTGACAAGCACCGAGGCAAGCATCCTGACTGAACTGTTGCGCAAGCTTCTACAACACCACCCACCCCGTTCCTAGGACTCCAGGGCAAGATGGCGGCGTGAAACGCCAGGGCACCTGAAATTCGCTCCGAGGGCCGCGAGGTCCATTCCACCACCACGTTCTTGGCTCCTGCCTGTCCCGGTGAAGCCATGCGCCGCAACCGTACTGGCCAAATGCGGAGAGCCAAATCCCACAAAACCACGCGTCCGGGTTCTGAGAACCTTCGACGCTCACCGCTTACAACGAAGTGAGGAATCCCGTGCAGTTTCACCATCACGGTTACGTATCCGGAGACCCCCGGGTCCAACCGGCAGCAGGGGTCGGCATCAACAGGCCGGCTGAGCTTCCCGATGAGGTCGATGTGTTGATTGTCGGCTCAGGGCCTGCCGGCATGCTCGCAGCCGCGCAATTATCCCAATTCCCGGGTGTCACCACGCGCATCGTGGAGCGCCGCCCCGGCAGGCTTGCCATTGGCCAAGCCGACGGAATCCAGACCCGCACAGTGGAAACTTTTCAGGCTTTTGGCTTCGCCGAGCGGATCATCGCGGAGGCATACCGGATCACCGAGACCGTGTTCTGGAAACCGGACCCCGCGGACCCCTCCCGCATCATCCGCACTGCCCGCACCCCGGACGACCCCACCGGAATCAGCGAATTCCCCCACCTCGTGGTTAACCAAGCCCGCGTGCTGGACTACTTCGCCGAGGTCATGGCCAACTCGCCTACACGCATGTCACCCGATTACGGCTTTGAGTTCCGTTCCCTCGACGTCGGGGGCGAAGGGGAGTACCCCGTCACCGTGACCCTTCTCCACACATCAGGCCCCCATGAGGGGCAGGAACGCATCGTCCGCGCGAAGTACGTAGTCGGTGCGGACGGTGCCCGCAGCAAGGTGCGCCAGGCCATCGGCTGCACCCTCGCCGGGGATCAGGCCAACCACGCCTGGGGCGTGATGGACGTCCTGGCGGTCACCGACTTCCCCGATATCCGCATCAAATGCGCAGTCCAATCGGGTACGGGCGGCAGCATCCTGCTGATTCCGCGCGAAGGCGGCCATCTTTTCCGTATGTACGTGGACCTCGGCGAGGTGGACCCCCGCAACAAGGGCGCAGTGCGCAGCACTTCCATTGAGGAGATCATCCGCAAGGCGAACGAGATCCTCCACCCCTACACCTTGGACGTGCGCAACGTGGCGTGGCACAGCGTCTATGAGGTGGGGCACCGGCTGACGGACAGGTTCGACGACGTCCTTCCGGACGAGCGCGGCACCAGGACTCCCCGGGTGTTCATTACCGGCGACGCCTGCCACACGCACAGCGCCAAGGCCGGGCAGGGCATGAACGTCTCCATGCAGGACGGCTTCAACCTGGCCTGGAAACTGGGGCATGTGCTCGAAGGCCGGAGCCCGGAAAGCCTGCTCTCCACCTACTCCGACGAGCGCCAGGTGGTGGCGAAGAACCTCATCGACTTCGACAAGCAGTGGTCCACGCTCATGGCGAAGAAGCCCGAGGAGTTCGCCAACGCATCGGAGCTTGAGGACTTCTATGTGCGCACCGCCGAGTTCCCGGCAGGGTTTATGACCGAGTACGCGCCGTCCATGCTGGTGGCCCCCGCGAAACACCAGGGCCAGGCCACGGGCTTTCCCGTTGGCAAGCGCTTCAAGTCGGCAACCGTGATCCGCGTCGGCGACACCACCCCCCTTCACCTGGGCCACCACGCCAGGGCGGACGGCCGCTGGCGCATCTACGTCTTCGCCGACCCCGCCCTTCCGGGCACCGGGTCTGCCACGGACAAATTCGCCGGGTGGCTCGCGAACTCGCCGGAATCACCGCTGGCCGCAACGCCGTCGGACGCTGATCCTGACGCCTGGTTCGACGTCAAGGTGACCTACCAGCAGCCCCACACGGACATCGACATCAATGCCGTCCCCGCGGTTTTCAAACCGGAGGTAGGCCCGTTCAAGCTGACCGACTACGAAAAGGTCTACTCGGCTGACCCTGCCGCGGACATCTTCGACCTCCGCGGCCTGGACCGTGGCGGCGTCGTCGTGGTGGTCCGCCCCGACCAGTACGTCGCAAACGTCCTGCCGCTGACCGCCACGGCCGAGCTGGCGGAGTTCTTTGCCCCGCTCCTCCCGGACCGGCGCTCGTTGGCGCTTACATCAATTGGAGAATCATGAGCACATCCACCCACAGCTCGAAGGCGAACCAGCGTCGCGTCGCTTTCGCTACTGTCATCGGCACCACCGTTGAGTGGTACGACTTCTTCACCTACGCCACGGCCGCCGGGCTGGTGTTCGCCCAGCTGTTCTTCGAGCCTGCCGGCCAATCCATCGGCCTGCTGTTGTCGTTCGCCTCGGTCGGCATCAGCTTCCTTTTCCGGCCTCTCGGTGCATTCCTCGCCGGCCACTACGGCGATAGGATCGGCCGCCGCGCCATGCTCGTACTGACCCTGATACTCATGGGCGCGGCGACCACCCTGATCGGCATCCTGCCCACCTACGCGAGCGCCGGTGTGATCGCCCCAATCATGCTCCTGCTGCTGAGGATCCTGCAGGGCATCTCCGCCGGCGGTGAATGGGGCGGGGCCGTCCTGATGGCTGTCGAGCACGCCCCGCGTGACCGCCGCGGACGGGCAGGAGCCTTCCCCCAGCTGGGCGTGCCGCTGGGGCTGCTGCTGGCCACCGGCGTCACAGCGCTGATGACGGGTGTAATCTCACCCGGCGCCGCCTTCCTTGAATGGGGATGGCGCGTGCCCTTCCTGCTGAGCATCGTCCTCATCGTCGTCGGCTACTTCGTGCGCCGCACCGTAGACGAATCCCCCGTCTTCCAGGAAATCGCCGCAGCCAAAAAACAGCCCAGGATTCCGATCGTGGAACTGTTCCGCCGCCACGGGCTGCTCGTGATCATCGCGGCCCTGATCTTCGCAGGCAACAATGCCGCAGGGTACATGGCAACGGGCGGGTTCATCCCCAGCTACGCGTCCGGCCCCGCAGTCGGCCACGAACGCACTGACGTGCTCCTCGCCGTCACATACGGTGCTGGCGTTTGGCTTGCCTTCACCTACCTCGCCGGCTCCCTCTCGGACAGGATCGGCCGCAAAAACACCTACCTCATAGGATTCGGCGCACAGCTCCTGGCCTGCTTCCCGCTCTTCTGGATGATCAACACCGGGTCCCTGCCGATGCTCTACCTGGCCATGACCATCTTCACAGTAGGTCTCGGCCTGGCGTACGGCCCGCAGGCAGCCCTGTACTCGGAAATGTTCCCCGCCTCGGTCCGCTTCTCCGGCGTCTCCATCTCCTACGCCCTGGGTGCGATCCTCGGCGGCGCCTTTGCCCCCACCATCGCCACAGCCCTCGTCCAGGCCACGGGCGGAACAGACGCCGTCTCCCTGTACCTCGTGGGGATGACGCTCGTTTCCCTTCTGGCCGTCGCACTCGTGCGGGACCGCTCCGGCATCGACCTTTCCATCCACAACCAGGCCGAACAGGAAGTTGGAGCACTCATCTTTGACCGGCGCACCGCCGACGTCCCGAACGAGCCCATCCGCACCAAGTAGCCAAACCGCCGGTTTGGGGCCGGGGCAGCCGACAACGCCCCGGCCCGAACCGCCGGAAAGTCAAACTCACACCTTGAAGTACTTGGCCTCCGGGTGGTGGAACACGAACGCGTCGGTGGACTGCTCTAGGTGCAGGAATGGTGTCCACCCGGAAGGCCCGCGTCCTCCCCGACCTACGCCCACCGCAGGTAAATGCCTTCGCCGGATTCGGGTACCTGCCACCCGGGTGCCCGTCAGATTGCGGCCGTACCGTGGACAGAGACCTTGCTGCGGCCCCTACGCGTCGGGGCGCAGTGGCAAGCCAATTGAAGGAGAACGGCCAGCATGACCCCTCGCGAAACACCAACCTTCGAGCCGACGCATTACGAAGCTGGTTGGCGGTTGAAGCCGCGCCCGTGGCCTGTTGGCCCCAGCGATAGCTACGGAAAAGTGGACTTTGATGACGGTGAGGGAAAGGCCGCCCTCACCCTCTACATTCAGCGCGCGCCCGAAGAAGGTTACGTCCTGCACGTCGAGCACTTAGCCGCTCCGCTGCGGGTGGATGGCACGCTCCTTCGCCTGAGCCCGGCTCCTCCCGTGGACAGGGAGGCCGAGGACTTCCGCCGGATCTCCGCTGCCCGTACGGCTGCCGCGAAGGCCGCGGCCGAGCTGGACGCAGCCGTCAGCGCCGCCCGCGCGAAGGGAGACTCGTGGGAGGTTATCGCCACCGCCCTCGGCACATCCGTTCGAACTGCCCGGGAGCGGTTCGGACGCCACTGAGAGGACCGCGAGACCAACTCACACCTTGAAGTACTTGGCCTCCGGGTGGTGGAACACGAACGCGTCGGTGGACTGTTCGGGGTGCAGCATGAGCTCATCGCTCAGGACCACGCCCATGCGCTCGGGCTTCAGCAGCTCGGTGACCTTGCGGCGGTCCTCCATGTCCGGGCAAGCGGGGTAGCCCAGCGAGAACCTTGCACCGCGGTAGTCGAGCTTGAAATACCCTGCCGTGTCCTTGGGCTCCTCGGCCGCGAAGCCGAGCTCCTTGCGGATCCGGGCGTGCCAGAATTCGGCGAGCGCCTCGGTGAGCTGCATGACCAGGCCGTTGAGCTCGTAGTAGTCGCGGTACTGGTTGGCCGCGAACATCTTGGACGTGAACTCTTCGATCTTGGAGCCCGCGGTGACCAGCTGGACCGGCAGCACATCAATCTGCCCGGATTCTCGCGACTTCACGAAGTCGGCCAGGCACAGGTGCCGGTCGCGGCGCTGGCGCGGGAAATCGAACCGCAAGCGATCGGTGCCGATCGGACTGCCTGAACCACCGTCGGGGGCGAGCAGGCCCGCCTGGCCCAGGACGCCGTCGGGATCCTCGCCGTGGTGCAGCACCACCACCTGTTCCCCCTCGGAGACCACCGGGAAGTAGCCGTAGGCCACCGAGGCGTCCAACATGCCTTCCCCGAGGATGCGGTCCAGCCAGTAGCGCAGGCGCGGCCGGCCTTCGCTCTCCACCAGTTCCTCGTAAGAGGCGCCGTCCTCGCCGCGGCCGGGCTTGAGCCCCCACTGCCCCATGAACGTGGCGCGCTCGTCCAGGAACGCGGCGTAGTCGTGGAGCGAGACGCCGCGGACGATCCGGGTGCCCCAGAACGGCGGCGCGGGAACGGGATTGTCGGTGGCGACGTCGGACCGGCCGGGCATGGCTTCGGGCTCGGTCACCGTAAACTTCGGGCCGCCCTTGTGGATGCGCTTCTTCAGTGGCGGCAGGCCGACGGAGTCCGGGTCCTCGCCGCGGGCCACGCGCACCAGTGGTTCCATGAGGGCAAGGCCCTCGAAGGCGTCCTTGGCGTACCTGACGGTGCCCTCGAACTGCTCCGCCAGGTCCTGTTCCACGTAGGCGCGGGTCAGGGCGGCACCGCCCAGGATGACGGGCCACCTCTTGGCCAGGCCGCGGGTCTGCAGCTCGGCGAGGTTTTCCTTCATCACCACGGTGGATTTCACCAGCAGCCCGGACATGCCGATTACGTCGGCGTCGTGTTCTTCGGCGGCGGCGATGATCTCGGCGATGCCCTGCTTGATGCCGATATTGACTACCTTGTAGCCGTTGTTGGTGAGGATGATGTCCACCAGGTTCTTGCCGATGTCGTGCACGTCGCCGCGGACGGTGGCGATCACCATGGTGCCCTTGCCGGAGGAATCCGCCTTTTCCATGTGCGGCTCCAGGAGGGCCACGGCGTTCTTCATGACCTCGGCGGACTGCAGCACGAACGGCAGCTGCATTTCGCCGGCGCCGAAGCGTTCGCCCACCACCTTCATGCCTTCGAGCAGGTGGTCGTTGATGATGCCCAGCGGGGTCATGCCTTCGCTGCGGGCCAGGTCCAGGTCCTCTTCCAGGCCCTTGCCTTCGCCGTCGATGATGCGGCGTTCCAGGCGGGCGCCCGTGGGGAGCGCGGCGAGTTCAGCGGCGCGCTGGTCCTTGAGTGCTGCGGTGTCGACGCCGGCGAAGAGGTCCAGCATGCTGGCGAGGGGGTCGTAGGTGGTGTTGCCGTCGGCGTCGTATTCGCGGCGGTCATAGACGAGGTCCAGGGCCACCTTGCGCTGCTCTTCCGGGAGGGAGGCGAGCGGGACGATTTTAGCGGCGTCGATGATGCCGCTGGTCAGGCCGGCTTGGACCGCTTCGTGCAGGAACACCGAGTTCAGGACGATGCGGGCGGCGGGGTTGAGGCCGAAGGAGACGTTGGAGACGCCGAGCGTGGTGTTGATGCCCGGGTACTTGGTGGTGATCTGGCGGATGGCCTCGATGGTTTCGATGCCGTCGCGGCGGGTTTCTTCCTGGCCGGTGGCGACAGGGAAGGTGAGGCAGTCGACGATGATGTCCTCCACCCGCATGCCCCATTCGCCCACGAGGGCGTCGACGAGGCGGGAGGCGATGGCCACCTTGCCGTCGGTGGTGCGGGCCTGGCCCTGTTCGTCGATGGTCAGGGCGATCACGGCGGTGCCGTGTTCCTTGACCAGCGGCATGATGCGGGCGAAGCGGCTGTTGGGTCCGTCGCCGTCCTCGTAGTTGACGGAGTTGACCACCGGGCGGCCGCCGATGAGTTCCAGGCCGGCCTGCAGCACGGGCGGTTCGGTGGAGTCGATGACCAGCGGGAGGGTGGAGGCGGAGGCGAAGCGGCTCACCACCTCCTTGATGTCGGCGACGCCGTCGCGGCCCACGTAGTCGATGCAGACGTCCAGCAGGTGGGCGCCGACGCGGATCTGCTCGCGGGCGATGTCCACGCAGTCGTCCCAGCGCTCTTCCAGCATTGCCTGGCGGAAGGCCTTGGAGCCGTTGGCGTTGGTGCGCTCACCGATGGCCAGGTACGCGGACTCCTGGTCGAAGTTCACGTGCTGGTACAGGGAGGCGACGCCGGCCTCGCGTTCGGTGGGGATTCTTGCCGGTGCGTTGCTTGCCTTGGCATCCACGGCTTTGGTGCGGAAGGGGGCAAGACGTTCGACGACGGCGGCCATGTGTTCCGGCGTCGTACCGCAGCAGCCGCCCACCAGGCCCAGGCCGAATTCGCGGACGAATTGTTCGTGCGCGGTGGCGAGCTCGGTGGGGGTAAGCGGGTAGTGCGCACCGTTGGCGCCGAGGATGGGCAGGCCGGCGTTGGGCATGCAGGCGATGGCGACGGAGGACTGCTTGGAGAGGTGGCGCAAGTGCTCGCTCATCTCGTCCGGGCCGGTGGCGCAGTTCAGGCCGATGGCGTCGACGCCGAGCGGTTCGAGGGCGGTGAGTGCGGCGCCGATTTCGGAGCCCATGAGCATGGTTCCGGTGGTTTCGACCGTCACCTCGACGAAGATGGGGAGCCGGATGCCCTTGGAGACGATGGCCTGCTTGCAGCCGTTGACGGCGGCTTTGGTCTGCAGGAGGTCCTGGCTGGTTTCGATAAGGAAGGCATCTGCACCGCCGTCGATGAGGCCCTCGGCCTGGAGCGCGAAGGTCTGCTTGAGGTAGTCGTAGCTGGTGTGGCCCAGGCTGGGGAGTTTGGTGCCGGGGCCCATGGAGCCGAGGACCCAGCGCATCCGGCCGTCTATTTCCTCCGCTGCCTCGGCGCGTTCGCGGGCGATCTTCGCGCCTTTCAGTGCGAGTTCTGCGATGCGGTCGTCGATGCCGTAGTCGGAGAGGTTGGACCAGTTGGCGCCGAAGGTGTTGGTTTCCACGGCGTCGATGCCGGTGGCGAAGTAGGCGTCGTGGATGTCCGCGATGACGTCCGGGCGGGTGTCATTGAGGATCTCGTTGCAGCCCTCAAGGTTCTGGAAGTCCGTTTCAAGCTGCAGGTCCCGGCCCTGGAGCATGGTGCCCATGGCGCCGTCGGCGATGACCACCCGGTGGTTCACGGCGTCCAGGAGTTCCTGCGAACGGGCGGGACGGGGGACGGACTCGATGTCCAGTGCGAAACGAGGCATTTAAACAGGTTACGGGCGGGGCGTCGAAGGTTGCGCTGTGTGTCCATGTACTACGGGGACATGGCATCGTTGCGCTGGCTGTGAAGCCACACCCCGAGGGTGCTTTCGACCGAATCTCGGTCTTTTGGTGTCCGTTTCTGAAGAGCCGTTCCTAATGTGGAAGTCTGCTAACTGCCATTGCTCCTAGCGAGCTTGCTGCTCGAGTGCAGGCTTGCTTGGCCTACGCTGAGGGTGGAAAGCATCCTGGACTGAATTGGGGACTACTCGTGGCGAACAAGCGAAACCAGCACAACCGTGGTCGTGCCGGCGCGAAACCAGCACCTTCCCGAGTACTCGGGGTTCCTAAAACGCAAGCGCCGGTAGCCACTGGACAGAGCAACGGGGACATCACGGTCTTTCTTAGCTATACCCGTGCTGACGATGGGGTTTACGGCATGGTGCGGCCGTTCAAAGAGATGCTTGGGCACTTCATCTACGCCAAGTCTGGGCGAAGGGTCAAGACTTTCCTTGATCAAGACAGCATTGGATGGGGTGAGCTGTGGCGTGACCGGCTTGAGAAAGAGATACTCGGAGCTTCAGTGTTCATCCCACTGCTCAGTGCGGCTTACCTGGATAGTGCCAACTGCAGGATGGAATTCAACAAATTTCAGGCGAATGCTACCGCGCTTGGAGTCAAAGAACTTTTGCTCCCGGTTCTGTTACTCAATGCTCCGGCCATATTCAATGAGAACTCCACCGATGACGTGGTGATAGAAGCAGCGGCTCGGCAGTGGGAAGTTATTGAAGATGCGGTGCTGTCAGATCCCAGGTCTTCGGCATGGAAGACAACCATGGCACATCTGGCAGATCGCTTTGTAATCGCTTACGAAGCAGCTGAAGCGAAGCTTGCAGACACCGTAGACACCGATACTCCGTCGTCTTTCGTTTCTTCGTTGACTTCGGACTTAGAGAACGACGACGAAGATGACGATGACGATGACGATGACGAGCCAGGCATCGCAGAACTTACCGCGTCACTCGAAACTGGATTTGGTGAACTTACGGCTGTAGGTATGGAGATGGGACCTGCCATCGAAGGCTTGGGACAAGCTGCCAGCAAGGCCGGAAAGCTGGATGAAAAGATGACCACGCAGCAGCTTCAAACTTGGAGTCTTAAAGCGGCACGGGCCTTCAGCGAACCGTCGGAGAAAATCAGCGAGCTGGGTGAGCGTATGTTTACCACGACCAAAAAAGTTGATCTCGACATGCAACGTCTTCGGCGGATTGCAACCGAGTTCCTATCTGTAAGCCCAGATATGGCCGTGAACTACAACTCATCCATTGGGCAACTTGGAGGGCTCGACGTCGTCAGCAGCCAGCTCAACTCTCTTCTAAACAGCATGAAGCCGGCAGAGCACTTCTCTGTGCCACTGCGGAAATCCCTTCGTCCAGCACGAAGGGGCCTGACTCGCGTCACGGATAGTTTGCGACTCATCGAAACTTGGCAGCCGATCGAGATTCCCGCAGGGTAGGAACCCTCCTCTAACACGGAACCTACCTGCTAGACGGTGTACCTGGACCGGGACCCGAGTGGGATATAGCTCATTGGTCCGAGACGCAGGTCATGGTGGCGCGCGCGCAAATCACCGCATGGGACGACTGAGTCGTCCCTCTAAACGATCCTGGTTTTGGTCGTTGGTGACGGCTGATACATAGGCCGCCACCGTGGGCCAAGTAACCGCTGAGATGCCAAAATCAGTCTCAGATTGCCCCCTGACAGGTCAATGCTAACGGCTGCAGCGTCACCGCCGTCCGTTAGTTTGCGCCGGCGGGCATTCAGCTCTCCCTACGAAGTCGCTCCCTTTGGCGCCCACCCCAAAGCTGGCCCCAGCTTCCCGGCCATATCCGTCAGGATCTGGACGTAGTCCTCGTGGTCGAAGCTGAAGGGCAGGGCGAAAGCCACCTCATCCACTTCCTGGAATCCATCGTGCGCGTACAGCTGCTCCGCGATCTCCTCGCTGGTGCCGATCAGATCAGCCGCAAACATCATGCCCCGCGGCCCCTGCGGAGCAGCGGTCCGCGGAGTGCGTTCGTCCACGTACTGCTGGTACTTCGCCCGCTGTTCCGGGGACGCCGAGTCAGTCGGGATCACCACCAAACCCTGTGAAACCCGCGCCCCCGAATGTCCGGCAGCAGCAGCCGCTTCCTGGTACGCCCGGATCTGCGACTGCTGGACCAGGGCGAAGTCCGGTTCCTGGTCCGTATCCGGGAAGATCACGCTGCTGGAGAGCAAATTGAATCCATGAGAACCCGCCCACACCGCTGACTTCGTACTCCCTGCTCCATACCAAAGACGGCTCCGCAGGCCGGGCGAATGCGGCTCCACGCGGTTGGAGAACTCTTCCACCACCCCTTGCTTGCCCGAGAATTCCTGCACCGGCTCCCCCGCCACCAGCCGCGCAAACCGCTCCACCCGCGCGTAGCTGAAGTCCTCCACATCAGCCGTGTCCGGGTACAGCTCATGCTTCACCGTGTCATACTGCATCGGCTCCCCGACGCTTACGCCCGGGTTGATGCGTCCACCGGCCAGCAGGTCCACGGTGGCCAGGTCCTCGGCCAGGCGCAGCGGATTCTCCCAGCCCAGCGGCGTCACGGCAGTACCAAGCTCAATCCGTGAGGTGCGCTGGCTTGCCGCAGCCATCACCGCCACTGGCGAAGAAATCCCGAACTGCAGGTGCCGGTGGCGCAGCCAGGCACTGTCGAACCCCAGTTGCTCGCCCAGCTCGATGATCTGCAACGTGGACTCGTGGCCCGCAGCCGGATCAACGGGATCGAACAGCCCAATGGTGAGGAAGCCCAGCTTGCGCAAAGGACGGGTGGGCTGCGGCATCGGCTTCCTCCAAGTGATCAGGGAACGTGGCTGTTTTTCAGACTAGGCCGTGGGCCACCGGATGAACCAACATGTCCCGCCGCCCTAAGGCTCCACAAGAAGCACCCACACCCTTGACGGACGTGTCCGCACACGGGTTAGGCTCACCACGGGCAGGCGACGGCGCCACCACAGGAGGAAAACATGTCACTGCAGGAAATCGAGTTCACGTCCGCCAACGGCCGCGACACCATCCAGGCGTGGGTCTACGAACCAATCGGCCAGCCCAAGGCGATAGTGCAGCTGATCCACGGGCTCGGCGAGCACTCCCGCCGCTACCTGCACCTCATCTCCACCCTGGTGGACGCGGGATTCATCGTGGTGGCCGGTGACCACGCCGGCCACGGGCGCACCGCCATGCAGCAGGGCACTTGGGGTGACGCCGGAGACAATGCCGCCAGCGTGGTGGTTACGGATGAGCTCACCCTCCAGGCCAAGGCCCGGGAGGCACTCCCCCAGCTTCCCTACGTGGTGTTCGGGCACAGCTGGGGATCCATGATTGCGCGCGCCATGGCCGTTGATCCGCGAGCGCAGTTGTCCGGCTTGATCCTCTGCGGAATCGCCGCCCAAATCCGGGGCATCGAGACAAAAATCAACCGGCCGGAACTGGCACGTCTTGCCTCCGGCAGCAGCGCCGCGGAGGCCGCACCCGAGGAACTGGTGGGCCAAATGTTCGACGGTTTCGTTGGCCGCTTCGGCGAGAATCCCGGCCCCACTGCCTGGGTGGCACTGGACGCCGACGTCGTGGCCGACCACGGACGGGACCCCTTCAACAACTTCGGCGCACCGCTGAGCGCCCGGTTCCTCCAGGGCTTCGTTGACCTATACGACCAGGTCAACGCCGATGACTGGTACAAACAGCTCCCCACGGAGCTCCCCGTCCTCATCCTCGCCGGCGACCAGGACCCCGTGACCAACTACGGCGAAGGTGCCTATCACGTGGCCAACTGCCTGGCCGATTCGGGCCACGCGGACGTCCGCACCCGCGTGTTCCCCGGCGTCCGGCACGAGGTGCACAACGAACCCACCACCCGCGCCGAAACCGAGCGCGAGACCGTCGAGTTCATCCAGCGCGTCTCGCACCAGCGGCAGGACACCCCCACACCGTCAGCCACAACCTGACGGTCCCGGAGGAAAGCAGCCCAGCGGAAAGGTACGACGCCGGCGCCCGCCCCGCCGCCGTCGTCGTACCTTCCAGCAACGGCAGCCCGGCACGTCAGGCGTGCGTTGCCTTCCCCGGCCAGCGGGGCAGTCGTGAAAAGGTGGGTCCCGCGGGCGCCGGAATCTTGGCAGGTTCGGCGCCCGGCCGCCGTCGGCGCAGCTCCAACGCCAGCGCCTCCTGTCCACGGGCCATCGCCCACCGGTGGTTCGCGGCAAAGGCGGGCTTGAGCAGCCAACTCAGCCGCCGCAACAGCGGCTTCGCCGTGCTGACCCGCCACTCGTAGGTGACCACCGTTTCGGGCCCGTCCTGCTCGAACGTCCAGCGTCCGGTGCCGTTGAGGTCGCCTCGCGCGGAGATGGCGAAACCGTGCTCCGTGACGGGCTCGGTGACGGTGAGCTGCCACTTGAGCGTGTACGGCAGCCAGCCTTTGGTGTGGAGGAAGAACGCCTTCCCGGTGCCATCCGGGTTGCCCGGATCCAACTGCTCAACCGCCAAATACACCGATGGCCACCAGCGGGGAAGCGTGCCGGCATCGCCCAGGATGTCCATGACCTCGCGCGGGGTACCCGCCACGCGCCAGACGGTCAGGAATTCGTAATCAGTGCTGCTGTTCGAAGTGCCGGCCATTGGTGCCTCCGCGGCGAGGATGAATAGGCGGCCAACAGTACTCACGCGGTTGTTCGTGGTCAACGGGCGGCGGTGCGCCGATGACTACGGCCGCGCGGGGCGGGACCTGTAGACGTGACCAGGGGTGAGCGGCGTTCCTTCGAAGAGCTGCGGGACTGATACCAGCTGGTAGCCCTGCCCTTGCAGGGTGGAGATCAGTTCCTGTTGCCCGGAGATGGTCGTTGGCTGGACGTCGTGCATGAGCACCACGGCCCCGGGCGTAATTTCCTTGAGCACTTTGGGCACGAAGGCCGCCGGGTTCTTGCTCTGCCAGTCAAGCGAGTCGACGGCCCAGATAATGAGTGGTTTCCCCACCCCACCCTGCACGGCGGCATCAGCTGCTCCGTATGGCGGGCGCATCATGGTCGGAGTGGAGCCGGTGGCGGACAGGATGGCGGCGTCCGTACGCTCGATCTCCTTCTTGACCGCGGGGATGGACAGCTTGGTCAGGTAGGGGTGGCTGAACGTGTGATTGCCGATCGCGAAGCCCGCGTCGGCCACCTGTTTCGCGATTGATGGGTTGGCGGCAGTATTGGACCCGGTCATGAAGAAGGTGGCTTGGGCTTTTCTCTCTGCCAGGATGGCCAGAAGCTGCGGCGTGGTGCGGGCGTCCGGACCGTCGTCGTAGGTCAGGGCAGCGCACGGGACGAGGTCGCAGTTCACATGCCGGAGCGCCGGTGCCGTCGCCGGACGCGGGACGGCGGGGGCGTTCAGCTGCCCCAGTACTTGGCGGCCGTAGTCGCTGAGTGCCGCCCCGGTATCGCGGGCATTCATTGTCATGGACGCCTGGCGGCCGGGCCTCCCGGGCAGCTCCGCCGTGACCGTGAGTTCCCCCGATGGACTGAGAAGCAGGTCGGTCACCGGTGGTCCCTGCTGGGAAGGCGCCGCGATGTCCGCCGGGACACCCGTGATGCGGGATTGGATGCCGGGGACAGACTCCGGCCGAAGCAATTCGGCGCCGCTGCGCAGTTCACCGCTGACTGTGTCGACGTATACGGTGGCAGACCTTACGGAGCCCGTCCCGTTCGTCCCGGAACTCTTCACTTTTTCACGGACCACTATGACGGTTCCGGCAGCCTGCACGGGCTCCGCGGAAACGGTCATTTCCTGGCCCCCAGGCTGCAGTGCGTTGAGCGCCATCGCGGGCCGGTAGCGGTTGCCGGCCGGTGCGGCCGCATCGAGGAGTCCAAGCAGCCACGAGTCCACGTGCGTGTTCAACCCCGGCGCCCCGTCAACGTAGGTCCAGGACGCATGCACATGGTGCTCCCCCACGTGGGCAGTCAAGGACATCCCGTAACCGCCCGGCACCTCTACCGGCCCGTTCAGGGCATCTGACAGGGGCTGCGGCAACGCCTCGGAATCGGGTTGGCTTGAAACCCGTTCATGCGGCCGCATGGTCACGTATGGCGCCCCGGACGTACCGTCCCCGCCGCAGATAAGCGCCACCAGGCAAAACGCCGCCAGGAGGATCCGCAGGCAGGCAGCAGCAAGGCTCCCGCGGGCGCGCCCCATACCCAGCCCCATCGATCCGCTCCTCAGGTGTTGACCCCTTGATTGTCCCTTACTACCACCCCGAGATGACAAAACCCGGCGGTTGCCTGGACCTGAGGAGCTTCGACGCGCTAAATGGTCACGTTGAGCCCCGCCGTGTAGCCGGCCGCCGCAGAGCCTGTCATCGTCGCCAGCTGGTAGATGCCGCCGTCGTCCCCGAACACGTTGTCCGACTGCAGGGTGGTGCGGGTCATGTTGGTGATGCTCTTTTCGTATCCGGGGGTGGCGTAGACGTCGTCGCACGCCGCCTTGGGCAACGCGATCTGGGAGACGGCCAGCACCTGCCCGGCAGACGTCGCGTTGTTCATGGACTCGAACACCTCGAAGTGGATGTGCGGCCAGCGCCCGGAGTAGGCGGCCGGGAAGATCGAGGTGAAGGTGACCTGCCCGTTGGCATCGGCTTCCTGCACGCCGCGGAGGTAGTTCTCGTTCTTCAGGCTTGAGTCGTACATTGAGTACTTCCCGTCCCGGTCGCAGTGCCAGGCATACACCGCGGCACCGGCCATCGGGGTGCAGCCGTTGGCGTTGTCCAGGAGGGTCAGGGTGAACGTCAACGGCACGCCCTCCGCCGTTGCAGAGGCGGTGCCGAAGCTCGAGGTAATGTCCCGGCGCACCACCCCGGAGGCTTCCAGGACGTTCGGGCCGTTGGAGCCATCGCCCGGATACGGGCCCGCCGTCTCCTCCGGGATTTCCACGCCGCATTCGGCGATGGCCCGGGTCAACGTTGGTGTGGCGGTGGCGGCCGCCGAGGCTGCGGCGGTCGCCGAGGCTGTGGCGGTCGCTGAGGAAGTGGCTGACGACGTGGAGCCAGTGTTCCCGGCCGGGGTACAGGCGGCGAGCGCGGCGGCCGCGCCGCCTGCACCGAGGAACAGTCCCAGGGACCGGCGGCTCATCAAGGTGGTCAGGTCGAACTCCAGCCCGCGGTCGTGGTTGGGATGCGGCTGGTCAAAGTCCGGTTGGTCGGGTGTGCGTGAAGTGGTCATGGTCCAAGGAAACCGCACCCGGCTATGCCGTGGACTGGTTGTTTCTGTGCCGTTGCTGTGCGCCCGGCGGGCGCTTCCCCACAGGAAACCAGCCACGGCGGAAGGTTCGACGGCGGCACCCACCCCGCCGCCGTCGTCGTCCGTTCCAGCAAAGCCGGGACGGCACACTGGCGCCGGAAAAGCGAGGCGGGGCAGGCCCATTGGAGCCTGCCCCGCCTCTTTGCACCGGCCGATGCCCCTGCACCCGACTTTCGGGGTACCTGTTGCGATGGATACGCAGGATCATCTGCCGGCGGGCTTGTAAAGGAACGCCTCCGGGCCGTCGATGCGGCCTAGAGCGTCCGGGGATCTTCGGCGTACATCTTCAACCTGATGCCCAAGGCGTCCGACATGTGGCGGGCGGCGATCTCCCCCGCGCGCTCGGAGTCGCCGTCCTCGATGGCGGCCAGCAGGTCTGCGTAGTCCGCCAGCACCACCGGCCACCTGCCGGGGTAGGTCAGGGTGGTGAGGGTGTACCGGCGGACCTGCTGGTCCAGGCGTTCCAGCAGTCCGATCAGCGACGGGCTGTGCGTGGCGCGCCACAGCTGGGCGTGGAAGGCGCGGTTGGTTTCCGCGAGCGCCCGGCCGTCACTGGCATCCAGCTGCTGCATCTGCGTCAGCAACCCCATCAGCAGCTGGCGGTCCAGGGCTGTTGCCTTGGCGGCGGCCTTGGCAGCCGCCGCCTGCTCAAGGATGATCCTCGACTCGTAGATGTCGATGATTTCCTCAGCCGAATGCGTGCGGACAACCACAGCTTTTCCGCGCCTCTCGACAAGCCCGTCCTGTTCCAGCCGCTGCAGCGCCTCGCGTACCGGTGTCCGGGAGGCCCCGTACCGCTCGGTGAGCTTGGCCTCCGTGAGTGGCTCATCAGGCGCAAAAACACTGGCGAGAACATCCTCGCGAAGCCGCTGATGGATGGGACTGGCCACTTTTTCCTCTTTTCCGTTGCTGGTCGGTGCGGGCGGGTTGCCTAGGCGAGGGAGCCGGCGCGGCGGCCGAAGACGGCGCCTGCCGCAAGCCCGGAGCCGCCGGGGTAGTTTCCGCTGAACAAACCACCCAGGGCTTCCCCGCAGGCATAGAGCCCTTCAATTGGCTCCGCGTGTTCGGTGAGCACGCGGCCCCAGGTGTCAGTCTTGAGGCCACCGAAGGTGAAGGTGATGCCGCAGGTCACCGGGAAAGCGTAGAACGGGCCGGTGGCGATGCTGCGGGCCCAGTTGCTCTTTGGCGGCTGGGTATCGGCGCGGCGTCCGTCCTTGACGTTGGGGTCAAACGGTGCACCCTCAGTGATCGAATCATTGAAGCTCTGCACCGTCTCCTCAAGTCCCTCAGGGCTGATGCCGGCCTTCTGTGCCAGCTCGGCGAGAGTCGGCGCGGTGACCACCGAAACCCCCGGCATGTCATACTCCTCGGCGCGC
Organism: Pseudarthrobacter sp. YAF2; assembly: GCF_052113345.1. NCBI lineage: Bacteria > Bacillati > Actinomycetota > Actinomycetes > Micrococcales > Micrococcaceae > Pseudarthrobacter > Pseudarthrobacter sp. YAF2. The sequence continues at coordinate 31,599 of NZ_JBFRDA010000012.1, read as the reverse complement.
AGCATGGGACGGGAGGAAGCGTCAAAGACCTGGAAGGCAGCCGATCCCGGCTGGGCAAGGATGTCGCGGCCGTACCGCGCGTAGGTGTAGTTGCGGTAGTCGGCGCCTTCGTCCACGAACCGCTTGCCCTCAGTGTTCACCACGATGCCCAGCGGGTAACCGCCGCGGGTCAGCTGGTTGGTGAGCTCAAGGTTGCTCTGGTTCTCCGGGTGCCAGGCGTCCCAGGCCACGCTGTGGCAGGTGGACCAATCACCGCCCCTGGCCGCACCGGCGTCCAGGGCAGCGAGGATCATCTCCCCCGTGTTGCCCGGCGTGCCACGTACTTTCGCGTTTTGCCAGCCCTCACCCAGGTGTTGGCGACGCAGTTCAGGTGAGGCTTCAAAACCTCCCGAAGCGAGGATGACCGACTCGGCCCGGAGCTCGCCTTCTTCGGATGAGGTGCGGTAGCGGACCCCGCGTACGCGGCCATCCTCCTGGATCAGTCCGGTGGCTGCGCAGTCATAGATGACCTCCACGCCCATGCGCTCCGCGGCCGCCCGGTGGTCGGCCATGAGCCCCTTGCCGCCGCCCACGTTCCCCACGTGGAGGCCGCCCCAGAACAGATACCCGCTGTCCGGGGTGCGGTACGCCTGGCGCTCGTACATCAGGCGGTATTTGAGTCCCAGGCCCTGAAGCCAGCGCAACGTCGGGTTGCTTTCGCTGACCAGGACCGCGGACAGTTCGGGGTCGTTGCGCCCTTCAGAGACCTTGGACAGATCGGCCAGGTATTCGGCAGGGGTATAGGCGGGGACTTCACTGACGGCGTGCCGCTCGTCAGGCTCCACGAATTCGATGAGCTCCTGGAGCCCGTCATGGGAGATGCGGGTGGCGCCGGCAGTGTAGAAGCTGTTGCCGCCCGATGCGGCTTCCTGGGCCTTTTCCAGCAGGACGACTTTGCGTCCGCGCTCGGCAGCTGCAAGTGCTGCCGCAAATCCGGCGTTACCGCCGCCAACTACCAAAACGTCGCTCTTGATCATCATCAATCTCCTCAGCTCCATCGCTGTACACCATTGTATACATAAGTATGCCGTCGCATGCAATGGGGTTCTGATGCGAGCATTGCGGGGCGGCGGGAGAGGCCCAGGGCCGGTTTTTGTGGCTAACCCAATCGCGGGTTAGTGATTTCCTGGGCGTCGATGTACATCTGGATTCGGATGTTCTTCGCCTCGTCCATGTGGGCGCTGGCGATGCGGCCGGCTTCTTCTGCATTGCGTGCACGGATGGCCACCAGTAGCTCCTCGTGCTCCTTCAACACGCGGTCCCACCGCTCCCTGGTGGACAGCGTGGTGCCGGGGTACCGGATGAAATGCACCAGGATCCGGTCCAGCAGGTCAAGGAGTGCGGCGCTGTGGCTGGCGGCCCAGATCCGCTCATGGAAGGTGCGGTTGGCGGCGGCCAGTTCGGCCGGAGTGGCAGCATCAAAATCAAGGGTGACCATGGCCTGATGAGCGCGGTCGATGAGCATCAGGTCCATATCCGTATGCCGAAGAGCCGCGGTTTTTGCCGCCGCTTCCTCCAGGAAGGTCCGCACTTCGTAGAGGTCCAGCATTTCCTCCGGGCGATACTCCCGGACCTGCATGCGTGAACCGTAGCGCTCCACGAGCCCCTCCGTTTCGAGGCGCCGCAGCGCTTCCCGTATAGGCGTCCTGGAGACGTTGTACTTCTTGGCCAGGGCACTTTCAACAAGCTGGGCACGGGGAGGCAGCTCCTGCGAGATGATGGCGTTCCTGATCATCAGGTAGGGGCTTGTCTCAGGTTGCGACGCCACGGGCGGCCTCCGGTCTTCTTGGAACAAGCGGCAGGACGCGCCGGCGCCATACCTTCAGCCGCAATTCTAACGCACTGCATACCGTTTCGGCGCGCTGTGAACACCGTGCGGATTTCCCGTACATGCCCTGCAGCGGCACGGAACTCCAACCGACCTGTTTGTATTCATAATTCCTGGACTGTTGCTTAAGGTCTACCAACGGTATACCGTTTGTGACCAACACCATACAGCGGAGCACTCACCGGATTCTGGTTTGCTCAGCTTTGAACATTTACCCGGCTGCTGCACACGGTAGCGGAGGGTATTCCAGGAGAACCAATGACGCTTCTATTCAGGGAAGAGCCGCAAGCCGGCACCCTCCCCGTAACCTCGGTGCCGGCCACCCTCGTCCGTGGCGGCACCAGCAAGTGCTGGATATTCCGGGACGAGGACCTTCCATCCGACGCGCTGGAGACGGACCGTCTCCTCATCCGCACCTTCGGCTCGCCGGACCTCCGCCAGATCGACGGAGTGGGTGGCGCTTCGTCAACCACCAGCAAGGCGATCACCGTGGCAGGAACGGACGGGGACGGAACAGTCCAGTACCGGTTCGCCCAGGTGGCCATCGACAAGCCGGCCGTTGAGTGGGCCAGCAACTGCGGCAACTGCGCAACCGCGCTGGGCCTTTACGCGCTCCATGCCGGGCTCGTCGTCCCCACCGGGGAAGTCACCCGGGTACCCATCCTGAACACCGTGACCGGGCTGCGCCTTATTTGCGAGATCCCCACACCAGGGGCCACAGTGCCGGCCTACGGCGGGCGGCGTCTCGACGGGCAGCATTACCCCGGCGTCCCCATCGACGTCATTTTCCAGAAAACCTCATGGTCCAGCTACGGAGCACAGTTCCCCACGGGCAACGCCATCGATGACATCGACGTCGACGGGCAGCGGTACCAGGCGACGCTGATCGACGCAGGCGCCCCGGCTGCGCTCTTTGACGCACAGGCCCTGGGGCTGGACGCGACCGGCAGCGAGGAAGCTTTGCAGGCCCTGGTCCGGATTGCTCCTCAGTTGCGCGCCGCGGCTGCGCGCAGGATGGGCCTGCCGGAGAATCTCAGCTCCATTCCGAAGGTGGGCATCGTGGGGCCCCCGCCGGAAGGAACAACCGGCGTTTCCGCCCGGATGATCTCGATGAGCGCGCTGCACCCCGCCATCGGCCTCACCAGCGCCGTCGCCGTCGCCGCCGCCTCGGGGACAGCCGCCAGCGTGGTGCAACGCAGCATGGTTCCGGCAGCGGAGGCCGGACTCTTTATCCACTTGCTGAACGGCAAGACAACGCTGGCATTGGATGCAGCCGATCCCGCTGAAGTCTCCTTTCAACGCTCGGCCCGAGTGATCAGCGAAAGCACCATCCTGGTGCCCAGTGACTGAAGAAAACCCCTACCGGAAAAACCCAGCCAAGGAATCAGCCATGAAAATCAGCATTCAAAACCTGCAGCTGAAGTACGGAAGCTTCACTGCCATCGAAAACCTCAACCTCGACGTTGAAGACGGCGAGGCACTCGTCCTCCTGGGCCAGTCCGGTTGCGGCAAGACCAGCACAATGCGCTGCATCGCCGGCCTTGAGGAGCCCACCTCGGGGCGGATCATCATCGACGACGTTGTGGTCTTCGATTCGGAAAGAGGCATCAACCTGCCCCCGAACAAGCGCAACGTCGGCATGGTCTTCCAGTCCTACGCCGTATGGCCGCACATGACGGTAGCCCAGAACGTTGCCTATTCGCTCAAGCAGAAGAAGCTTTCCAAGAGCGAGATCGATGAGCGCGTCATGGAGGCCCTCACGCTGGTCGGCCTGGAGCCGTACGCGGACCGCGGGGCCAGCCTGCTCAGCGGCGGCCAGATGCAGCGCGTCGCCCTGGCGCGGAGCCTGGTGATGCGGCCCAGCGTGCTCATGCTCGACGAACCGCTCTCCAACCTTGACGCCCGTCTGCGTGACCGGCTCCGCGTTGAACTGCGTGAGATCCAGCTCCAGTTGGGTCTCACCTGCGTGTACGTCACCCACGACCAGCACGAAGCCTTCGCCCTGGCAGACCGCATTGCCCTGCTCCAGGGCGGGCGGATTGTGCAGATGGGCGCCCCGCAGCACATGTACGAAGCACCCGCCAGCGCCTCGATCGCCCACTTCCTGGGCGTCTCCAACATCATGGACTGCACCCCAGAGGGCACGGCCACCGGATCCACCACCGCACGCATCACCAACAGCGAGCTCACCGTCCAGTCAGCGCAGCAGGCCGGCGATGCCGGCACGTCGCCGAAGGTCTGCATCCGTGCCGAGGACCTGCAGATCACCGCCATGCCCGCCGAACACCCCAACTCGTGGCCGGGAACGGTCCGGGTAGCGGGATTCCAGGGCAACGACATCCGCTACGCGATCCAGCTGGAATCCGGGCCCGAGCTGGACGCGCTGGGCGGACTGCGTCGCGGCGACCAGCACAAGGTGGGGGACCGCGTGTGGGTGACCGTCAACCCCCGCGAAGTCCAGATCCTGCCGGCTGAGGTCCTCGCATGAGCCTCAAGACCACCCAAGCGGCCAGCCGCGCGGAGGCCCGCCCGGCACCAAAGCCAGCGCCCCGGAACTACCGCACTGCCCGTACCCTTTCGGGCCTCCGGAAGAACACGCCAGGCCTGATTGTCCTGGTCATCCTCGGCGTCCTCATCGTCGTCCCCCTTGCCTTGGTTTTGCTCGCCGCTTTCTCGGACAGCGTTCCCCGGCCGGGCAGCATCTCCCTGGGCGGCCTGACGTTGTCCAACCTGGCGCTGCTGGCCACCCCGGAAGCTCTCGGGGCCCTCGTCAACTCGCTCATGGTCGGCGCCGGCTCAGCACTCATCGCCTTGCTGATCGGTGCATTCCTGGCCTTCGTGTGCGCCCGCTCCGATGCGCCGTGGCGGAAGTTCATCTTCTTCATCGGCATGGCGCCGATGTTCATCCCCGCCCTGGTGGGCGCCTTGGCCTGGTCCCTGCTGTGCTCGCCCAGTGCCGGCTACATCAACATCTTCCTCCGCGACCTTGGCATTGATGCAGCCATCAACATCTACAGCCTTCCGGGCCTGGTGTTCGTGCTGGGAATCTTCTATGCCCCGTACGCCTTCCTGCTGCTGCACAGCTCGCTGTCGATGATGAACGCCGACCTCGAAGAGGCAGCAACCGTCCACGGGGCTCCCCTGCGCACCATGCTGCGGACCGTCACGCTGCCCCTGGCCCTGCCGGCCATCCTGGGCTCCGCCGTCCTGGTCTTCGCGCTGACGATGGAAAACTTCCCCGTGGCCCAGGTCATCGGCAACCCGGCCGGCGTGGACACGCTGCCCACCTATATCTACCGCCTGATGAGCGCGACGCCGGCCAAGAGCAACCAGGCGGCCAGCGTCGCCGTGATCCTGACCGTTGCGCTGATGGCCGTGACCCTCATCCAGCAGCGCATCATCAACAAGCGAAAATTCACCACCATGACCGGCAAGGGCAACCGGCCCCGGCAGGTACCGCTGCGCAAGATGCGCTGGCCCTTCACCATCCTGGCCCTGGCCTACTTTGCCGTTTCGGTGGTCCTGCCGATGTTGGCGCTGCTGACCGCTTCGATGCAGGCCACCCCCTTCGTGTCCTCGATGTCGCAGCTGCTTGAAGCGAATTCCCTCAGCTTCGCAAAGCTGATCGAAGTCCTCGGATCCAACGATTTCCAGCTCGCGCTCAAGAACAGCGTCCTGGTGGCCCTGATTGCAGCCTTCGCCGGCACCACCCTCAGCTTCATCGCCTCCTACATCCGCTACCGCACCAAGTCCAAGGTGGGACGCCTGATCGAACTGGTCGCAATGACACCCCTTGCCGTCCCCGCCATCGTCATGGGCATCGGACTGCTCTGGACCTGGCTGCTGCTGCCGCTGCCCATCTACGGCACCCTGGCGATCCTCGCCGTCGCCTGCGTGGCGGTGTTCATGCCGCAGGGCTACCGCGGCGTCTCTGCGTCGATGCTCCAGATGGACCAGGACCTCGAGGACAGCGCCGTCATGCTCGGCGCAGGACGGACCAGGTCCGTCCTGGACGTCACCCTGCCGCTGATGCGCGTGGGCATTATGTCCTCGTTCCTGCTGTTCCTCATGCTTTCCATGCGTGAGCTCAGCGCCTCCATCTTCCTCTTCACCTCGAACACCCGGATCCTGTCCATCCTCGTGTTCGACAACTTCGACAACGGCCAGAGCCAGGCGGCCGCAGCCGTCAGCGTCCTGTACTGCCTCGTCATCGGAATCCTCGCCGTCATCGCCCAAAAAGTCGGCGGCGAACGCAAGACCAAGAACTGACCTCACACCCACCTTTGAAAGGGACACCCACAATGAAGTTAGCGTCCAAACTGCCCGCTTTCACCGCAGCCGGAGTGCTGCTCGCACTCAGCCTGGCCGGGTGCGGAAGCCCCGCCCAGAGTTCCGGCGTCGTCACCGCCTCCGCGGCCGTGAACACCGACGACGGACTGGTGATCAACGGCGAGTCCATCGCGGACAAGGCCACCTACGAGAAGGCAAAAACGCAGACCCTGTCCCTGTACTCCGGCTACACCGACTCGTCCGAAAGCGCACTGGTGGACGCCTTCACCAAGGACACCGGCATTAAGGTCAACGTCGTACGGCTCACCCCGAACAAGCTCTCCGAACGCGTGCTCTCCGAGCAGGGTGCGGGCAAGCTCAGCGCCGACGTCATCCGCACGTCCGACTACCGGATCGCCAAGTCCATGGAGGATGCCAAAGTCTGGAAAGCCTATGACGTCCCCGGCGCCTCGGCCCTCAAGGACGTTTCGGTGGACGGCGGCCAGTTCACCCGCATGTTCAACTCGGTGTACACCCTGGGCTACAACACCCAGCTGGTGAAGGAAGCCGACGCCCCCAAGTCCTGGGCCGATGCGGCGGGCGGCAAGTGGCAAGGCAAGCTGGGCATCGTCCAGGGCGGTTCGGGCGGCAGCACTGCTGCACTCAACAGGTTCATGGAAACCAAGATGGGCGGCGACTACTTCGCCAAATACGCTGCGCAGAAGCCCAAGATCTACGATTCCCTCGGCGCTGAAGCCACGGCCCTGGCCCGCGGCGAAGTGGCCGTGGGCACGGTCACCATCAGCGGCACCAATATCTCGGCTGTCCAGGACAAGGCTCCGGTCAAGTTCATCGTCCCGGAGGAGGGACTCGTCTCCTACGACTACTGCCTGGGCATGACGGGCACCGCCACGAACGTGGAAGCCGCGAAGGTCTTCATGAACTACAACCTTTCCAAGCAGGGCCAGCAGGTCTTCGCGCAGATCGGTGAATACCCGGTCCGCACCGACGTGGCACCTCCCACCATCATGGGCGTGACCCTCCCCGCGGTCGATTCCGGCAAGGTTTACCGCATGCAGAACACCGACGCCGTGACTTTCGGCAAGGACGACCTTGCCAAGTGGAACCAGGTCTTCGGCTACACCAAGTAACTCCGCAATCCCACGCCTGGGGATCCGGCCTCCGCCGGGTCCCCAGGCTCTTTGTTTCACACCACCTTCAGGAGCCCCGTGACCGCTGCCCACGCCGCCGCACTTCCGGCACCCCGGAACACCTCGTCCCTGCTGGTCCTCCAGGACGGCAGGACCATCCTTGAACTCGGCGACACCACCCGCGCCAGCTACGTAGCTTCGGTCCGCAAAAGCCTGCTCTCAATCCTTTTCGGAATCCAGGTGGAAGCCGGCACGGTCAGCCTCGATGCCACGCTCGACGAGCTCGGTATTGATGACCTTGGAGGCTTGCTGCCCATCGAAAGGACGGCGCGGCTCCGTGACCTGTTGACGTCGCGTTCAGGGGTCTATCATCCGCCCTCCAGCCCGGGCAGTGATGAGCACGCTTTCCTCGCGCGCGGCACAAAAACACCTGGGGAGTCTTTCCTGTACAACAACTGGGACTTCAACGCCGCGGGCGCCATATTCCAGAAGATCAGCGGCCTGACCGTCTTCGAAGCGTTTGGAAAATACCTGGCCGGTCCGCTGGGGTTTGAAGACTACGACCCCACGCGCCAGCACATGCTCGGCGACGCCGGAAAGTCTGCTTTCCCGGCCTACCACTTCTTCCTCTCCGCGCGGGACCTGGCAAAGATCGGGCTGCTGATGGCGGCCGGCGGACGGTGGAGAAACCACCAACTCGTGCCCCAGGAGTGGGTCAGGGAAAGCTTGTACCCCCACGTCAGGCGCGCAGACATGGCACCGGCCACAGGTTTTGGCAACTGCGATTACGGCTACCTGTGGTGGTTGCCCAAGGAAGCCGGTCCAGAGTGGGACGGGGCGTTCCTGGCCGCGGGTAACTACGGCCAGTTCCTGCTGGTCTTGCCGGCAATAGGCAGCGTCATCGCGCACCGAGTGTTCGTCAGCGACAGCTTCGCCATTGCCCGCAACAACCGCATCCCGGGCGCCCCGGCGGCACCCCCGGCGCCGGTAACCCACGCCGAGTTCATGGACCTTGCCCACGTGCTGGTTGAGGGTCCCCTTGCCCGGTAGGCGGCAGGGAAGGACACCGCACGACGGCGGGCCCTCCTTTGTCAGGAAGCCGCGCCCTTGGCGATGGAGCGGAACACCTTGGTTGCCTGCTGCGCAGCGGGGCTGAGCCGACGGCTTGCAAGATGGGCGAGGAGGATCCGCCGTTTCGGGGAACCGGCGAGAGGAACGGCTACGACATCGGGGCGCAGAGCGGTCAGCGCAAGCCTGGGAGCCAGGGCGATCCCGATACCGGCCGCCACCATGCCCTGCGTCTCCTGGTAATCGTTGGCTGCGAAGGCGATCCGCGGCTCGAACCCCGCGTCGCGGCATACCCGGCTGAGGACGTCCGCCACGGGGTGCTCGTCGCGCACCACCCATTCCTGGTCGCTCAATGAACCGATGCGGACCGAGCCCAGTTTCGCAATGGGGTGCTCCCGCGGAACCAGCAGCACTGTCGGATCGTTCGTCAGCCGGACCAGGGTCAGGTCAGGATCCTCGATCTGCTGCCAGGGATAGTCCCACAGGAGCGTCAGTTCGATTTCCCGCCGCCGCAGGCGTTCCAGCAGGCCGTCCCGGCGGGCGCTGACCACCGTCACTGCCACCTCCGGATGGCGGGCGCGGAACGCCAGCACAACGTCCGGCATCAGGGATGCTCCGCCGGTGGGAAAGGTTCCCAGGCGCAACTGGCCCCGCCGCAGGCCCGCGAACTCCCCCATCTCGGCACGGGCAGCTTCAACGGTCCTGTCGATGTCGTCGGCGTAGTGCAGCAGGGCGTGCCCCGCTTCGGTCAGGACCACGCCCCGGGGATGGCGCTCGATGAGGACCACGCCCATCTCCTGCTCAAGTTTCGCGATCTGCTGCGAGACCGCCGAGGTGGTGAAGGACAGGGCGGCAGCAGCGGAGGTCAGGGAACCGGAACGGCCCACCTCGCGGAGCACATGGAGCCGGTGAAGATCGAGGATTGCCATGTACTGAGTTTAGCAAAAGTAGATAGTCGTCCATTTATTTGCGATTGTGCTGAAGCCTTCCATCCCGGATCGTAGAAGTACAAGGTGCTGTGAAGTAGAGCACTGCAAGTTACGAGGGAGAAATACAGTGGGACTCAAAGGACATTGGTACCGGGGCGGCACCAGCAAGTGCTGGCTCTTCGATGCCAGGGACGTGGCCCTCCACGCCCCCACCCGCGAGGACATCCCCGCACTGCTGTCCGCCGCTTTCGGCGCAGCGGACGCGCGGCAGCTGGACGGCGTCGGGGGAGGAACGTCCACCACGTCAAAGGCGGCCGTCATCTGGGCAACCCCCGATGCCGAGGCTGACCTTGACTACCTCTTCGCCCAGGTGGGGATCGGTGACCCAACCGTTGAACTCGGCTCCAACTGCGGCAACTGCGCCACCGCCATTGCCCTGTTCGCCGTACAGACGGGCATCGTTGCGGCCCGGGACGGCATGACCAAGGTCCGCATGCGCCACCTCACCTCCGGCGCCGTGCTCAGCGGAACGGTTCCCACTCCCGGCGGACACGTTCCCAAGTCCGGCCTGGCGCGGGTTCCGGGCAGCAGCGCTGCCGGCGTTCCCGTCAGCCTCTCGTTCCACGGCCCCTGGGGCCAGAACACCGGCGCATTCCTGCCCACCGGCAACACGGTGGACCAGCTCAACGTAAACGGCATGACGCTGGGCGCAACGATGGTGGACGCCGGCGCCCCTGCCGTGCTTCTCGCAGCCGACCAGGCCGGCGTCGATCTTTCCTCGATGACGGACAACCTCACCGCGCAGCTGCCCACCCTCATCGCGGCACGGGCATCAGCGGGCCTCATCATGGGGCTGCGGAAGCCTGAGGATCCGCCGCAGAACGCTGTCCCGAAAGTCGGGGTTGTGGCGCCTGCCGGCGACTACATCGCCGCGGACGGGACAACCATCCCTGCGGACAGCCACGACGTACGGGTGCGGATGCTGTCGATGCTCGCGCCCCACCCTGCCATCGGCCTGACGTCAGCCGTGGCAGTTGCCCTTGCCGCCTCGCTGCAGTCATCGGTCGTAGCCAACGCAGCAGGCCCATCACCCTCCACCGGCGCCGGAACTCCCCGCTTACTGCGGGTCGGGACACCCGCCGGCGTCATCACCGCCGAAATCATCTCCGATGAAACCGGCGCCGTCAGCGAAGTGGCCCTGCACCGGGCAGCCCGCCACATCGCCACCGCAGACATCGACGTGGCCCCGGCCGCCGAGCTGTCCGCCTAAAACCCCTTTCTCTTTGCCCCATCATTAAGGGGCCGCACCAACCAGGAAGTTGTTCAATGAAGATCAAATCCATCCTCGGACACCTGTATGTCCAGGTACTCATCGGAGTCGCCCTCGGCGTCGTTGTGGGCGCACTGTGGCCGGACCTCGGCGCATCCCTCAAGCCAATCGGCGACGGTTTCGTGAAACTCGTGAAGTTCATGATCGCTCCGATCGTCTTCTGCACCATCGTGGGGGGCATCACCTCCCTGCGGGACACCAAGAAGGTGGGCCCCACCCTGATCCGCTCGCTCGGCCTCTTCTACGCGCTGACGGCACTCGCCCTGGCCCTGGGCCTGGCCGCGGTGACACTGTTCCAGCCCGGCGCCGGCATGCACATCGATCCCACACACCTGGACTCCTCGGTGGCGCAGAAGTACACCACCCAGCTGCCCAGCAGCAACCCTGTGGACTTCATCCTGAGCATCATCCCCACCACCTTCGTTGGCGCCTTCGCCGACGGTGAGGTCCTGCCCGTGCTGGTCATTGCCCTGCTGTGCGGCTTCGCCTTCAGCAAGCTCGGCGCGCCGGGCCAGCTGGCACTGAACGTGGTCAACAGCTTCAACAAGCTGCTCTTCATCATGTTCGGCTACATCATGAAGGTGGCTCCGCTGGGAGCCTTCGGGGCCATGGCCTTCACGGTGGGGAAGTACGGCGCCCACTCCATCGGAAACCTCGGCATGCTGATCCTTGCCTTCTACGCCGCCTGCATCGTCTTCGTGGTGGTGGGGCTGGGCATCCTGGCCAAGATCACCGGCTTCAGCCTGTGGCAGATCCTGCGCTACTTCAAGGACGAATTCCTGATCGTCCTGGCGACCTCCTCCAGCGAACCGGTCCTGCCGCGCCTGCTCTCCAAGCTCGAACGGATCGGCTGCGACCGCAGCGTCGTGGGACTCGTGGTCCCCACCGGCTACTCCTTCAACCTCACCGGCACAGCCATCTACCTCACCCTCGCCTCCATGTTCATCGCCCAGGCCTGCGACATCCACCTCAACTGGGGCCAGATCCTGCTGATGCTCGGCATGATGCTGCTGACCTCCAAGGGCGCGGCGGGCGTCACCGGAAGTGGTTTCGTGGCCCTGGTTGCCACCCTGACGGTCATGCCCACCCTGCCGGTCGCCGGCGTAGCCCTCATCGTTGGCATCGACCGCTTCATGAGCGAGGCCCGCGCCCTGACCAGCACGGTCTGCAACATCGTCTCCTGCGTGGCCATCGCCAAATGGCAGGGTGAGCTGGACATGGGCAAGCTCCGCTCCGAACTCCAGGCGGGCTTCGTGCCCACCGAGGAAGAAAAGGTGCAGCTGGCCGAGCCGGTCCTGGCGCACTAGCCAACCTGCAGGTCACCGCCCCCAATGTTTGCCCGGGATCCCAGCAGGGGTCCCGGGCTAGCTTTGCCGGCACGGCACGCAAGGGCACACACGGAAGGACAAACAGTGGAAACAAACAGCGAACGCAATGGAGTGCCCCGCCGCCCTCCGCGCGGACAGCCAATACCCAACTGGTGCACGCTCTCCCGTTCAGACGAAGTGGAAATACGCCGGAACGGGCGCCACATCGCGGCCGGCCGGATCGATATGCTTGCCCTCGACGGCACCATGATATGGATCCTCAAAGAGCCCGGGAACGACCGCGAACTCTTCCTGCGCAGCGACGGTGTCACCCTCCATCGGCGGCCGGCGCAGGGAACAACGTGACCGCGGGTCCGCAACCGTGGGGGATGTTTCGCCTTTCTCCACCGATGGCGCCCTGGTAGTCGCCAACGCCCAGGAAGACGACCGGCAGCGGGTCTTCCCACCATCCATCCGAAAGGAATCGAAATGAGTGAACTTCAAACTCAAGAAACAACTGACGATTGCGATACGGGAAATTGCTTCTACTGCTGTAGTCCTGAGACCGACTAAGGCCGGCTACCGCACTAATTGCGGTAGCCGGCCCCATTGAACTTCGGTGCAAATGGGCCGCGCCAAGCGCAGTGTCAGGAAATGTTGTGCGTTGGTTTTTCTGCACCGGCTCTTCCCTGTTTCCCTTCCTGCAGCGGGCCACCTGCCACCGGCCGGTCACCGCCGCGCCGGAGGCTTAGCATCACCAGGCCGGCTGCCAACAGACAACATGCCAGGAAGATGGACGTGGCAAGGAAGCTGCCGTGCGTCACGTCCTGCAGGTACCCGCCAACATAGGGCCCGACGAACCCGCCGAGGTTGCCTACGGCATTGATCAGGCCCATGGCGGTGCCGGCCACAGCCACTGGCATTGCCCGGGACGCGGAGGCCCAGAACGGGCCGTCATAGGCCAGTGCGCCGGCGACGGCGATGCTGATCAGGGTGACCGCGAGGAACGGAATGTTATCCCCGGTTGCCACCGAGAGCACCAGGGTGACAGCACCCACGGCCATCGAGATGAGCACATGGGTGGAGTAGCGGCCCGTACGGTCAGCGGCTTTGGCGTTGTACCAGAGGCCCACCATCGCCAGCACGTAGGGGATCGCGGTGATCAGGCCAACCTCCACGGAATTCCCGGAGGTGATCGTCTTGATCACATGCGGGAGCCAGATGTTGATGCCGTAGAAGCCGATCTGGATGAGGAAGTACACCAGGGTCAGCCGCCACACCACCGAGTTGGACACGACGTGGCGCAGCCCAAGCTTTTCCTGTTGTGGATGTGCTGCCGCATCGGCAGCAAGTCCGTTCTCGATGTACTCCCGCTCCTGGACGGAGCACCACTTGGCTTCACGGGGATAGTCAGCGATCAGCGCCCACCACAGGGGCGCCGCGATGACGAACGGGAAGATGCCCTCGATGATGAACAGCCACCGCCAGTCCGAGAAGGACAGGATCCACCCGGAGAGGGGCGCGGTGATGATGGAAGCGATGGCGATGTTCATCATCCAGAATGCGTAGGCCCGGGCGCGTTCAGCGGCGGGGAACCAGTGGCTGATCAGGACAAGGATCGCCGGCCAGATTCCGGCCTCGGCGACGCCAAGGAAGAAACGCACCACCAGCAGCTGGGTGAAATCCTGGATGAACCCGGAAAGCACGGCCAGCACACCCCAGATAAGGACCATGATGCCCACGAACTTCTTGGCACTCCAGTGTTCGGCGAGGTGGCCGCCGGGTATCTGCAGAACGAGGTAGCCAATAAAGAAGATGCCGGCGGCCAGTCCCTGTTGGGCGGCGTCAATGCCCAGGTCCTGGTGGAGTCCGTTGAGGGCGAACCCGATATTGGTTCTGTCCATGAACGAGATGATGTAGACGATGATGGCGACAGGGATCAGCCGCTTCCACCGGGCGTTGCCTACGGCCGGTACTGACGTGAGGTTGCGTGCCATCGGAGTTGCTCCTTCGCAATATGGCTTATTGAATCGCGCCCCAGCACGCTTTACTCTTCCGCGGACCCAAGTGGGGCGCTTCCGCCACAGGACGGAATGAGAAGGTCTTCGCGGGGGTGCCGTCAGTGCGGCGGTGCAATCAGCGAGGTTGGCCTGCTGACGGGCCCCTCACGCGGGCCATGCCTTCATTTAATAGCAACTGTTGCGGTTATGCAAGGGATAAGTTGGTCCCTAATTTTAGCGAATCGCAAGGTTTCCTTGGACTGCCACCTACACCTACTTGCGAGCCATTGCGTTTACGCAATTGCCTAAACCCACTGCTCCCATACCGTCAGCTGGAGCCTGGCGGTCCCCTGCGAACCGTTCCCCAAGGCGGCTTCTCCGCAGGAAGGGACGACGACGGCACTTACTTCGCCGCCGTCGTCGTCCCTCCCAGCAAAACCGTCCCTCCCAGCGAAACCGGCCCGGCGCATCAGGCGCGGACCGCCGCGGCGGCCTCATCGGCGGTCCGCACCGGAGTCTCCAAGCCGAGGTGCTCGCGGAGCGTGCTGCCCCGGTACTCGGTCGGGTACACGCCGCGTTCCTGCAATTCCGGGACCAGATGGTTCACGATGTCGTCCAGGCCGGTGGGGATCAGCCACGGTGAAATGTTGAACCCATCCACGGCACCCACCCTGGCGTACTCGGCCAGGTGGTCGGCCACGGCGGTGTAGGAGCCGGTGAAGGTGGAATCGATCCGCGCGGTCTTCGAGGTGACGAACTGCCGGATGGACAGCCCCCTGTCCTTGGCCTCAGCCCGCCACTGGTCCGCCAACTGCCGGGCCTTGGCGCCATGGAAACCGCTGCCCCGGGTTTCGGACGTTTCCTCCACCACGGGGTCGATCTCCGGCAGCGGGCCGTCCGGATCGTAGGAAGACAGCTCGCGGCCCCAGAACTGCTCCAGGTAGGCGATGGCCTGCTGCGGGCCGATCTGCAGGCTGCGCACCCACTCCTTCTTCTCCGCGGCTTCGGCGGCGGTGGGTGCCAGGATGAACTCGCTGGCCGGCATGATCTGTACGGCGTTCGCCCCGCGGCCGACGGCCACTGACCGCTCCACCAGGTCCTTGCGGAACTCCACGGCGTCGTCGAACTTGGGGTGGGCGGAGAAGACCACGTCCGCCTGCCGGGCCGCGAAGTTGCGGCCTTCCGGGGAGTCGCCGGCCTGGAACAGCACCGGCCGGTACTGGGCACTGCGCGGCAGCCGCGGCGTCACGTCCACCGTGTAGTGCTGGCCCTCGTGGAGCACCCTGCGGGCCGGACCGGCCGGCGTCTCCCAGGAATCCCAGATCCGCTTGGCGGTCTCAACGAACGCCTCCGCGTGCTTGTACCGGTCCGCGTGGTCCAGGTAGCCGCCGCGGCGGAAGTTCGCCCCGGTCCAGGCATTGTCAGTGGTCACGATGTTCCATGCGGCACGGCCGCCCGAGATCAGGTCCAACGACGCGAGCCGGTGCGCCAGGTCTGCGGGATCGTTGTACGTGGTGTTCTGGGTGGCCACCAGCCCGATGTTGCTGGTGACCGAGGCCAGGGCCGCGAGCATGGTCTGCGCGTCCGGCCGGCCCACCACGTCCAGCGCGTGCGGGCGGCCCAGATGCTCCCGCAGGCGCAGCCCCTCCCCCAGGAAGAACGCCGCGAACAGCCCCCGCTCGGCGGTCTGGGCGATCCGGCGGAACGATTCGAAGTCCGTCTGCGAGCCGGATTCCGCCGCCTTCCAGATGGTGCCCGAGTTGACGCCCTGGAAGAAGACGCCGAACTGGATCTGGCCGGACGGCACAAAGACCTCGGATTTAGCACGGATGTGCTGTGTCATGGTTTTCCCTTACTTTCCGGCGCCGGCGGGCGCAGCAGAGGCGGTTGCGTAGCGGCTGGCTGGGCGCGGAAGCCCCAGCAGGTCGCGGAAGGTCCCATCCTGGACCACCGGCCGGAGCGCTCCGCGGCGGCGAAGATCCGGCAGCACCAGCCGGCCCAGCTCCTCCAGGTCAACGGTGAGCGACGCCGGGTGCAGCCGCATGCAGTCGGCCTCCGTCAGGAGTTCCGCGAGAAAGTCGGTGAGGCCGGCAGCAGAACCGGCATAGACGGCCCGCTCGGTCCCCAAACCGGCCAGCCGCCCGGCCGCAGCCTGGCCACGGGCGTCCAGGACGACGTCGAGCTCGGCGATCACCGCAACGGAGGCACCCACCCGGGCCCGGACGTCGCGGACCTCCGCCGCCAGCAGTTCTGCGGCAGGGGCGGACACCAGGACGGCGTCCACGGTGTCCGCCGGGACTTCTCCGAGCAGGGACGCCGGAACCAGCACCGGCAGCTGCCCCTGGAGCGGCCGCGGAATGATGGACGGGCCCTTGACGGAATACCCCGCGCCGGCGAATTCGGCAGGCGTCTGGAAATCCGCGTAGTGCAGCTTGTCCACGTCGATATACCGGCCGGTGGCAACATCGCGGATCACGGCGTCGTCCTCCCAGGAATCCCACAGCCGGCGGGACACCTCGATGGACGCCGCGGCTTCCTGGCCCAGAGCGGCGCCGGTCACGGACGGGCGTCCAACGGCGGCAGCCTCCTCCGGTGCCTCGGCGGCGGTGGCGATCCACCCGGCCCGGCCGCCGGACACGCAGTCCAGGCTGGCCAGCTGGGTGGAAACGTGGAACGGCTCGGTGTATACGGTGTCCACCTCGGGTACCAGCACAATGCTGCGGGTCACCGGCCCCGCGAAGGCTGCGCGCTGCAGGGCGTTGGCCCGGCCGGGCACCGGTGCGTCGGTGAACGTGGCGGCGTGGAAGCCGGCTGACTCTGCTGCCAGCACGGCCCGGGTGAGGTCCGCACCGTCCCAGCCGGCGCCGTCGAGCTCGATGGCAAGGAACCCTGCCCGTCCTGTGTGTACCGCGTTCATGATGCCTTCCCGGACGGCGTGGCTGATGGGGTGGCCTGGGTGGCCGCGTAGTTTTCATCCGTGATGGTCTTGGATTCCGGCAGCGCCTCCTCGGACAGGCCCCAGCGTTCCAGCACCTTCCCGTAGGAGCCGTCCTTGATGACCGAGTTGAGGGCCTCGGAGATGACCGGTGCCAGGCCGTTGCCCCGCAGCGTGGTGGCAGCCACCAGGGTTTCGGACGGCCAGCCGGCGTTGACCTTGCCTACCACTTTCAGGTCGTCGCGGGTGTTTTCCCGGTACACCGTGGACGGGTAGGGTGCGATGTTGAGGTCGGTCCGGCCGGAGGACAGCGCCAGGATGGTGTCCGCGTCGGACGAGTAGTACTGCAGGGTGGCCGGAGCCTTGCCCTTGGCTTCCAGTTCCTTGTTCCAGGCCAGCAGGATCTTCTCCTGGTTGGTGCCGGACCCCACGGAGACCTTCAGCCCGGAGATGTCGTCCGCGCCCTTGATGTCGTAGCTGGCGGACTTCTTGGCCTCAAAGCCCATGTAGGCGGCGCGGTAGCTGGCAAAGTCGAACAGCTTCACCCGGTCCTTGTTCACCCCCACGTTGGAGAACACGGCCTCAAAGTCGCCGGACTGGGTCTTCAGCGGCCAGTTCTCCCAGGACGTGACCTGGACGTCGAGCTCCAGGCCCAGCTTGTCCGCCACCAGCTGGGCGATGTCCAGCTCGGAGCCGATCGGCGTCTTGTCGTCCGTGGCATGGAAGGACAGCGGAATGGAACCGGCCGTGGTGGCCACGGTCAGCTTGCCGTCCTTGCTGATCAGCGCGGGAACCTTGGCGGCGAGCGCGGGATCCTTCGCGGCCCGGATCCGCTGCTGGTCCGGGGAGGTGTTGTAGACCACGCCGTTGCGTGCCGCCGTCGTCTGCGCTCCTCCGCTCGGGTTGCCGGCGGCCGAGGCGCCGGGATCGGCGCACCCTGCCAGCGCGGCTGAGCCAAGGAGTCCGGTGCCAAGGAGTACGACGGCGGGAAGCACGGCGAGTGCGCGGCTGCGACGGAGGCCGAGGGTGGAGAAAGCCATGGGGCGGTCCTTTAGATGTTGAAGGCCGGTTCGAGCACCTTGGAGAAGAAGCTCCGGGTGCGCGGTTCCTGCGGGTTGCTGAAAATGTCCTGCGGGGTGCCCTGTTCCACGATCTGGCCCTGGTCCATGAACACCACGGTGTCCGCCACATCGCGGGCGAAGCCCATCTCATGCGTGACGATGATCAGCGTGGTGCCGGACGTGGCGAGTTCACGGATGACGTCCAGCACTTCGTTGACCAGCTCGGGGTCCAGGGCGGAGGTGGGCTCGTCGAAGAGCAGGATTTTCGGGTCCAGTGCCAGGGCGCGGGCAATCGCGACGCGCTGCTGCTGGCCGCCGGAGAGCTGGCGGGGATAGGCGTCCGCACGGTCCTTGAGGCCCACCCGGTCCAGGAGTTCCAGGCCGCGGCGGCGGGCTTCCTCCTTGGTTCGCCGCGCTTTGCCGGCGTCGTGGGCGACGACGGGGGCTTCGGCGACGTTCTCCAGTGCGGTGAGGTGCGGGAACAGGTTGAAGTTCTGGAACACCATGCCGATCTCGGTGCGCTGTTTCAGGATCTCCTTTTCCCGCAGCTCGTGCAGCCGGTCGCCGCGGAGCTTGTAGCCCACCAGCTGCCCGTCGATGGTGATGTGCCCGCCGTCCACCTTTTCCAGGTGGTTGATGGTGCGCAGCAGGGTGGATTTGCCGGAGCCGGACGGGCCCACGATCACGGCCACCCCGCCCGGTGCCACGGTGAGGCTGACGCCTTTGAGGACTTCCGTGGCGCCGAAGGATTTACGCACGCCGGTGATCTCCACCAGGCCGCGGGTGGCGGCGGGAGCGGGGGTTGCAGTCATTAGTTGTTCCTCCGGTTGGGCACTGCCGCGTGGGTGGCGAAGAATTTGCGGGCCTTCTGCAGGGGCGTCAGCGGCAGGTTGCGCACCGCACCCTTGGAGTAGTGCCGTTCGATGTAGTACTGGAAGACGCTCAGCACGGAGGTGATCACGATGTACCAGAGCGTGGCCACCAGCAGCAGCGGCAGGACCTGCTGGGTGCGGTTGTAAATGACCTGGACCGTGTAGAACAGCTCCGAGTAGGCCAGGACGTAGACGATCGAGGTGCCCTTGACCAGGCCGATGATCTCGTTGAACGCCGTGGGCAGGATGGCGCGCATGGCCTGCGGCAGCACGATCCGGGTGGAGCGGCGCCAGGCACGGATCCCCAGTGCGGCCGCTGCCTCCAGCTGGCCCTGGTCCACGGACAGGATGCCGCCGCGGATGATCTCGGCCGAGTAGGCGGCCTGGTTCAGGGTCAGGCCCAGCACGGCCGCCGCAAACTGGCTGATCAGCGTGGTGGTCTGCACCTCGAAGAACAGGACATCCGTGAACGGGATCCCCAGACTGATCTTTTCGTACAGGTAGCCCAGGTTGTACCAGAGGAGCATCTGGACCAGCAGCGGCGTGGACCGGAAGATCCAAGAGAACGTCCAGGACACCGAGACCAGCAGCGGCGATACCGAGAGCCGCATGAGCGCCAGGATGAAGCCGAGCACGAACCCGAGGACGCCGGAGATGGCCGTCAGTTTGAGTGTTTCCACCAGCCCGTTGACCACGGACTGGGCGGTGAACCACTGGGCCACCACCCCCCATTCCCAGCGCGGGTTGGTGGCCAGGGACCAGGCAACGGCCAGGACACCGAGCGCGACGACGGCAGTCCCCACCCAGCGCCACGGATGCCTGGCTGCCACCACCCGGTAGGACGAGTAGTCCTTCGCCACCCGCGCCGGCGCTCCCGTGCTGGAGCCGCCGGCGCCGGAGCCGCCAATGACGGCCGGCGGCGCGTCAGCCACCGGTACCGGCTGCGACTGTTGTGACTGCGCCACCCTTGTTGCTGAACTCATACGCCACCTCGCTTCTCGTGCTGGGTTTTTCCGTGTGGCCGCAACCCCTGGGTACAGGGCGTGGCGGCCAGTGCTGGCTGCAAATCTAGGACCGGCCGGAACGGGCCAGCAAGGCGGCAGGTTGCAATAGTTCACGGGGCTTCGCACGGCGTCATGCGTCGGTTTTTTGCGTCCCTTAACGCGCTGTGACGCGGGGTTAACGGCCGTGACCAGGCGCTCGACCGCCGTCGTCACGGCTGCCTAGCATGGGCAATCAACCCAGCCCCGGCCGTCAGGAGTACCCATGCCAGCCACCATCCCGGCCATCGTCTTCATCGGCGGCGGACCGCGCACGGCGGGCGTGCTGGAACGGATCGCGGCCAACCGGCCGGACGTCTTTTCCGGCCCTCTGCAGGTCCATGTGGTGGAACCGCACATCCCGGGGTCGGGCCGCATCTGGCGGTACGACCAGGACCCCGGCCTCCTGCTCAACTCCATGGCAGCTGACATCACCATGTTCACGGACGGATCGGTGGACTGCGAGGGTCCTGCCGCGCCGGGACCGGGGCTCGCCGAATGGGCAGCCGGCGTCCTGGACGCCTCCATCATCGATGTCCCGGACTTCCCGCAGCCGCTCTGGGACCAGCTCCGGGCCCTCACCGGTACCACGTTTCCCACCCGCCGGCTGCAGAGCCAGTACCTGGAGTGGTTCTTCCGCCGGGCCGCCAGGTCGCTGGGCCGCAGCGTCACCGTGCACCGCACCACGGCCGTGGGCATCACGCCCCGGGCCGACGGCGGGCACGACGTCGAGCTGGGCAACGGCCGGACCCTGCACGCGGACATCGTGGTGACCGCGCTGGGCCACACCGATTCGCGCCCGGACGCTGAATCCGCGGGGTTCTCGGACTTTGCTGCCCGGCACGGCGGCTACCACGCGGCACCCGGCTACACCACCGACGTCGACTACTCCCCCATCGCCGCCGGGCAGGACGTGATCGTCACCGGGATGGGCCTGGCCTTCGTGGACCTGCTGGTCCTGCTCATGGAGGGCCGCGGCGGCAGGTTCCAGGAAACGTCCGACGGCGGGCTCCGATACCTTCCGTCCGACCGCGAACCACGGCTGTGGGCCGGCTCGCGCCGGGGCCTGCCGTACCACTCCAAGATTTCCGCAGCCCTGCGCGGGCAGACGCCGGGACCGCTGCAGTTCTTCACCAAAGCCGCGGTGGACTTCTTGCTGCAGCAGCACGGTGAACTGGACTTCCGCCGGCACCTGTGGCCGCTCATTGCCAAGGAAGCCGGCTACTCCTATTACCGCGAGCTCCTGACGGGCAGCCCCGAACGCGCCGCCATGGGCTGGGACGAGTTCGCCGCCCGCTACGCAGAGCTGGACTGGTACAGCAGCGGGCGCGCATCGCTGGTTGCGGCCGCCGTCCTGGACCCCGCCCTGCACCTGGACCTGGAACGGCTGGACCGGCCATTCGACGGCCTCACCTTCGCGGACCACCAGGACGTGCAGGACGCCGTGGCCGGGTACATCGAACGCGACCTTGCGCTGCGTGACAGCCCGGACCACCCCGAGACGCTGGCCCTGTTCCTGGCGCTGCTGCACGTATACATGGAGGTGGGCCGTGTGGTTCCGCCGGAACGGTTGAACGCGCGCTCCCAGCAAGTGGTCCATGGCTGGTGGCACGGCTTCTTCAGCTTCGTCGATTCCGGTCCCCCGCCGCACCGGCTGCGCCAAATGCTGGCGCTGCACCGGGCCGGGCTGCTGCAGTTCCTGGGCCCGGGCCTCAACGTCACCGACGACGAAACCACCGGGTTGTTTGTTGCGTCGTCCCCGCAGTCGGGAGTCTCGGTTGCGGCCACGGCCCTGATCGAGGCACGGCTCCCATCCACGTCGGTGGCCCGCTCGCTCAACCCTGTCCTCGCCTCACTGCATCGGAGCGGCCTGGGCACCGAGCAGCAGTTGCTGACCTCCGATGGCATCCACTCCACCGGGAAGCTGCTGGTCTCGGCCCGGCACCAGCTGGTGGATTCCGGCGGGAACCCGCGGCCCACCCTCTTCGGCGTAGGTCCTGGAACGTCCGGCTGGGGCGCCGGTGCCTTCGCCCGCCCGCACACGAACGCCGCACCGTTCCGGGAAAATGATGCCTTGGCCCGTACCATCCTCGGTGCTGCCCGGGACCTGTCCCACGCGTCCGCCCCCATACCGTCGGACCCGGTAACTTCAGAACCAGCAACTCCAGAACCAGCCGCCGCCGGAAACAACTGACCAGTGACAAGGAAAGACCAGTGACCGCAGAACCCGGCCTCCGTCCGAGGCCCCTGGACCGCGCCGCCCTGACGGTCCTCACCCTGCCCATGCACGATCCCCGCGTCCGCCCCCTCCTGGACGAACTCGCCGTCGAATATGACACCCGCTACGGGGACCTGTTTGGCCGCGGCGCCGCGGCGGAGGAGCTGAACCGCTACCCGGCGGCCGAATTCGAGGAGCCGAACGGCGCCCTCCTGGTAATCCAGGAAAATGGCGAGTCGATCGCCGGCGGCGCGTTCCGCCGGTACGACCCCACCACGGCGGAACTGAAACGGATCTGGACGCACTCGGCCCACCGCCGTCGTGGACTGGGACGCCTGGTGCTCGCCGAACTCGAAGCCCTGGCCGCCGCCCGCGGCTACACCCGGCTGTACCTCACCACCGGCCCTCGGCAGCCGGAGGCCAAGCACCTCTACCTGGACACCGGTTACCTGGCGCAGTTCGACCTGGCGGCAGACCCGGAAACCATCGGGCCCCTGGCATTCACCAAGGAGCTGCCCGCCGTACCGCGGAACAGACCGGGCGGGTACCGCGCCATCCGGAGCAGGCCGCCGCTAAGCTAGCGCCATGGCCACGAAAACCACAGCAGAGAAGCTTGCCACCATCCAGCAGGGCTACACGCTGGAAGGCGCCACCATCGAGCTGGGGGCCGCCATCATCGACGGCGAACTCCACAAGGACGCGCCGGTTCGGCTGCCGCTGGCCATGATGAACAGGCACGGGCTGGTGGCCGGCGCCACTGGTACAGGCAAGACCGTCACGCTGCACATGATGGCCGAACAACTCTCCACCGCCGGCGTCCCAGTCTTCCTGGCCGACATCAAAGGCGACCTCTCCGGGCTGGCGACAGCCGCCGTCGGAAGCGACAAACTCACCGCCC
Organism: Pseudarthrobacter sp. YAF2; assembly: GCF_052113345.1. Classification (NCBI taxonomy): domain Bacteria; kingdom Bacillati; phylum Actinomycetota; class Actinomycetes; order Micrococcales; family Micrococcaceae; genus Pseudarthrobacter; species Pseudarthrobacter sp. YAF2. The sequence continues at coordinate 8,654 of NZ_JBFRDA010000012.1, read as the reverse complement.
GCACCCAAGGCATCGGCCAGCCATGGGAGGGGAGGGCGTTTCCGGTGGAGTTCCTCGCCCTGGGCGGCGACGGCAACGGTGTCCCGGTCCGTGCCACGGTCACCTCCTTCGGGCCCATCCTGCTCTCGCGCATCATGGAACTGAACGACACGCAGGAATCCAGCCTGCAACTGGTCTTCTACTTCGCGGACAAGAACGGCCTGGAGCTCATCGACCTCAAGGACCTGCGCGCCGTCATCCAGTTCCTCACCTCGGACGAAGGCAAGGACAAGCTCGAGGAACTCGGCGGCCTGTCCAAGGCAACCGCGGGGGTGATCCTGCGCGAACTGGTGAACCTTGAGGCGCAGGGGCTGGAGAAGTTCTTCGGGGAGCCGGAGTTCGATACGGCCGAGCTTCTCCGCACTGCTCCGGACGGACGCGGCGTGGTCACCTGCCTGGAGCTGCCGACGCTGCAGACCAAGCCCATGCTGTTCTCCACCTTCCTGATGTGGCTGCTGGCAGACCTGTTCGAGGACCTGCCCGAGGCCGGAGACCTGGACAAGCCCAAGCTCGTGTTCTTCCTGGACGAGGCACACCTGCTCTTCAACGGCGCCTCCAAGGCTTTCCTGGATGCCATCACCACCACAGTCCGGCTGATCCGGTCCAAGGGCGTGGGCATCTTCTTCGTCACACAGACCCCCAAGGACGTCCCCGCCGACGTCCTTGGCCAGCTGGCCAACCGGGTGCAGCACGCCCTGCGCGCGTTCACCCCCGAGGACGCCAAGGCGCTGAAGGCCACGGTGTCCACGTTCCCGCTCAGCGACTACGACCTCGAGGAAACCCTGACCTCGGCCGGAATCGGCGAGGCCGTCATTACCGTCATGAATGAGAAGGGCGCGCCCACGCCCGTGGCCCTCACGCGGCTCCGCGCACCGGAGTCCGTGATGGGACCCGCCGAGGACGCCCTGGTGCGGAGTACGGTGGCCGGCTCTGCGCTGCTGGGCAAGTACGGGACGGCGGTGGATAACCCGTCCGCCTACGAGAAGCTGACCGGCAAGGGGGCGGCGCCCACCGGCCCGGCCGCGCCGGAACCGTCCGGCGGCGGACCTGCGGGCCAGGCTGCACCGGCCGGCTATGACGTTGACGCCGAGGCCCGCCGGATCGAAGAGGAGATCCTGGGCCGGCCCAGCAGCAGGCCCGCGCCAACCCCGCCGCCCGCGCCCCGCGCTCCCGAGCCGCAGCCCAAGCCGCAGCCGCAGTCCGAGCCGCAGCCGCAGTCGGGCGGCATGATGGGTGATCTGGGCGGCGTGCTCGGTGGAGCCCTGGGTGGTGGGCTGAAGAGCATGGCGCGGTCCATGGGCACCCAGTTGGGACGCGAACTGCTCCGCGGCGTGTTCGGCACCTCTTCCACCCGGCGCCGCCGCCGCTGACCCGTACCAGGTCCCTGCTGCCCGGCCGCGAAACTCCGTAAAGCGACGGTTGGAGCTAAGCCGGCCACCCGCCGCCGGGCCTTATCGGTGTCCCGCCCGCCGGATGAGGGGGGACACCAACTTTAGAGTGTGTCCGCACTGCCGTTACTGTAAGAAACGTGCAGATGAGTCAAGCGTTGGTGAGGATCGCGGCCGGATGGCTGCTGGGCCTCATGCTTGCCATCGCCGGGGCCATCGTGGCCATCAACATCGTGAACAACACCGTGGCCAGTCCGCAGCAGCCCGTCAGGGAGTATCTGGACGCGCTGCGGAGCGGTGATGGCGGCCGTGCGTTGGGGATTCTGCGTGCCACTGTCCCGCCCGGCAACGCCGCGATGCTTGACGGCAGCGGGCTGCAGACGGCCGCTTCCCGGCTGTCCAACGTGGACGTCGGCGATCCTGAGGAACGCTCCGGCAACCAGGTGATGGTGCCCCTGGAGTACACGATCGACGGCAGCCGGCTGCATACCGAATTCCTGCTGCAAAAGACCGGCACCGAATGGCTTTTCTTCAACACCTGGGCCTTTGTCCCGTCCCGGCTGCCCACGGTGGACATGACCGTGGTCAACGCCAATGAGGCCACCGTCAACGGTGTTCCGGTGAACATGCCGGGCGGTCGCAACTCCTTTGCCGTGTTCTATCCGGGCGAGTACGAGGCCTCCCTTGACGGGCAGTACTTCGCGGCGCCGGCCACCCGCGCCACAGTCACTTCCAAGGACACCCCCGTGGCCCCGCTCAACCTGCTGACCCAGGCCACGGACAAGCTGAAGAGCGACGTTGCGGCCAAGGTCCGTGAATTCCTCGACGGGTGCGCGGCGGAGGCCGTCAAGGAACAGAAGCTCCAGCCGGACTGCCCCTTCTACTACGCCAGCAACAACAGGGTCCAGGACGGCACCATCAAGTGGACCGTCACCGAATACCCGGGCGTCTCGGTGGAGCCGTTCGACGGCCGCTGGGTGGTGGCCCCGCTGGACGGCAAGGCCAGGGTGGAGGCGCTCCAGCAGAATGCCTTTACCGGGGCCTGGTACCCCCTCGACGCGGAAGTGGACTTCAGCTTCACCACCCGCCTGGACGTCGCCGGTGACACGGTCAAGGTCACCCCGATGCTGAGCTTCTAGCACCGGTTTCGGCTTTCGGCGTCACGCCAGGCATGCTTCGGGCGGTGGCAAGTCCCGCGGCCCCCGGCGTTCCAGGCCTCCACCAGCCCGGAGACCGGGAATCCGTGCTCTGCGTGACGCTGTCGTTCCGCTACCGCCGCCGGTTGAGGACAGCAATCACCTGAGCCACCATCTCCTGGGGCCGGTAGACCACGTCACCGTAGTAGTAGCGGAGGGCCGTATACCCCTGCAGGACTGACTCATTGTTGCGGCGATGGTCTTTTTGAACCTGTTTCCAGTCGGCGTGGTGCCGTCCGTCCAGTTCCACGACCAGCCACCCGTCCAGCAGCAGGTCGACGTACCCAACACGTTCCAGATACACCTGAGGTTGCACATGGATTCCGGCCTGCCGGAAGTAGGTCCGTGCTAACGTCTCCAAGAGCGAGTCCGCCCCGGTATCCACCCAGTCCAGAACAGCCCTGGCTGTACCGTTCCGGTTTCCGGGCAACCGCCTGCGCAGGAAATCCACCGTCATGTCGCCGCGGGCTACGGCGCACTCCACTATGACCAGTGACTCCGCGAAAGGCAGGCATCGCAGGGCATGGATCAGCACATCCGCCAGGGCGGCAACGGGCTGAAACTGTGGTGGCGGCAGGAGGAGACCGGCATGGTGGGCGCTGTCGCCGCAGACAGCCTCTTGGCGGCGATGATAAACATGGCGTCGTCCGTCGGACGGCAGCGACCACAAGTTGTAGAACGTGGTGGCACTGGAACACGTCAGCAGCTCGCGGTTCCTCAGGGCGGCAACCAGGTCCGGAGGCGCCGTCGGAAGCGCGTAGAGCCCGCGGCCTGGTTGCAGCAGCCCTCTCCGAACCGCCCGCCTAAGTGCGGCATCATCCACGCCTAGCCTGGCCAAGGCGGGCCGCCGCGCTGCTCCGCCACAAACCTCGAGGGCTTTGAGGATATCCATCCGGCCATGCTGGGCTCCTCTGGCACGTTGGGACAGCCGCTGCAGGCTCTATGTGGAATACAGAAGGCCACGGCGGCGTCACGCGGAGCACAGTTTCCGGACACTCAGGTGGCCCGGACCGCGGAATTGCGGGGCTGCCCGTACGCCGGAGACGCGAAAGGCTGCTGCCCGTGACGCGTGGGTCGGGGGCAGCAGCCTTTCAGGACAGCAGCGGCCGGGTCAGTCCATACCGCGGAGGTCCAGGACCAGCTCAGTGTCGCCGTCGGCCTGCAGGACCACCGGGATACCCCAGTCCTGCTGGTAGAGGTGGCAGGCTGCATGATCGGGGATCTCGCCGTCCTCGGTTTCGGGTCCGTCGCACGCCGCGGCGCGGGCGGTAATGTGCAGCACGCCCTCGGGAACGTCGGGGGACAACTCAAGGGTGCGCAGCAGCCCCACCGACGTTCCGCCGCCGGAAACCAGCAACTCGGGCGGGGTGGAGGAGATCTTCAGCTGGGTGGGATCGCCCCACCGGTCATCGAGCTTCTGCCCGGTGGGAGCCGTGAAACGGACCGCCAGCTCCAGCGGTCCCGCCGCCACGGGGCTCTTGGGCCGGTGGGTCTGGGACGCGCCCTCATCCACCTGCTGCGCTTCCTTGGGGATGGGCACGTACACCAGCTGGTGCTTGTTGGCCTCCACCACCACCAGCAGCGGCTCCGAGCCGGCGGACTGCGTGTGGTCCACGATCACGTCGGAGGGCTCGGCGAGGCCACGGGCCAGGGTGGACACCGTACCGGATACGGGGTCGTAGCGGCGCACGGCTCCGTTGTAGGTATCCGCGATGGCCACGGAACCGTCGGGCAGGACGGTCACACCGAGTGGGTGCTGCAGCCGGGCCTCGGCGGCCGGGCCGTCGCGGAAACCGAAGTCGAACAGTCCCTTGCCGACGGCGGATTCAACAGTTACCGAGCCGTCCTCGCCAATGACCAGTTTGCGGATGGCGGACGTCTCGGAGTCGGCAACCCAGATGTTGCCGTCGGCGTCCTCGGCCAGGCCGGAAGACTGGGCGAACCAGGCCTCGTGGGCCGGACCGTCCAGCAGGCCTTCCAGCCCGTTGCCGGCCAAGATGGCCACGGCGCCGGTCACGGGATCGAAGCTGAAAATCTGGTGAGTGCCGGCCATGGCCACCACCACAGCGTTGAGTTTGCGCGACCATACGACGTCCCACGGTGAGCTGAGTGAGACCTCCAGGGGGTGTCCGCCCAGGAGTCCGGTGAAGCCGGCCGCCTCCTCGTCCACCCGTGCCGGGCCGGTTTCCAGCAGGCGCTGGATGCCGTTGCCGGCCAACGTGGACGCTTTGCCGGAGCTGAGGGAAAGTCCGCGGAGGCGGTGGTTCACGGAGTCTGCAATGACGACGTCGTACCCCGCCTTGGCTGCCACGTCTTCCGGGAGCAGCACCAGGCCCTGAGGCTCGTTGAACCTGGCGGTGGCGTCGTCACCGGCGGCCGGACCGTCGGCATGGCCCTTGGTGCCCGAGCCGAAGGTGGCCAGGACAGTCTGGAAGTCCGTGCCGAGCTCCACCAGGCGGTGGTGCCCGGTGTCGGTGACCAGCCAGGAACCCTTGCTGGCCCCATCCGCGGCTGCGGCACCCGCGGAACTGCCGGCGTCGGACGTTCCCGCCACGGCCATGGAGCCGCGGCCCGGCGGCAGGAACAGCGCCTTGCCGGGGAAACGCAGCGTGCCGGAGGTCGCCTCGGGCGCCACGTACGGGCCGGAACCCCGGTGGAGGGTGCCCTTGGCCTCGTGTTCGGCGATGAGTTCGGGGATCAGCACCGCCAGCCCGTCCGCGTGACCCTCGCCGGACAGGTGCGCCACGATGTAGCCCTCGGGGTCGATGACCACCAGGGTGGGCCAGGCGCGGGCGGTGTAGGCCTTCCAGGTGTCCAGTTCGGGATCGTCCAGGACGGGGTGGTGGATCTCGTACCGCTCAACGGCGGCCGCCAACGCCACCGGATCCGCTTCATGCTCGAACTTGGGCGAGTGGACCCCGACGGTGACCAGGACATCCGAGTACTGCTCTTCCAGCGGCCGCAGCTCATCCAGGACGTGCAGGCAGTTGATGCAGCAGAAGGTCCAGAAGTCCAGCAGCACGATCTTGCCGCGCAAGGCTTCGAGATCCAGGCTCTTGCCTCCGGTGTTCAACCAGTTGCGGCCCACCAGTTCGGAGGCCCGGACCCGGGCGTGCGTGCGTACGGTTTCGCTCATCAGCGTCCTTCCAGCTTGTTGCGGTCAGCCAGCTTGGCGTCGCGTTCAGCCAATTTGGCAAACATATCGTTGTAAGCGGCCAGATCGGCGTCGTTATTCCTGTCCGCCGCGCGGTCCACGCGTTTCGTCTCCCGCTGGTCCGACCTGGACCACATGATGGCGACGCCGATCGCCACCAGGAGCGTGGGCACCTCGCCGATGCCCCATGCCACGGCGCCGCCTGCCTGCTGGTCACCTAGGGCGGACGGTCCCCAGGCGCGGCCGAGGTTGCCGAAGTAGTCCGCCGCCAGCAGGCCTGTGCCGCCCATGATGGAGACACCGAAGAAGGCGTGGAAGCCCATGGTCGCCAGGAGCAGGAGCAGCCGCATGGGGTAGGGCGCCCTGCGCGGCAGCGGGTCGGTGCCGATCATGGTCAGCACGAAAATGTAGCCGGTGAGCAGGAAGTGCAGGTTCATCAGCTCGTGGCCTACGTGCTCGCGCATCGCGTATCCGAACAGGTCCGAGTAGTAGAACAGCACGATCGAGCCGGCGAAGTTTGCGGCCGCGAACAAGGGATGCGTCACCAGTTGCGAGAACTTTGAATGCACAAAGACCATCAGCCACTCGCGCGCGCCCCGGGAGCCGTCACTGCGGGCGGGGAGGGCCCGCAGGGCCAGGGTCACCGGCGCACCCAGGACCAGGAAGATCGGCGCCACCATGGTCAGGGCCATATGGTCCACCATGTGCGCGGAGAACAGGACGCGGCCATAGACCGACGGCGGCCCGGACGTTATGTATGTCAGCACCACCAGGCCGATGACCCAGTTCACGGAGCGGAACCATTGCCAGCTGTCGCCGCGGCGGCGGACCTTTGCCACGCCCAGGAAGTAAGCCACCAGGCCGAAGAGCGCCACGGCCACCCAGAGCCAGTCCAGGCGCCACTCGGTGAGCCAGCGTTCTGGCGTGAGCTCGGGCGGAAGCTCATAGCCGCTGAGGATGAAAGCGGGGGATGCATCCGGCGCCAGGGTGGTTGGCTGCGGCGGCGCCGAACGGCCCAGGGCCACGGCGATGCCGGAGGTGGCTCCCATGACCAGCAGTTCGGCCAGGATCAGCTGCCACAGCACCCGCCGGGAGGACATGGTGGAGCCCTTGCGGCCGAGCTGCGGGATGACCCACTGGCGGTGCATGAAGCCAATGCCGCCCAGCACCACCGCGCCCGCGGTTTTAGCCAGGATCAGTTGGCCGTAGGCGGATCCGAAGAGGTCTGACCAGCTGGTCACGCGGATGCTGGCGTTGATGATGCCGGAGGCGAAAACCAGCACGAACGCGAAGCCTGCCAGCGTGGAGAAGCGGCGGAGCGTCGGTTCGGTAATGTCTGCTGCCGTGCCGGCCTTGGGCCCGGTGAGGATGCCGGACAGCAGTGCCAGGATGATGATGCCTCCCACCCAGGCGCTCACGCCCACCAGGTGCAGGCCCAGCGAGTTGATGGCCCCTTCGTGGTCCGAGGAGCTTGAAGAGTGCCCGATCAGGGCTGCCGGAACCAGGCCGATGAGGGCCAGGATGAGGGTGAGGAACAGCCCGCCGGGGGACCTGACGCCAAAGAGCGCGGTTGTCACCACGGCGGCGATGATGGTGACGGCGAGCCAGGCCCGGCCCGTTTCGATGTCAGTCATGAAGTACACCAGGGCCTGGGTGAAGGCGGGGTCCCCGGAAAGTCCCTGGCCTGCGACGTCGGCGTACGTGAGTACCAGGACGGCGATGGCGGACAGTGTCCACACCGCGCCTGCGGCGGCTGCTACGGCCAGGACCCGGGTGAAGGCAGGGTGCTCGGGCCCGGCATCCCGTGAGGCTCCCCGGTCACGGGTGCGGGCGTTGAGGTTCTTGGGGAGGATGCCGACGGCGAAGATCAAGCCGCCGACGACGGTCGCCAGGGACACGTTGTGGATGGCTTTACTGATGGGGAGGCCCCACCGGACCAGGGCTCCGGGATCTGCGACGCTGCGGGCTGCCGCGGCGCCGGAGAAGAGCAGTGCTGCCGTGAGCCCAAGGATGAGGGCTGCAAGTCCTGCCAGTTGCCAGGGCAACGGGATCCCCCGGGTCCCGGCGTCCCGGATCGCGGCTCCCTTGCCAGGTTCGGACTGGGGCGCGGTGGAACGGGGTTTGGCGGCAGAAGACACCATTCCATTGTCCGCTACGCCTGCCCGGGCCGCGAATCCGGCTTAAAGCCAAGGAGCGGCAACCTCGGGGGTTGCCGCTCCTTTTCCAGCCGGCTGTGCGCCGGACAGGGAGACGCTTTACTACTTCTTGCTGGAGACAGCAGCCTTCAGCTTGGAGCCGGCGGTCAGCTTGACGCTGTGGCCTGCTGCGATCTGGATGGTTTCGCCGGTCTGCGGGTTGCGGCCGGTGCGCGCTGCACGGTCGGTGCGCTCCACGGCGAGCCAGCCCGGGATGGTGATCTTCTCGCCGGCGGCGACGGAAGTCTCGAAAACCTCGAACAGAGCGTCGAGGACGGAGTTGACGGCAGCCTGGCTGGTGCCGGCCTTGCCAGCTACCTCTGCAACAAGTTCACTACGGTTCTTAGCCATTTATGTCCTCCTGGACGATTCTTGATTCTGAAGCCTGCACGCGGCGTGCGCGCAAGCCACTGTTCGAAAACTTACCAGCTTGGGCCGTTCTAATCCGCAAATTCCGCGTGTTTCCGCGACTTTTTGAGGTTAATCACCGAATTCGGAGACCAAATCCACCCCTTTAGGGCGCCTGTTCGGCCGGTGGTTGTGTTAAATGTGGGAGGCCCCAACCGTGTGGTTGGGGCCTCGACCAATGATTGTCCGGCGGTGTCCTACTCTCCCACACCCTCCCGGGTGCAGTACCATCGGCGCTGTGGGTCTTAGCTTCCGGGTTCGGAATGGGACCGGG